>JAFTWG010000001.1 GCA_017465405.1 Alphaproteobacteria bacterium
GTGGAACGAACATTGCTTGCAATGTTGAGGACAATCCCTGACTCTCCGCCATTAAAACAAAAAAGCGCCTTTATGGTGCTTTTTTTTGTTTTAAAGTTTCGAAGAAACGGATACGAACTACGGGTGGAGGGGTTCGACTACAAACGAAAGGCAGACGGAGTATGCCGGTTGGCTTTAAGCCAATGAGTGCAGTGGAACGAACATTGCTTGCAATGTTGAGGACAATCCCTGACTCTCCGCCATTAAAACAAAAAAGCGCCTTTATGGTGCTTTTTTTTGTTTTAAAGTTTCGAAGAAATGTGTTACAAAGCTCAAAGCAAATAACAAAAAGGAGGAAAAATGAAAAATAAGAAAAAGAAAAGGTTTAAGCCCTTTGATGTCGGTGCTTATGAGTTATTTCATAACGGACTGTACAAACAAAAAGTTATTCCCAACAAAAAGAAGGCATTACAATTAAAACGAAAAAAGGTTGATATCAGAAATTATCAACCTTTTTTATTATCTTACGGAAGGATTTTTATAGGAGTGCTGTTCGGCACCAAATCCCAAATTTCTTCTATTTCATCATCTGATACGGCAATACAACCTTGTGTCCAATCTCTGTTTTTCAAAAATTGCGCCATAAAACTCGGAACTTTGTTAGGATAGCCATGTATCATAATATCTCCTCCAGGAGAAACACCTCTTTCTTTTGCGGATTTTCTATCTTGTTCATTAGGATATGAAATTCGCAAAGATAAATGATACGAACTTTTAGGATTACGTCCCGAGATAATATAACTCCCTTCCGGCGTCCTGTTATCACCCTCTTGCTGTTTATGCCCAATCGGATTTCCTCCCAACCCGATTGAATATTCACGCACCACTTCATTGCCCTTACGTAAATATAGTTTGCGATTTGCCTTTTCCACTAAAATATTATCAACTTCCGGCTTTATTTCTTCGCTGTTACAAGCCGTTGTAAACAACCATGGCAATACAGACATTATATAAAAAAACTTCTTGCTCATTTTTATCTCCGCACAATATAACATATTATATTACGCAAAACCTTACCATAAAATTAAACCTCCGAATTTTTATCGGAGGTTTTTAGTTATATATAGTTACACTTTAGAATGTATATCTGATACCTGCGGTTGCTTCCCAAGTATTATCCAAATATCTGGTACCGATATAATTATATCTTCCCATAATACGCATAGACCAGTTGTCTGTCATATTATATTGAGCACCTAAACCGAAACGATAACCGATTTTGTTAGTATCGTTACTGTGTCCTCTATGTTCGGTTTTTACATTATAATCACCAAAACCGACAGATACCAAAGCATCTACTTTACCTTCACAACCGAGTGGTACATATCCGAACAAATCCATACCATAACTGAAGAATTTATTTCTTACCTTACCATCTGCCGTATGTGCTGTACGCTTAAATGCTTGTTGATAATAAAATTCAGGTCCCCAATATTTACCCATACGAAGACCGACATTCGCTCCTAATGAGTTATAACTACGTGTCATTTTATGTCCGGTATTTTTATAATCGGCATAAGAATATACATAGTCACCACCAATATACGGTCTAACATTTTTCATAAAATCAAACGCATTTGCGTTAAATGAAACTAAGGTTGCTACACCTGCTAAAAGCAATACTTTTCTCATTTTATAAACTCCATTTAATTAAACAGATATTAATTAAGCTAGTCATTTGTTAATGTATGTGCTGATATTCTAAATTAAAGGGTGCAAATAAAAAAAAATATGATAAATTGATGAAAATAATGGAGAAAAAAATGTTATGTCCCGATAAAAATTGCAATCTTTGCCCCAGATTAGTTGACTTTCGCCACCAAAATAAAGCGAAATTCCCACATTATCATAATGCGCCTGTTCCATCTTTCGGAAGTGAAAACGCCCAAATATTAATAATCGGAATGGCACCGGGACTTAACGGAGCAAATCAAACCGGAAGACCTTTTACCAACGATTATGCGGGAGATGTGCTTTATCCGTGCTTAAAAAAATTTGGTTTTGCCAAAGGAGAATATCTTAAAAAAGCTGATGATGGTTTTGAACTTATTAATACTCGTGTTACAAATGCCGTTCGTTGTGTTCCTCTACAAAATAAGGTTGTCGCTGAAGAAACCAATAATTGTCGTCAGTTTTTGCAAGATGAAATTAAAAATATGCCCAATCTTAAAATAATCTTGGTTTTAGGAACAGTTGCTCATAACACTCTGCTGACAACTCTGGGATATAAAAAATCTGCGTTTAAATTTAAGCACGGAGCAAAACATTATCTATCTAAAGAAAATATGATATTATTTAATTCTTATCACACGTCTCGCTACAATATTAATACCGGAGTGCTTACATACGATATGTTCGAAAAAATAATTGCCGATATTAAGGAGGAATTAAATGTCTTATGATTCTATGTTGCAACAAGCGCTAAAACTTCACCAACAAAATAATCTTGATGCTGCCGAACTGATATATCGTCAAATTTTACAAACAGCCCCCAACCAACCGAATATATTAAATTTGTTGGGAATAATTGCTCAATCAAGAGGATTACACAATGAAGCTGTGGCATATTTTGAAAAAGCAATCATTAATGACTTTAACAATTTTGAATTTTATTTCAATTTGGGCTGGTCTTTATCAGCAATGGGAAAATATATCGAAGCCGAAACGGCTTATAATAAAGTAATAAAATTAAAACCGGACACCAAAGAAGGCTATAACGCTTTAGGTGAAATATATGCAATCAGAGGCAACAACGAAAAAGCCGCCGAAATGTTTAATCTCGCTCTTACTTATGCTCCAAATTATCCCGAAGCAATGGCTAATCTGGCTTATCTGAAAGATGACATAGATGGGCTTATACAGTTAAAACAAAAGTTTTCCGATAATGACACTATACCTTATTATCTGTCACTATTATATCGAGAACAAAAGAAATATAATGAAGCTCTTAATTATGCGGAAGAAGCCGATAAAATATGTCCTTGTGAAAATTATAAATTATTGGCCGGAGAGCTTTGTTTACAAAATAATCAAAAAGAACAAGCCGAAAAATATTTCCAAAACGCTGTTAAAATAAATTCTAATTCGGTAACCGCAATCATAAATTTAGCCAATTTAGAAAAAGACAGCGAACAAGCTGAAAAAATGTATAAAAAAGCTCTCGATATTAATCCCGATAATTTTGATGCTCACCTTAACTATGCTAATATGCTCTATCAACAAAATCGCTTAAGTGAAGCACTGGAAGAATACCGAAAAGCGGTAATCATCAATCCGGCTTCAGCAGTAGTCAGCAACAATTTAGGAATTTTACATCGCAGTATGGGAGAATATGATGAAGCTTTAGGTCTGTTTCTCAATGCTCTAAATCGTGATTGTGACAATAAAGAATATTCGCTCAACATTGCCGAAACTTTAATTTTGCTTCATAACAAGGATAAAAAACTTGCTGTAAAGATTGCCGAAAATTGGCTTAAAAGCTATCCTGATAATGAATTTGCCAAACATATCAATTTATCTTTTAAAGGAAAGAAAAGCAATTCATGTTCCGAATATAGCAAACACTTGTTTGACTTATTTGCTGATAACTATGAGCAGGTTATGAATAATATCAATTATAATATCCCTGATGCAATCAGTAAAATCGTTTCTCCCGTAAAGGGAACGGTTATTGATTTAGGGTGCGGAACCGGACTGTTGGCTGAAAAAATCAAAACACCCGATAATAAAATTATCGGTGTAGATATATCAGAAAAAATGCTTCAAAAAGCAAAAAATAAAAACATATATGAAAAATTAGAAAACGCAGATATTACAGAGTATTGTAAAAATCTGCCGGAAGCGGATTTGGTAGTTGCCGGAGATGTATTGGGATACATCGGCGATGTGTCTGATTTGATAAAAAATATATATCCACGACCTTTTGCATTTTCGGTTGCAATTGACAAGCTCTCAAAATCAGATTATGAACTAAAACCCAACGGACGTTATATTCATAATGAAAAATATATAAACAAAATTTTGCAACAATGCGGATATAAAGATATTGTATCAAACGACATAATTTTACGCTCCGAAAACGGACAAAATGTAAACGGAAAAATTTTTTATGCAAAGGAATAATCAATGAGTCGAGAACTCGAAAACACCGGTTTTATATGCCAAAATTGCGGTAAAGAAGTTTTGCCGTTAACCGACGGAAGTTATCGCAATCACTGCCCTTTTTGCCTATATTCTTTGCATGTGGATATTATCCCAGGTGACAGAGCCAGCGATTGTGGCGGCATTATGAAACCCATAAAAATTATTTATAATTCTAAAAAAGGATATCAAATAGTACATCAATGTCAAAAATGCGGATTTGAACGTAATAACAAAATAAACGAGGATATTCGTCAACCGGACAGCATTAATGCCATTACCGAAATTATGAGAAACTCGGCTAAATAAGCCTTGATTTTATTTTTATTCTTCTTACATTTTCTATAACAGATAAGGAGTGTAAAAATGTCAATAATTAAGAGTTTTGAAAACAGACGTTCCATATATTCGTTAGGAAACCGTCAAATTTTATCCCAAGAAGAAATCAGCAATCTTATAAAAAAAACAATAGAAAATGCCCCGACCGCTTTTAATTCTCAATCCGGTAGGATTGTTATTTTATATAACGAACCATATCACACAATGTGGGATATAACCATGAAAGCCTTAAATAAAGTTACTCCACCGGAAAGAATAAATTCAACCCTCGCAAAAATTAATTCGTTCAAAAACGGATTAGGAACAATCTTATTTTTTGAAGACTATAGTGTTATCAGTGCGTTGCAAAGAAAATTTCCCTTATATGCAGAAAGTTTTCCTACATGGGCAGAACAATCTTCCGGAATGTTACAATATATGGTCTGGTTAGCTCTGGCAGAAAATAAAATAGGAGCTTCTGTTCAACATTACAGCCCTCTTATAGAAGAAGATATAAAAACACAATTTAATTTGCCTAACGAGTGGCACCTGATTTCTCAAATGCCATTTGGCAGTATCGAAGCAATTCCATGCGTAAAAAAAATAAATCCGATAGAAACAAGAGTAAAAATTTTTGATTGATAAAAATATTTTTTGAGTATAAAAGGACAATAGTTTAAAATATTTATAAGGACTTTTTTAATGGAAAAACTTGCAGAATTAATTCCCCACGTATCAACCAATACAATGTGGGCAATTTTTGGTATTGCAGTCATTGTTCTTCTCGCTTGGGACTTATTTTTCCTGAACCGCAAAAATGAAGTTCCGGTGTTTTCACATACATTATGGCTTTGTGTAATATATATTGCTGCCGGATTACTTTTCGGTGTTTTTGTTATGATTGAACAAGGCTCAGAAAAAGGTATGTTATTCTTTACCGGATTTTTGGTAGAAAAAAGCCTTTCTCTTGACAATATATTTGTTATGTCCGTTGTTTTTGCCTCATTGGGCATTCCTCGTATGTATCAACACCGTGTTTTGTTTTGGGGAATTTTAGGAGCTATCGTAATGAGAGCTATTCTAATTTTGGTCGGCGAAGCACTCATTACAAATTTCCACTGGGTACTATATGTATTCTCTGCATTCCTAATTTATACCGGTATCAAAATGATGATACACAAAACCGAAAAAGATACCAAATTTGAGGAAACAGGCTTATATAAAACCTTGAGCAAAATCTTTCATGTAACCACAATTCACAGCGGTCACTTCTTTGTAAAAGAAAATGGAAAACACTACATTACCCCATTATTCTTTGCATTGATGATTATTGAATTAATGGATGTTATTTTCGCACTTGACAGTATTCCTGCAATTTTCTTAATTACCGACGATATATTCATTGTATATACAAGTAATATTTTTGCCCTTTTAGGATTGCGTGCTTTATACTTTTTATTAGAAGCTGCCGTGCACAAATTTTATTATCTCAAGCCGGCATTATCTATCATTTTGGTATTTATCGGTATCAAAATTTTTATGCCGTATATCGGTTGGCATGTTACACCGGCACAATCTTTGTGCATTACTTTCGGTGTAATTTTTACCGGAATTGTCGCATCACTAATGCGAAAACAACCAGTTAACGTATAAATAAAATATTGCAAAATCATAATCATTATATATACTGTCGGTATGTATAACTGCCTATGGGGGGAGGAATTTTATAACCAAGGATTCCCCCCCCCCTAGATTTTCAAGGGGTTGAGCCGAATGTCACACACCGTAACTGTTGTTATTCCTGTATATAATGTTGAAAAATATTTGGAACAATGTTTAGATAGTGTAATAAATCAAACCTATAAGGATATCGAAATAATTTGTATAAATGATGGTTCTACGGATAATAGTATAACGATTTTAGAAAAATATGCTTTATCAGATAATCGAATAAAGATTATTTCTCAAACAAATCAAGGTATCTCTGCGGCCCGTAATGCCGGAATAAAAGTAGCAACCGGAAAATATATTACATTTTTAGATTCTGATGATTTTCTAAGCAGAGATGCTATCGAAAAAATGGTAACGGCAATAGAAAATAATTATGTCGATTTTGTTGTCTGTCAAGCCCATGCTTTTGCAGAAACTGAGGCAGACTATGTTCGATTAGAAAAAATGTAAGAATGGCTACAACTTTTTGTAAAAGAGCAAGGAATATATAACACAAGAAAAAAAGTCCCTATAACATGCTGGGCACAACTACTTAAAACAGAAATCTTACATAAAAACAACATACTGTTTCCAGAAGAAAAGCTTGCTTACGAAGATGAATATTGGCGTTATGTTCACATATCTAACTGCAAAACATTTTATAACCTTCCGGAAAAAATTTACCATTATCGTATAAGAGGAAATTCCATTACCGGAGCAGAAACAAAAACAGCAGGTCCTTTAGACATCATAAGAATTAATTATCTTACCGCCAAAGAAATGCAAAAACGCAACAAATGGCAATTATACCAAAATGAACTGGAACAAATGTTCTGTAGCCATATTCATACAGCAACCATAAAAAGCGGACGAAAGTATTATTCTTTGGCTCAAGAAAAAATTAAAGAACTTATTTCTGTTGAAGGTTTTTCAGACAAATTTTATAAGAGAATGCAACAATATCTTTCTCACCCCATCCCTTTTTCGATTATTATCCCCGTCTATAATACGGAAAACTACTTAAAACAATGCCTTGATAGCATTATAACCCAAACTATAGATTTATTTGAAATTATATGTATTGACGATGGTTCAACAGATAACAGTTTAAATATATTGAAAGAATATGCTAAAAAATATGATAATATAACTGTTATTTCGCAGAAAAATCAAGGAGTTTCCGCTGCTCGAAATAAAGGCTTAGAAGTAGCTCAAGGGCGATATATATTATTTGTTGACTCTGATGATTTCATTGAACCGAATTTATTAGAAGAAACATACAGAAAAATGCAATTTGATAGCTTGGAATGGCTATTGTATGGATTGCGTCACTATAACGATACAACTCAAGAATATAATTACCAAAAATATTATTCTCTGCCGGACAGACTGGGCAAATATACTATCTATGAAGGAACAGAAAATTTCAATACAATAATTAATTTACCTTGCGAATGCAGTAATAAAATTTTTCTTCAAGAAAATATTCAAAGAAACAATATGTTATTTGACACAAATCTTGAAACTGGAGAAGACGAATTTTTTAATATAAACTACATTTTAAATACACAAAAATTCGGTATACTTAAAGAGCATTTATACAATTATCGTTACCCACGCAAAGATTCCTTGTGTTATCAAAAACAATTAAAATCGTCCTCTTGCGTTTCATTAAATTTTATTGATAAATTCGGAAATTTAATTTTGAAACAAAGCGATATGATTATTCAAAGAAACCTTGTTGCAAAATATTTTCGTTATCTCAACAAAATATTATCGCTTCCTTGTGAAAGTATAGAAAAGTTTTATAGTGGACTTCAACTGGTGTTAAAAAACAACAAATCTATTTTACATTTGTATAAAAATACACATCCGGAAATTTGCGAAAAAGCCAGATATATCATAAAACACAGCTTTAAACAATATACGCGGAAACTTAAATATGACAACTTTATACAAGGAAAGACTATTAATACATTAAAAAACATACTCAATTTTATAAAAGCATATTTATTGTTTCCATGGTATATTTACCAAATTTACACAAACGATAAAAATAAAGCTCCTCATTGAGGAGCTTTGTTTTAACCTAAAAAGTTACCACCGATTGCCACCGTTGAAGCCGGCATATCAATTGTAACAATATTAATATTTCTCATTTCTACATTGGCAAAAGAACTTGCAAAATAATCTGTAAGTTTAGAAACTAAAATTTCTTTTTTATTACCGAAACCGATTGATTCCATATAAGACAAAATTCCCTTATTAGTTAATTTTCCTCCAAAAGACATATTGTCATTTTTATTCAACAGCACAACAACGTAACCTATCGGTTTTCCCAATTCTACAGCTATCATTTCAGCAGCTTTTTCAACAAACTCTTCTTTAGAAATTTTCAATTCTGCATTAGTGCAAACTTTTAAAAACGGCATATTATTCTCCTTGTTCCATATTGATAATATAATTAAAATCAGCAACCCATGCATCTATATTTTCAGGTAGTCCATAACCGGTTTCCATTGTAATATAGGCATTTTTTTCTGTTAAATCATTCAGATAATGTTTTAGCGGATAATTTCCTTCTCCAAAATGCAGGTGTTTGTCTTCTACACTCTTAATATCACCATCGCAAATATGATATACATCAGGTTTTAGCGCAAAAAAATCTGACAAATGTTTTTCTATATCCGCATTTAAGGCATTAGCCGAACAAGTAGCATGAGAAAAGTCTAAACAAAAACCGCAGCCGCATTGCTCTTGAATATATTTTATTTCTTCTGCGGTTGTTCCGTGCAAAGGAGCATCGTCACTGGCATATAGAGGCAGATTTTCCACCACAATTCGTTTATCGTTAAAAATTTTAAACTGACGGGCAGTTTCTTTCAAATATTCAACTCCATGGCCGCAACCTGCATGAACTACAATAGTTTTAGCCTGTAAAACATCGGCTGCATATTGTGATGAAGATAAAATTTGGCAATTTTCTTTTTCTTTACTTTTATCTCCGGCATCAAATCCCATAACATTATGCGGGGCATGTATTCTGACTTCAACACCTTTTGCCCAATCTGCAAAAGTATCAATATCTTCTTTAGGAGTTTGCGGCACCACCATCAATTCAATAAACATTCTATCCGCATTTTTACGTACAAAATCCAAACCTTGAGTAACAAGGTTTGGATTGTTTTGCACATTATTACTGAATAATTTAAAACTGTATTTACGCATTTTTCAAATACCATTCTACCGTCTTAACAATTCCGCTGGCAAAATTTTCATCAGCTTTCCAGTTTAGTTCTGTTGTTAATTTTGTCGCATCAATAGCATAACGTCTGTCATGTCCGGGTCTGTCTTTAACAAAGACAACTAAATCCTTATATGATTTTCCGTTTGCTTGCGGCCGCTCCTTATCCAAAATAGAACAAATTGCATCTACAATTTCCAAATTATTTTTTTCATTATGTCCGCCGACATTATATGTTTCACCGCTTTTACCGTTATGATAAATCAAATCTATTGCCTTACAATGATCTAACACATACAACCAATCACGCACGTTTTTACCATCACCGTAAATCGGTATATTTTTACCGGATAAAGCATTTGAGACAATCTTCGGAATAAGCTTTTCCGGATGTTGTTTCGGACCATAATTATTAGAGCAATTAGATACGGTAATATTCATTCCGTATGTTCTGTGATAAGCTCGAGCAATCATATCAGAAGAAGCTTTGGAAGAAGAATATGGAGAACTCGGATCATAAGGTGTCTTTTCGGTAAAATAACCGGTATCACCCAGAGCACCATATACCTCATCAGTTGAAATATGGTGAAAACGACAATCTTCATAACCTGCTTTAACCTGATGAGGAGCATCCATCCAATATTTACGAGCCACATCCAAAAGTGTAAATGTTCCCAACACATTGGTTTCAATAAAAGCTTGCGGACCTGAAATAGAATTATCTACATGGCTTTCAGCCGCAAAGTGAACAACACCTCGTATATCGTTTTCTTCAAAAAGCTTTTCAATCAATGCTCTGTCGCAAATATCACCTTGCACAAACATATAATTTTCAGCATTTTCGCATTCTTTCAAATTATCCAAATTTCCGGCATAAGTGAGTTTATCCAAATTTATAATTTTATATTGCGGATATTTTGCCACCATATATGGCACAAAATTAGAACCGATAAATCCGGCACCACCGGTAACTAAAACAGATTTCATATTCCTTATCCCTTCAAATTATTAATACATTCTTGCAAAGCTTCTTCCCAATGACGTATTTTTATCCCAAAATCAGTTTTAATTTTGCTCTTATTTAAAACTGAATATGACGGACGCACAGCCTTTGTCGGATATTGAGAACTTTCAATCGGAAAAACCTTACAAGACAAATTTGATTTTTTCATAATTTCCACAGCAAAATCATACCAAGAACAAACGCCTTCATTTGAAAAATGATATATTTCTTTAGTACCTTTTTTTAGCTGCGGTAAAATTTCAACAATAGCTTGTGCTAAATCTTTAGCATAAGTAGGCGAGCCGATTTGATCAAAAACCACATTAAGGCTTTCTCGTTCAGCTCCTAATCTTTGCATTGTTTTTACAAAGTTATTACCAAATTCGGAATATAACCACGCTGTTCTTATAACCACAGCTGTTGAGGCATTTTCAATTACAGCTTTTTCACCTGCCAATTTCGTAACTCCGTAAACCGAACGAGGAGCTGTTTCATCACCTTCCTTATATGGCACACAATTTTGTCCGTCAAACACATAGTCTGTTGATACATGAACCAACGGAACTCCCGTTTTGGCCAAATTTTCAGGACCGATTACATTTATTTTTTCAGCCAATTCAGGCTCATCTTCGGCTTTATCAACTGCGGTATAGGCCGCACAATTTATAATCGCCTCATATTTGTCTTTTGTAATATAGTCAGAAACTGCTGCTTCATCAGTAATATCAAGCTCTTCTCGGTCAACATATTCGGCTTTGTTCTGCAACAACAAACGCAACTCATTTCCGAGTTGTCCGTTAGCACCAACAACTAAAAACATTCAATTTCCTCCAATAACGGATTGACCTTATCTTTATCAGATAAAATTGCTTTATCGGTATCGATTTTCCAATCAATTCCCAACTTCGGATCATTGTAACGCAAACCGCCTTCAGAAGCTTTATTATATACATTGTCACATTTATACGCAAAAACAGCTGTTTCGGAAAGCACCGAAAATCCATGTCCGAAACCTCTCGGTATCATTAGCTGACGACGATTTTCAGCACTTAATTCAACAGCAACATGTTTTCCGAAAGTCGGAGAATCTTTGCGCAAATCTACTGCAACATCAAGAACCGTGCCTTCTAAAACACGCACTAATTTAGCTTGAGCATATTCACCTTTTTGAAAATGGATACCTCTGATTGTGCCATATTTAGATTTAGATTGATTATCCTGAATAAAATCATAATCAATCCCTTGCTCTTTCAGCTTCTCTTTATTGTAACTTTCAAAAAAATAACCGCGTTCATCTTCAAACACTTGTGGCTCAATAATGAACACTCCCTCAATTTCTGTTTTAGAAACCTTCATGATAGTCCTCATAAACTCGTTTTAAATATGCTTTATAATCAGTGCCATCCTTGAGCTCATCAATAATTTTTAAAAGTTGTTTATTATCAATAAAGCCTCTGCGATATGCAATTTCTTCAATACAAGCAATTTTCAAATCCTGACGTTTTTCAATAATTCCGATAAAGTTAGATGCTTCTAACAAAGATTGCGGAGTTCCGGCATCAAGCCAAGCATTTCCTCTTTTCATCGGCAAGACATTTAAGCGTCCTTCTTCCAAATACATTCTGTTCAAATCTGTAATTTCCAATTCACCACGAGCCGAAGGCTTTAAGTTACGGGCTTTCTCAACAACGTCTGATTTATAGAAATACAAACCGACCACTGCATAATTTGACTTTGGTTGTTTGGGCTTTTCCTCAATGGAAACAGCTTTAAAATCTTTATCAAATTCAACCACACCAAATCTTTCCGGATCAGAAACGTGATAACCGAATACAGTACCTCCGGGGTTATTGGCAATTTCTTGACGAAACAATTTTAATTGTTCACCCATATAGAAAATATTATCTCCCAAAATCAAGCACACATCGTCATTGCCGATAAAATCAGCTCCGATTGTAAATGCCTGCGCGATTCCTTTCGGTTCTTCTTGTACTCGATATTCCAAATTCATTCCCAAACGAGAACCATCTCCAAACAAACGTTCAATATTAGGTGTATCTTGCGGAGTTGAAATAATCAAAATATCTTTAATTCCGAACAACATCAAAGTTGAAAGCGGGTAATAAATCATCGGTTTGTCATAAACCGGCAAAAGTTGTTTACTGGTAATACTGGTCAAAGGATAAAGCCTTGAACCGCTACCGCCAGCCAGAATAATACCTTTCATTTTTTAATCCTCTATAGTTTAACTTTAATGGTTCCATAGTATAACGATACACATATAAATCAAGATTATATTTTTTCTATCAACAGTAGAATTACAACCAAAGTTTATACTTAAATTTAGCAAAAAAGATAATATCTATATTTTGAATAAATAAAGGATATACAAATGCAAAACCTTTCGGAAGAACAATACAAAATTTTACGCCACAAAGGAACCGAACCTGCATTTTCAGGCAAATATTATTTATTTAGCCAAGAAGGAATTTATGTTTGTGCCGCATGCGGAAACCCTATTTTCACTTCAGAACAAAAATTTGATTGCGGTTGCGGATGGCCGAGTTTCGATTCGGCGCTTCCCGGAAGTGTAAAACTGTTACCGGATTACAGTTGCGGAACTAAAAGAACGGAAGTATGCTGTGCTAACTGTCACTCTCATCTGGGACACGTTTTTGACGATGGTCCGACTTTAACCGGAACTCGTTTTTGCATCAACTCACTTGCTATGGATTTTCATCCGCGACAAAAACACTAAAGAAATGCTTTAGTTTCCTTTATAATTGTTTTTTGTAATAAATCACTACCATGTCCGATATCAGGAACAATAACCAGTTTGGAATTAGGCATAACCTTATGCAAGTCATAAGCTCCCTGAACAGGGCATACAAAATCCAAACGATTATGAACAATCAAAGTCGGAATGTGCTTAATTTTTGCAATATTATCCATAATGTAGCCGTCTTCAAGCATAAATTCTTTTGCCGCATAATTTATGTAAACCCGTGTAGAAGCTATATCATCTGCCGTGATTTCGCCAAATTCTAACGACGGATTTAGTTTTCCCAACACCCATTCATATCGACCATATAAACTTACGGCCTTAACCTGTTCCACCAAATTTTCCGAATTTATCATTTCGGCAAAAGCTTTCGCTATCGACTGATTATTTGGGGTTTCATTTTTCATTTTTTCTAACATATCCGGATAAAACAAACCGCTCTGATTTTCAAGCCAATCGACACCGGCTTTGTCTGCCAAAAAAATCTGGCTAACAAAAAGTTTTTTTACTCTTTTAGGATTTTTTATCGCAAATAATAAAGCCAAGGTTGACCCCCAAGAACCGCCTTTTACGATAACTTCGTCTTTTATATTTAAATATTCAAGCAGTCGTTCGGCATCTTCCAACAGTTTCTGAGTGGTATTATTTTTCATTTCTCCGGCAGGAAGCGACTTTCCTCCACCTCGTTGATCAAATAGTATCATACGATACTTTTTACGGTCAAAACTGTATGTATGTTTAATCTTAGCCGAACCACCCGGACCTCCGTGAAATATAAGAACAGGCTCTCCTTTAGGATTTCCCGCTTCCATAAAATATACTTTATGTCCGTCTTTTTCGGGCAGATAGCCGGAATTGTAAATTTTAGGCTTAAACCAATTAAACATATCACACCTCTTTTAACATTTTTATTTGTTCTTCTGTTTGTTGTTCTAACAGCAAAGGAATATCATTATCTATCATTATTTGCAACTGTCTCATCATTTTATCCATTCCGCAATGCCTGAAATTATAAGGATTTTTCTCGCCATTTACATCTTCATTAAAACAACAAATATATTCATATAAATCTTTAGCATTAAAATTATGATAATTATCGGCATTGTACATATATAGCAGTAAAGTTTCGCACATACCGTTTTTTATGTCTTCTTCATTTTTACAAGGCGATAAAGGACCTTGAACATAGTCAATCCCTATTTTTTTAGCCCCATATTTTCTTTCTATCAAATCACATCTTTTTTTAGGAGACATACAGTCCACCAACGGATCAGGATTATCCTCATCATAGTTTATTTTATCCGGATTGTTTGCTTCCCACAATATGGCTTTTAACGGTTCATTATTTATTTTTGAGTTTATATTTTGCAATCTTTTTTCTACATATTCGCATATTTGTTTTCCGCTTAACACTTTTGAATATTTTTTATCTCTGACAAGATATTCCACCAATCCGCAACTGCTTTTTCCGGCAATTCCTCCAACAGCAAATCCTATAACTTCGGGATTTTCACTCATTAAATTATAGCCGAACGCCACATATACATGTTGTCCTTTTTCAACTCCTGAATTCAAATTTTCCAACCAATATTCGACTTTTTCCTGTTCATTCGGCAACGGAAAAGTTTGATTATACAAACCATCATGAATTTTTATCAACAAACTTGTAGCCGTATCAATTTGCTTTATATCTTTATTTTCAAATATCTCGGTAAAATCTGCTATTTCAATATCAATCATACAATACCTTAATTTTAATTATACTTTGAAAAAGTTTAGCATAGCACTTTTTACTGTCAAGCTTTACCTTTTGTTTAGCATTTTTACCTAATATATAATAAATAGTAATAGCAAAGGATAACATCAAATGAGATTAATTATAAATTCGGATTATGACAAATGCTCACGTTGGGCTGCCGATTATGTTGCTTATAAAATTAAAGCAGCACGCCCGACTAAAGAAAAGCCTTTTGTCATGGCAATTCCGGCCGGAAGCTCCCCGCTCGGAATGTTCAAACTTTTGATTGAAATGTTCAAGAAAGGAAAAATTTCTTTTCAAAATGTAGTATTTTTCAATATGGTTGAATATGTCGGTTTACCAAACAATGATATAAAAAGTTTTCACTATGCTTTATGGGAAAATTTTTTCCAACATATTGACGCAAGACAACAAAATATCCATTTATTGAACGGACAAGCTAAAGATTTTGCCAAAGAGTGTAAAAACTATGAAAAACTCATCCGTAGCTACGGAGGTATCGATTTACTTATCGGCGGAGTTGGCGAAGACGGACATATTGCTCTCAATGAACCCGGTTCATCACTGGTTTCTCGCACCAGATTAAAAGCCCTAAATCGTAATACCTTACGTGCAAATGCTCGCTTCTTTAATGACGATGTAAACCAAGTTCCAAAAACTGCGGTTACAATCGGTATTGCAACCATTATGGATGCCAAAGAAGTTATGATTATAGCTTCCGGTGATAAAAAAGCAGAGGCTGTCCATTGTGCTGTTGAAGGAAGTGTTAACCACATGTGTCCTATCAGTATTTTACAAATGCACGAACATGCAATGATTGTTTGTGATGAAGATGCAACCTCAAAACTCAAAGCCGATACGGTGAGATATTTTAACGATAATGAAGAAACCAAATTCGGAAAATAGCAGCAAGCCGTCATTTTGACGGCTTTTTTCTTATTTTATTAAAGATAAAACTTGAAAGCTGAAAATATTAATGCTACATTTATCTATATCTCTAGATTATTAACATATTAAAAACTGCAGTGTATGATAAGTGTTTTTAGTGCACCGATGCTGGTTATGATGGGTATTGCCTATGTCACAATATCAGCAATTTTTTACATTATGTGGCGCAAGTATACTAAAAGCTGGACAGCAGTTTTTATGGTATGCTCCGCGTTTAGTGTTTCTGTCGGAGTTATGTCGCAGATTATCGGCATTATAGCCATATTCAAGCCACATTTTCCGTTAGCGTTCCTCCCTGCTGATTTTCAGCTATATATGTTCGGAACGGCAGGTCTCTTGTTCATTATATGGTGGATACCTTGGATTATCTTTAATTGGGAAATTATCAAAAAAAACGCCCTAAAAGAACTTCAGGACATCAAAAAGAACAAAAGGAAAAAGAAGAAAAATAAGAAACCCGGTTAACTCTCGGGTTTCTTTTTTTTATTGCAAAAATGAGCATTTGCATTATATTGAGCTCGGAGAAATTGATAAATGGTAGAAGTAGTTACATTAGGCTGTCGAATAAACAGCTATGAATCTGAAATATTAAAAGAAAAATTTGCCAAAGTTGATAACTTGGTAATAGTAAATACTTGTGCCGTTACTAAAGAAGCAGAAAGACAATGCAGACAGACAATTAGAAAACTACGTAAACAAAATCCCGAAGCAAAAATTGTTGTGACCGGATGTGCGGCACAAGTCAATCCGCAAACATTTGCAAAAATGCCGGAGATTGATTTAATTCTCGGCAATAAAGAAAAAACAGCTATTGAAAAATATTTGCAAACTGATTTATCCGAAAAAACTATTGTCGGAGACATATTTAAATATGACGGATATGATGATTATTTGATTACCGGATTTGAAGGTCGTCAAAGAGCATTCGTGCAAGTACAACAAGGTTGCAATCATCGTTGTACATATTGTATTGTTCCTTTTGCCAGAGGAAACAATCGCTCTGTTCCGCAACAAAAAATTTTAGAACAAATAAAAACTCTGCTTGAGCAAGGTTTCAAAGAAATTTGCTTGACCGGAGTTGATGTTTGCTCATATCAACCGTCTTTTAGCGGTTTGGTTGCCGCTATTTTACAAACTTTCCCCGAAATTCCTTCTCTGCAATTCGGCTCACTAGACCCTGCTGCTATTGATGATGAATTTATAAATTTAGTCGGAAAACATAAAAACATATTGCCTATGTTTCATTTATCAATTCAGTCCGGTGATAATCTTATATTAAAACGTATGCGACGTCGCCATTCTCGAGAAGATGTCATAAACTTATGCAACAAAATTCGTGCTGTAAGACCGGAAGCAACTTTCGGTGCTGATTTTATTTGCGGTTTTCCAACCGAAAAAGAAGAAAATTTTATTAATACATATAATTTGGTAGACGAAGCCGGAATTAGCCGTCTACACGTATTTCCATACTCGGAAAGACCGGGAACGCCTGCTGCATTGATGCCACAAGTTGATGTTGAAGAACGTCGTGAACGAGCTAAGAGATTAAGAGAAAAAGGAGAAGTTATAAATGGCTAGTTGGTTAAACAAATTAGGACTGGGGCTTAAAAAATCTTCTGCTCGTTTAACCGACGGCATTAGTGGTATTTTCACTAAAAAGAGGTTGGATAGCCAAACTCTTGAAGAACTGGAAGAACTTTTGATTAGTGCGGATATGGGGGTTATGACCTCAGCCAAAATCATTTCTTCTTTCGGCTCAAAAAGACAAGATAAAGACATTAGCGAAAATGAAATTCGCCAATTGTTAGCCGAAGAGATTGAAAAAATTATACTCCCTTGTGAAAAATCATTAGTTATAGATAGAAGCAAAAAACCTTTTGTAATTATGATGATTGGAGTTAACGGAGCAGGAAAAACCACAACAATAGGAAAGCTCACTCAAAAATTCAAAAATCAAGGTCTGAAAGTTTCACTCATTGCGGCTGACACATTTAGAGCTGCAGCAGTTGAGCAACTAAAAGTTTGGGGTGAACGCTCAAATGTTCGAGTATTTGCCGGAGAGAACGGCTGCGACAGTGCCGGACTTTGCTATGACGGATTAGCTCAAGCAATTAAAAATGATGATGACATTGTGTTTATTGATACCGCCGGACGATTGCAAAACAAAAACGGACTTATGGATGAACTAAAAAAAATAAATCGTGTTATCAAAAAAATAATTCCTTCTGCCCCTCATTCGACAATTTTAACTTTAGATGCGACTAATGGTCAAAATGCTCTGTCGCAAGTAGAAATTTTTAGTCAAGCCACGGAAGTAAGCGGACTGATAATTACGAAACTAGATGGAACGGCTAAAGGCGGAATTTTAGCTGCAATTGCTGACAAACATCCGATTCCCGTTCATTATATCGGTATCGGTGAAGGTATCGATGATTTAGATGAATTTAAAGCCGCCGAATACGCTAAAAGTTTATTAAATATATAAAAATATTGCTTAATAAATAAATTGTTGTATATTTGAGACAATATTCAAATTATCAACAAATTATCCTATGACACTAGTTAATTTTCTTCTTGCTATCATCGTTATACTTACGGTTGTATGCATTTGCCTACTTGTAAAAGTACGCAAACTCAAACGCAGGAACAAAGATTTACATACACAAGTATGGATTTCTTCTTCCGATCATTGCTGATTTTAATCGCAAATCCATTTAAAAAAGCAGGGCATTAACTCCCTGCTCTTTTTTATTAAAAATTTATTTCCGATAAATGTGGAAATTTTTTAACTATATATTTTATTTCCTCATCATTAAATTTTCTGACCGAAGAATATCCTTTCAATATATCTTCGGCAAAATCTACATTTTCTTTGCCTTTTAAAAATCGACATAATTCATAAACAAACGGCCATAAACGATGTCTGTCAAAATCTATTAAATATGCCGTATTATCAATAAAAATAAAATTAGTTAAATTCAAATCTCGATGACACAAGCCTTGCGGAAGTTTTTTCCAATTTTCATCAAAAATCACATCCTTAATCCATCTCATCTTATTCGTAATATATTTTATTAACCCGCAAAACACATATTTTATCGGATATTTGTTATAATAATTATTTCCCGATGCTACCATATTGTGCATTCTGGCAATAACAATTCCACATTGTTGTGCGGTGTTTTTATCCAAATTTTCTATTTGTTTACCTTGCAAATATGTATGACAAGCCACAATTATTCCGTTATTTAATTCAAAAATATCAATAACATCCGGCACTTCAAGCCCTTTATCATATATTCTTTTTTGAAAATCATTTGATAACAATGTTCGATATCTTCTCATTATGTTATTTTTCTTATTAACCAAAACAACAAAATTTTGACCATTACATTTTTTAGCTAAATAGACATCCTTATCTCGACCACCTCTTAATTCCGTTAATTCAATATGCTGATTGTATCTTTGTGTAAGAATTGCAGAAATTTCCGCTTGTTTTTTATTATTTACCATTATTCCAACATCCTATCCTTAAGTTAAAAGAAAAACCCACCTTTTTGAGGCGGGCGGATGTTCGAAAACCGTAAATCAAATAAATAAAGAAACGGCTCGGCTTATTTGGCACACAGCCTTATTCACCGACATCCGTCCATGACAGAAGTCGGCACACCAGTTTAAAGTCGCTTATGCTCCGGCGACTATTTATTTGATTTTTAGGGTTTTCGACGCCCTAGATAAGTTCTCACCTATCCGATTACAGAATAACCAAATTTATTAAATTAGCAACAAAAAAGAACAGGGATTTCTCCCTGCTCTTTTGTTTTGTTATTTGAGTTACTGATTATTCAGAAACTTTATAACCGGCCATGTGTTCCAACAAACTGCGTTTTTCGGTAACATTTTCTTGAGCTTTGTTCAACAAAGTTTCATAACGTTCCGGATTCATTTTGTTCACAATTTGGAAACGTGTTTCATTAGCCATATATTCAGACAATGGTTTTGTCGGAGCTTTAGAATCCAACATCAAAGGAGCTTTTCCTTCTGCAACATTGTCCGGATTGTAACGATACAACGGCCAGCTACCGCTTTCAACAGCAGCCTTTTGGTGATCCAAACCATCATTGAGGTTGAAACCTTGAGCAATACAGTGGCAGTATGCAATAATCAATGAAGGACCATCATAAGCTTCTGCTTCATTCATAGCCTTAATCAATTGCATATCATTTGCACCGGCTGAAACTTGAGCTACATAAACATTGCCATAAGACATAGCAATCATACCCAAATCTTTCTTCGGCAAAGCTTTACCGGCAGTAGCAAATTTAGCACTTGCACCCATCGGAGTAGCTTTTGATTGTTGGCCACCGGTGTTAGAATATACACCTGTATCCATTACTAAGATATTGATGTTTTTACCTGAAGCAATGGCATGATCCAAACCACCGAAGCCGATATCATAAGCCCAACCGTCACCACCTAAAATCCATAAAGATTTCTTAATTAAGTAGTCTGCAAGCTTATTCAAATGTTTAGCTTCTTCAGTATCGATATTAGCCAAAGCAGCACGCAATTCTTTTACATTTTCACGTTGAGCATCAATTTCAATGTCGTTAGATTGCGGATTGTTCAAGATTTTATCAGCAACAGCACCAACCTTGTCTTTCAAACCTTCTAATAAAGTTTTTGCAAAAGTTGTTTGTTGATCAATAGAAAATCTCATACCTAAACCAAATTCGGCATTATCTTCGAACAATGAGTTTGCCCAAGCCGGACCATGACCTTTTTCATCTTTAGCATAAGGAGTTGTCGGCAAGTTACCGGAGTAGATTGAAGAACAACCTGTTGCATTGGCAACAACCATTCTGTCACCAAACAATTGTGTCAACAATTTAACATACGGAGTTTCACCACAACCTGCACAAGCACCTGAAAATTCAAACAAAGGTTGAATCATTTGAGTTGTCTTCGGCAAGCTCTTAACAACTTCTGTTCTCTTTACATAAGGTAAAGTTTCAAAGAATTTCCAGTTAGCAACTTCTGCTTCCAAATGGTTTTCAATATGATCCATGTTGAGAGCTTTTTTGCTTGCATCTTCCTTGTTCTTAGCCGGACAAGCAGAGGTACAAATACCGCAACCTGTACAATCTTCAGCAGAAATTTGCAAAATAAATTTCTTACCTGCAAATTCTTTACCTTTATAATCTGCAGTTTTCAAAGTAGCAGGAGCATCTTTCAATTGAGCTTCGTCAGCAACTTTCATACGAATAACGCCGTGCGGACATACTAAAGAACATTTACCGCATTGGATACATACAGCCGGATCCCAAACCGGAATTTCGGTTGCAATACAACGTTTTTCATATTGTGTTGTACCTGTAGGCCATGTACCGTCAACAACTTCACTAAATGCAGAAACAGGTAATTCGTTACCTCTGTCGGCAATCAATTCTGCTGTGAGCTTTTTAACAAATTCAGGAGCATCAGCAGGAACCGGAGCCTGACGATCAAATGTTGATGTTACATGATCAGGATATTTAACTTCGTGCATGTGAGCCAAAGAAGCATCAACAGCGGCATAGTTCTTTTGAACGATAGCATCACCTTTTTTGCTATAAGTTTTCTTAATAGCATTTTTAATTTGTGTGATAGCTTCATCTTTTGGCAAAATGTTTGAAATTGCAAAGAAGCAAGCTTGCATGATAGTATTGATGCGTTGTCCCATACCGGTATCACGAGCAACTTCAATAGCATTAATTGTGTAGAACTTCAATTTTTTAGAAATGATTTGTTCTTGAACTTCACGTGGCAAGTGATCCCATACTTCTTCTGCTTTATAAGGAGCATTTAAAAGGAATGTAGCACCTTCTTTGGCAATTTTCAAAATATCAACTTTGTTCATGAATGGGAATTGGTGACAAGCAACAAAGTCCGCTTTATTAATTAAATATGCAGACTTAATCGGATTGTCAGAAAAACGCAAGTGAGAAGTGGTCATAGAACCTGATTTACGGCTATCATAAACGAAATAGCCTTGACCATATTTACCGGCATCTTCTGCAATAATCTTAATTGAGTTTTTGTTAGCACCCACGGTACCATCAGCACCCAAACCGAAGAATACGGCACGAACAACATCTTTAGGTTCTGTGTCAATGCTGTCATCAAACGGCAATGATGTGTTGTTAACATCGTCAACAATACCGACAGAAAAACCGTTGATAGGTTGAGCTGCAAAACCATTGTCATAAACAGCTTTAACCATACCAGGAGTAAATTCTTTTGAAGACAAGCCATAGCGACCGCCAACAATTTTCGGCATTGATGCCAATTTGCCGTTTGCATAAGCTTGTGACAAAGTAGCTACAACATCCAAGTACAACGGTTCACCGGTAGAGCCGGATTCTTTTGTTCTATCCAAAACAGAAACAACTTTAACTGTTGAAGGTAATGCTTTCAAGAAAGATTCTTCAGGGAACGGACGATAAAGGTGAACTTTCAAAGCACCTACTTTTGCACCGTTAGCATTCAAATATTCAATTGTTTCTTCAACTGTTTCGGCACCTGAACCCATAATAACAATAACTTGTTCGGCATCTTTTGCACCAACATAGTCAACAACATTGTATTGACGACCTGAAATTTTAGCAAACTTGTCCATTTCTTCTTGAACAATGCCTTCAACCTTTTTGTAGTACGGATTTGAAGCTTCACGACCTTGGAAGAATACGTCCGGATTTTGAGCTGTACCGCGAATAACCGGAGCTTCAGGACGCAGAGCATTTTCTGCATTGAAAGTATAGTTAACACCATCAAGCATTGCTCTCAAATCATCGTCAGAGAGTAATTTAATTTTTTTGATTTCGTGAGAAGTACGGAAACCATCAAAGAAGTGCAAGAACGGAACACGAGCACGCAATGTAGAAGATTGCGCAATAGCAGCCATATCGTGAGCTTCTTGAACAGAGTTAGATGCCAACATGGCAAAACCGGTTTGACGACATCCCATAACGTCGGTGTGATCACCAAAAATTGACAATGCGTGATAAGCCAAAGAACGAGCGGCAACATGCATTACAAACGGAGATAATTCACCGGCAATTTTATACATATTCGGAATCATCAACAACAAACCTTGCGAAGCTGTAAAGGTTGTTGTTAATGCACCTGCTTGCAAAGAACCGTGGCAAGCACCTGCAGCACCTGCTTCTGATTGCATTTCCTGAACTTCAGGAACAACACCCCAGATATTCTTTTGTTTAGCAGCAGACCATGCGTCAGCCCATTCACCCATCGGTGAAGACGGAGTAATCGGGTAAATAACGCAGACTTCATTCATACGATGGGCAACAGAAGCTGCAGCTTCGTTACCATCCATCATTTTCATTTTTACTTCTGACATTTTATATCCTTAGGTTTAAGTTAATATAAGTTTTAGAAAAAAATTTCTGCCTCTCGTATATCACGCAATGATTCAAAAATCCACCAAAAAATATACTTTTTTCGCAATATTTAGCATTATAATTAACCATATTTTTGCAAAATAGGTTTATTATCTTTCCAATTAGGAGAATAAAATGAAAAAAATACTTTTAGTAACCATCATTTCTTTAATGATAAATGCTTGTTCAACCACCCGTGACGAAGGAAAAACTCCTCGCACTCAAGTCGGACAACTTAACGGATGTATGCTCAATGCCGTATATGATATGAAAAACGAAGAAACATTGTTTTTCAACAATAAATGGACCGTTGCCAGTCAGATTTTAAATTCTTGTAAACGTAAATTACATCTTACAAGCCGAGACATAAATGAAACTCAAAGTATGAGTATCATCATAAGTGTTATAGATTCGCTTAAATAGGACATAAAATGCCGGAATATACAAACGACTATCTTCTTGATAAGCAAATAAAAATTTTTCAGCCGATAAACGGCTATCGTGCATCAAGCGATGCCGTTATGCTTTCCGGTGCTGTTAAAAACATTAAAAACGGCGAAAAAGTTTTGGATATGGGATCCGGAACCGGAGCTATTTCGCTCTGTTTGGCCCAACGCTTCCCCAATGCCGTTATCTCGGGAATAGAACTGCAAAGCGAACTGGCTGAATTGTCAAATTTAAGTGCAAAATCAAACAATTTTACAAACCTGTCATTTATAAATAGCGATTTAAGAACTCCGAATAGTCAATGGTATAATAAATTTCATCATGTTATAACCAATCCTCCCTACTCTGACCATGATATGCCGTCCCCAAACGAAAGCAAATCACAAGCTCATAATTTTCAAAATTTTAATCTGACCGAATGGTTACAATTAGGATTGAAATGCTTACGACCTAATGGTTGGATTTATACCATAAATCGTGCTGAAGCCATAGATGAAATTCTTTATGCTTTTCATAAAAAAGTCGGCGACATTACAATTATTCCGTTTTATTCCAAAGTCGGACAAAACGCCAAACGAGTAATTGTCTGTGCACGCAAAAATTCAAAAGGACCGACTAAAATTTTGTCGGGAATAACCATTCATGACAGCAACGGAAATTATACCCCGAAAGCCGAAGCAATTTTGCGTAACGGAAACAGCTTATTTGATTAGTTACGACTGTAAAACAATAGATTGTTTTCTCCTTGATATTGTGCTCTTTGTAAAGCAATTATTGCTTCTTCAACTAAATTTTTAGCTTTTATATCCTGCCCTATATACACACTTACTCCCATACTGGTAAGAACTTTATCTCCCTTTTTGGTCGGAGTTCGAAAAATGGTACGAATTTTGCTTAATTCCAATTCTATTTCTTCTTGAGAATTTAAATTCGGCATCATAATCCAGAACGTATACCTGATTCCTCGTGCAATAGTATAATTAGCCGGAAGATACATCAACATTCTTTCTGCCATTTCTTTTATTATTCCGTCAGGACTGTCAAAAAAATTATAATTATCGACATTAATACCCAAAACCACGATTTTATTTCGTTTTAATCGAATATCTTTATGGCTTTCATTATTTATGGCAGTTTGCAGACGGTCCTCAAACAAATAATAACTGACCAAACCGGTTAAATCATCATACATACATGATGTTATTTTTTCGTCAGGATCTCGTAATTCGTTTGAAATCCCCCGTCTGACAAAGCCATATCTGATTTCTTCTTCCACTTTGTGCCTCCATTATTTTTTATAGTTATAATATTGGCACAAAGTTTCTAAAAACAACCCGACTACTGCATAATATTATTACGAATTTTTCGAATGGAGTTCAGTTCAATTTGACGCACTCTTTCTTTTGAAATGGCATAAAATTTACTCAAATCATCTAATGTTACCGATTTTTCACACAAACGTCTTTTGAACAAAATATCTTTTTCACGCGGATTTAGACATTCAAAAGCCTTGTTAAGAGCCTTTTTTCTTTGCTGCATAATTTCGCTTCGACAATAAATTTCTTCTTGGTTGGGTTTATTATCTGCAATAAAATCCATCAATTCGCTTCCGTTATCGGAACTGCTGTCAACCAACACATTTAACGATCCGTCATGCGATTTAAGACGCATATTCATATCAGTAACATCTTGCACACTGACATCTAAAGAAGTGGCAATATTTTTTATTACATCGTGAGAAAGTTCTCTATCATCTATTAAGTTCAAACGATTCTTCATTTTTCGTAAATTAAAAAATAGTTTTTTCTGTGCTGAGGTTGTTCCTATTTTTACCAAAGACCACGAATTTAACACATATTTTTGAACCGAAGCTCTAATCCACCATAAAGCATAGGTTGAAAAACGAAAACCTTTTTCCGGATCAAATTTATCAACCGCATATAAAAGCCCCATATTACCTTCGGCAATCATTTCGGATACCGGCAAACCATAACCTTTGAACTTGGAAACAACTTTTACCACTAAGCGCAAATGAGAAGTAACCAGTTTATAAGAAATTTTAGCATCACGTGTTTTGATATATTCAGTCGCAAGCAGATATTCTTCGTCAGGACTCAATATCGGAAAATTGCGAATATTTTGCAAATATCTCGATAAATTTGTTTCAGGAGAAAATTCTTCTATTCCAAATGCGACTTCATTATTCATTTTTTTACACTCCTTTTCTGCTATTTTTTTATACAATGATAGTCCGGAGTGCATTGTTAGATATTTTTTTATTTTTGGGTAGACACAATTTTTAGTGCACAGTGTACGAAAATTTCGTACACATCTTTTGGTATAGGTGCTTCAAATTGTAAAAATTGTTTTGTTCTCGGGTGTTCAAAACCAAGCGATGCTGCGTGCAGAGCTTGACGCGGAAAGGAATTTATAAAATTTTTGACTTCGGAAGTAAGACCTTTTATCTGTATCTTTCCCGATTTTTCATACACCTTATCTCCGACTAAATTACAGCCGATTGACGACATATGAACTCTGATTTGATGTGTTCTTCCGGTTTCAAGATTACATTTTACCAAACTTATTGCCTGATTATAATTATCTATTGTTTTATAATGAGTTATTGCATGTTTACCGCCATTTGAAACTATTGCCATTTTCTTTCTGTCAAAACGACTACGAGCAATATTTCCTTCTATTGTACCATTTAACGGATTTGGCATTCCGTAAACAACCGCATAGTATGTACGTTCGATACTGTGTTTAAAAAATTGTTCAGATAACCCTTTATGAGCCATATCATTTTTGGCAACCACCAACAAACCACTGGTATCTTTATCGATTCGGTGCACAATTCCCGGACGTTTTACCCCTCCGATTCCCGACAAACTGTCTTTACAATGATATAGCAGAGCATTAACCAAAGTTCCGCTTTTGGCACCGGGAGCAGGATGCACGGTCATTCCTGCTGGTTTATTAACTACCAATAAATCATCATCTTCATAAATTATATCGAGAGGAATATTTTCCGGTTGCGGGATAGCATCCTCGGCTTCAGGCAGAATTATGCAAAAACTATCTCCTAAACGAACCTTAAAATCATTGTCGCTTATTACATTTTCATCTGTACTCACACTTCCGGAAGCAATCAATTTTTGAATCATTGACCGAGAATATCCGGTTAAATCAGAACTCAAAAACTTATCCACACGCAGTCCTACTTCAGACTCGGTTACCGGATTCGAAAAAATTATGTTGTTATCCTCAATATTCATATATTTTTCATACTTTATAAATAAACTCTCTGCTATATTAATAAAGAGTAATCTCTTAAAATGCAAGGATATATAAAATGAATCGTTTGAAAGCGCTGAAAATAGTTGTCTTTGTCTTTACATTTTTATTGGTTTTTGGTACTATCTCTCTGGTAGGGATATTGTTTAATCGTGCTAAAAACTATGATAAAGCAATATCTTCGGCAAATTTGGGCTTATCTGCCGGTGCAGAAATTAAGCAAATTGCTGCAGATGAGGGATTGCTCTATTTATTGGTATCTGTTCCTGAAAAAACAGATGAAATTATTATTTTCAACCCTGTAAAGGCTAAAATTGTATCTAATATCACACTAAATTGAGGATTGCGATGAGTGAAAGCGACGACTTAATCAACAAATTAACAGACGATGTTTCAACTGACGGAAAGTTTGACTTTTCTTCGTCTTCTTCATCCGAAGATGACTTTAATGCTTTGCTTGATAATTTTATTCAATCAGAATTGGCAAACATTGAAGAGGAAAAAGAAACCACTCGTATTATGCTTGATGAACCTAAACCGGAGCCTATTCCCGAAACTGCGAGTGATGAAGAAGTTGCCGATTCTTTAGACTTATCGGAACAAAAACTTTATATGGCATATCGCAACTATGTCGAATCCATAGAAGCAATAGCTCGTGAACACGAATTACGAGTTCCGACATTTCATATCAAGGCTCAAACTCTATACCCCAAATACACACCGGGACTTGGCAATCTTATCAGTATAGACGTTCTTCAAGGTTGGGACACAATGTTTGAAGCATTTCCTAATGATATTGTAAAGATACAACCTCACGCATCAGATGAGGAACTCCTTGATTTTGCCGAACAGCATACCGATGAAAATTTACAGATGGCAGTTGTTTCTTATGTTGAAATTTTGTTTGAAATTGAAGGATGCGAAATTTCTTACGAAAAACGTATGTTAGAATTTGAGCATAAAAGAATCGAGCAAGAAATTATTGACGAACACCGCCGTAGAGCAGCAAGAGCTCGTAAATATATTGATGCTTTGGAAAAGAAAAAATTTCCGATTAATGCCGAAAAACTGATTAACGGTTATTTCAAAGTTGCAAGCAAAGATCCTGAAGGCTCTTTTGAAGCTTTGACAAATAACCCGGCTATTTTTGCCCCGATTGAAGTGAACAAAATAAAACCTAAATTTTTCGGTTTAATTAAACCCTCTCCTCGTTCAGGTATCATTATAAATAAAAAAATCGGAGAGTTTTTGAAAAAGTTTAAAGCATAATTTTGCGAAAATATAGAAAATTATAGACAAAATAACAAAGTCATGATATTATATAATAAATAAATGTAGGATTTGAAAAGGAATAAGCAAATGGCTGAGAACGATAGAACCACACAAGCTTCTGTACAAACAGAGCCCCCCTCCCCTGTTCAAACGACTGTGGCTCCAACAAATGTTGCGGATACAGTTCCTCCTCCAAATAATTTGAGTGTATTAACCTCTGATAACAGTGGACGAACAGATACTCGTGAAGATCCTACAAAAATGGTAGAAAGTGGGATAGAACAGCCACAGGCAGGTGAAAAAGTTGCAACTCCCAAAGCTAGCTCTTTATCTCTTGAAGAATTGCAAGAGAAACAACGTATGGGTTTGCTGACGCTTGATGAACAAAAAGCTCTAGAAGAAAAACAAAACCAACCCAATGATGGTTCGTTGCGAAAATTACCCGATAAAGATACAAGTGCTGAAGATCCGAAGAAAAAGGAATTTAAAGAAGGAGATGTTATTGCCTATATGTATGAAAAATGGCTTATTGCCGGAGCTTTGTGGTGTTCAGAAAAGGCAGAAAAATATTTCAACTACGGTTGCCATAAACTGCGTGAAGCACTAAGAGAGGGAAACGAAGCTAAAAAAGAAGAAATTAAAAAGATTCGTAGCGGAAAAACATACAAAAATGCAGAAAAAATAGAAGGGCTTTGGGAGAAAAAACACGAAGAAATATTAGCAAAAACACAAAAAACCGAAAAAGACATTAATGATATCGGCGCAGCCATCAATGATGGAACTCTTTTTGACGATAACAACAAAGAATTGCTTAAAAAATACGAAAAAATGATTGGAGCCGATACTGAAGAAGGCAAAAAGAAATTAGAAGCTACCCGTTCGGCTTGCGAAACTCGGAAGGCTAATCCGGAAGATACAAACGCAGCTTTAGGAACAAAGAAAATCGCAGCAGAATTTGCTCGAGATGCAAAGGTAAATTTAGCATTTGATAATGAAATTGAAGTAGCAGCACTTAATTTGACTGCTGCAAATATGTTGACAAATATTTCATATCAACCTGATAAATATAAAGATATAGGAAAAAGCTTTGATATGGCATTTGATGCTAACGTTGCCACATTAAGCGGTATATCACAAAAAGACAGAGAACACGCATTAGCAACTGTTGCTGATAAGGATAGAATACAGGCAGCAGCACAATATGCTGGAGTTTATGGAGCGGACATTGTAGCCCATACACAAAGACAATGGGACAATAATTTCGAAACATTACGGAAAGTAAAAGAAGACTCATTTAATGGTATGCAACATGCTCTTAAAGATATCGGTAATGGACAAACAGCAGAATTTGGTAAAGAACCAAATAAAAATGCAAAATTAGAATCCGCAATTAAAAGAGTTAGCGCAAAACAAGAAGTTGTAAACCCTGCACAACACGCTCCCACACAGCCTGCTCCGGCTAGGGTTGAGCCTGAAACATCTCCTATGGAACCAAAAACATTAGAAGAAGAAGCTATTGTTCAAGCTCAAGCAGATGAGGAGCTTGCTAAAAAACAACAACAAGTTAGCACTAACCCTAGAGCTGCAGACGTTGCAAGAAGAGAGCAAGACCATAAAGACAAAGGTCAAAAAATTAATCCGAGAATCGAAGAAATCAAAGCTCGTGCAATGGCTTCCAGACAAGCAAAACAAAGCGGAGTCGAATTTATGGTTGACTCAATGCTTGCAAACGGTAATCTAACGTCGGAACAGCAAGAGGCTTTGTTAAACGCTGGTATTGCGGCAGAAAAAAGTGGTAAAGATGGCTCTACAGACCAGATTTTAAATAATATGAGAGAATCCGGACAGTTCAGTCAAGATCAAATTAAAACTGCTCGAGAAATAAACTATGCTTACGGATTAGCACAAAAGACAGGTAGAGAATAGTGAAAAAAATAAAAAAGTTTATTCGTTTCTGTTTTATCGGAGTCGTATGGTCATTCCTTTATTTTGGAATAATTTCATGGCTGATGAAGTTGATATGGAAGTTCGATATTTTCGGCAAAAGATATTGGATTAAAATATCTCGTTTTTGGCAAGATGGCGGTGTTATCGACACGGCACAAGAATATTTTTTCGTAATTGCCTTAATTACGATTATTCCTTTGTGGATATGGGGATGGCGTAAAGCAATGAAAGTATCGATAACTAAAATAATCTTTTTCCCGATATTCTGGTATCACAATTATCAAGAAAAGAAATATGCTCAACTTCCGAAATCAATTACTTTGAAAAACATGGGAGCAAAAGTCGGAGCAAAGCAAACTCCTCAACAAATGATGGAAGAAATGATATCCAGCCGTATGCCCAAGCAAAAAGATAAAAAAGATTTGAATTCAAGCAAAATTCGTAGTAGTTTTGAAGAAAAGAATAAGACTTTTCATGAAAAAGTCGGTAAATAAAAATAGGAGACTTTGTTGAAACCCTTACTCATACTTGCCAGAATCATAATTGTCGGTCTGTTATGGAGTGTTTTCTTTATGGAAAGCATTAGGGTTATCATGCTCCGTAACTGGCATTTTGATATTCTAAATCTGGAACACTGGAATATCGCTTGGAATTTATGGTCCGATTCTTGGGTTATATCAGAACCGAAAGAATGGGCTTTTGTTCTAATAATCATATCTTTTATTCCTTTGTGGTTTACAGGCTGGATTGCTTTGAGTATGGTTTCTTGGGGTAAAATGATATGGTTTGTGATAACCTTGCCATGGAGATTGTTCAAAACATTGTTCTATAAACCGGTAAAAATTATTGCAACTAATACCGGTGTTACTCCGATACGGAAAAAACGTTCATATAAAGAAATTCGCCCCAGAGCAATCAGAAGCACTACTACAACATACACAGACCAAATTGAATCGGAACCGCAACAGATATTATCTGTACCGGCTCTTCCGCAAATTGTTATTCCGCCATCAACTAACTCTGCAAACAAACCTGCAACACAAAAATTTGATCATGCTCTGTTCAAATTTGATGATGATGTTGATGATTTAGATTTTGATATAGATGCTTTTGATGTTACTCCTGCTCCTAAACCGCAAGAGAACAATCGACGCAGAGAAAGATTAGATTACGATGAAGACGAGGCTCCGGCGCGTCCACGCAGCAAACCTCAAAATAGAGAACGCGACCATGACAGAGACAACGACAGACGTAACAGAAATGACAGAGATGTGTCTCGTCGCGAAAGACAAGACAGAAATGAAAAATCATCAAGAAATGAACGTTCTGAACGAACAGAGAGACCAAATAGAGATTTTGAACGTCGCATAAAAGAAGATTTCAATAACAAAGAAAAACCGACCACAAAACAACCGAGCGGTTCTTGTGTTGATATAATTAAGCAAAAAGGTTATGAAGTAATCAGCAGAGTTACCGTTAAAAATACTATTATTGATTATGTCGGGGTTTGTGCAAATAAATTGTGCCTGTGTATGCTTGACAGAGAACCGGGAGATTGGTTGGCTGATGAGGAACGTTTCAACGATGAAGAACCTCTATGGTTTTCTGAAAATTCACACCGAGTTTCTCCGGTTCGTAAAATTGACATAGCCAAAAGAATGATTGCAGATCGTCTGGAATCTGCTAATATAAAACTTGATATAGAAGCATTTGTAATTATCCAAATCGGCAATATTATAAATGCTGAAGATATGTTTGAAATATGGGATTCTCTTGATATTCACGTAACCAGAATCGACAGAGGAACACCCAAAGAAATAAAACTGTTTGCCCGTACATTGCCTGATGCCGAAAAACCAATAGCTCCGGGTAAACTTGATAAACTTATTAATATAATGCGTAATATGGGATAACATAAAATGGGATTGCAAAAACGCGGAGAAGAATGGGAAGAATATGATCACGCGGTGCAATGGATGTCATTGACCGTAATCATTACTCTTGTAGCAACAATAGTTCTGGCAGCAATATCAATGCCTTTGGGCTATCTTATCGGCAATGGTGTTTCAAAAGAATCTATTGAAACCGTGGGCAAATTTATGACCACTATTTTAAATGACCCCGGTTACTTATTTAAACAATACGGACGTTGGTTTAATCAAATATCTAACAGTCGCGGCGGTTTCAGTTTGGGATTGTGGCTACCGATTCTTCCAATATTAACCCTCCCCATAGGTTTAATAGTCGGAGCAATGAGTAACCCTTATCGTTTCCAATCCAATATTCACGGTTCAGGACGTTTGGCAACCTTAAAAGATATTAAAGCAATGAAATTGCTTGATGGTTTTTGCATGGTTGTCGGTAAGTATAAAGGTTATTACTTAAAACTTCCTGAAACATTATCTACTCTATGTTGTGCACCTCCGGGAACAGGTAAAACCGTTGGAGTGGTTATTCCGACTATCTTTAACTCTAAAGGTATGAGTTTGGTTATTAACGACCCGAAACCTGAATTATGTTACAGCACATCAGGAGCCAGAGCAAAAGAAGGTCCGGTATTCATTATTAACTGGGGTGCAGAAGACAAACCGGAACAAGGTTTATATTACCCGAGTTGGAATCCTCTTTCTCCAACCGCTTTGCCTGTTGCAGGTCCGGCTCGTGATATGTATATCGATTCTATGTGTAACATCTTGGTTGAAGATCCTAAAGGTGGTGCCGATCCTCACTGGTCTCAAACCGGTCGTGCGGCATTAACCGGATTTATTCACTTTATTTCTTCAAAATGCGAAAAAGCACGTGCAAATGACTATTTTATCGGACGTGTTTATGAAGGCAAACTCGATGCCGAAGACAAGCAGGTTCTTGAAGGATACTATGAAGAAATTAAAATGCATAACCCAGCCGCAGTAAGAGCTGTAGCAGATTTACGCAATAATAATCTTACGGTGGAAAACTATGTGCCTATCGGAACATGGGACTTATTACCGGAAAAATGGGTAGGTAGAGAACCCTGTATCGCTATGATTATGGAATGGTTAACCGAAGCTCAAATCAAACAAGGTCGTGAAATTCGTCGCCGTCTTGACGAAGGAGACCAAATGGCGGCAATGGCTGATCCGATGCGTGATTTGCTCGAAGCTGCTATTGATGAAGCTAGAAAATATGGTTATACCCAACGTGCATATACCGAATTATCTTCATTAAGTAATATGCCGGATAAAGAACGCGGTTCCGTTATGTCCACAGCCTTTGCCGGTATCGGTGTGTTCAAAAACTCGGCAGTTGTAGCCAGAACCAGTTTTTCTGACTTGCAATTTAAAGATTTACGCGGAATGAAAGATCCTATTACCGGTGAATGGAAACCTATTTCGGTATATTTGTCAGTTAACCAAGTTGATGCTCGTGCATTGGGTGTGATTAATGGTATTTTCATTGAATTGATGTCTTCATACCTTATTTCAAATCCGCCGAATTTTGTTAATGCCTCCGACGGTAAAATGGGACCTTTCCCCTGTATGTTCGTATTGGACGAGTTTCCGCAAATGCCAAAACTTAAAGCGGTTATTGACGGACCGGCAGTGGGACGTGGTCAAAAAGTGTCGTATTTGCTTATCGGACAAGACTTGGGCCAAATCTCCGGTAAATATGGTAAAGATGACTTGGAAACAGTTATTTCTACCACTGCATGTAAAGTTATTTTGTCACAAAACAACGAGCAAACCGCTCAACGTTTCTCTAAAATGGTGGGCAATAAAACCGTTCAAACCTCATCTTACTCAAAACAAGAAGGTTTTGCTAATAAGGGTGCAAATCCGTTTGCTAAAAACACTACATACTCATTGCAGGGTGTTTCGGTTATTACTGCTTCTCAACTATTGAGCTTGCCACAGTTAAAACAAGTTGTTTTGATGCAAAGTAATATCGATCACCCGATTATGGCCGATTCACCTCGTTGGTACTTAGATGCCAGAATGAAGGCTATGGCAAAACTTCCACCTGCTCCGAATGTTCCGGAATGGATTGTTGCCCAACGTGAAGACGTTAATGACAATATGATGGAAAAGCTTGGGCTTGGCGAAGATGATAGTCAGGCTTCATAAAGTTAATAATAAATATTTTTCAACAAATCCAACATCTTAATACATTTTGGATTGGTCAATGAATAATATACAGATTGAGCAATACGGCGGGTAGATACTATATCCGCCGCTCTTAGTACCGCCAGATGTTGCGATAAGGCAGACTGGCTTATGCCCATGATTTTTTCCAATTCACCGACATTTTTTTCACCATTTTGCAAATTACAAACTATTTCCAACCGTTTTGCATTTCCGAGAGCCTTTAGCATTTCAGCACTTTTTTCAAATTTATTTAAATTTTCCATCCCTAAAATCTCCGTCAAATTAACAATTAGACATTTATAAAATAGACATTGATATTGAAATTTAAAGATTATGACCGTAATATATTTAAAAAAATTTTGGAGAATTATATAAATGTCTGATGAAATAATCGAAAATTTGAGTTTTGAAGAAGCTCTAACCCGTTTAGAATCCTTGGTTAGAGAACTGGAAGCCGGAAAGATAAAACTTGATGATGCCGTATCGGCATATGAACAAGCGGTAATCTTAAAAAAATTCTGCGAAAACAAATTAAATGAAGCAAAATTAAAAATCGAAAAAATAGAAACAGCTTCAAACGGCAATCTGTCTTTAACCCCTTTAGATAAAATTGAAAATAATGAATAAAATAGAAGAAATATTAAAAGAATTCTCTAATCGCTTTAATCAGGAAGTAAACAATTTCTTTTATTTTCCTGAAGGATATGAGCGTCGTGTAGTTGATGCAATGTATTATTCAATGACCCGCGGAGGAAAAAAATTACGCCCGTTTTTGGTATGTGAAACAGCTCGTATGTTTGGAGTAAACTTTACTCAATCACTAAATGTGGCAATGGCCCTTGAGATGCTACATACATACTCGCTTATTCACGATGACTTACCGGCCATGGATAATGATGACATCAGACGGGGATTTCCTACTTGTCATAAAAAGTTTGATGAAGCTACAGCCATAATTGCCGGAGACGGATTACTTACTTATGCCTTTGAAATTATGAGCTATCCGCAAACTTCACCTGATGCCGGCATTCGCTGTAAATTGATTGAGATGTTAGCAAGAGCTGCCGGAGCTTTTGATGGAATGGTAGCCGGGCAAATGCTTGATTTGATTGCTTCAACTTATGCAGCTAAAAGAGAAAATGCCGAAACAATAATTAAACATATTGAAGAAATGAAAACAGGTCGTTTGTTGCGTTATGCTGTTGAAGCCGGTGCAGTTTTAGGAAATGCCAATGCAGAACAAATGGCAGCACTAATCAACTATTCACGCAAAATCGGTATTGCATTTCAAATTGCAGATGATATCCTGGATGAAACAGGAGACGAAAATATCGTCGGTAAAACTTTGCGAAAAGATTTAGAACAGAATAAAATTACTTTTGTCAGTCTGTACGGACTGGATATGGCTCGAAAAATTGCCAGAGAGCTTATTGCCGGAGCAGAAGAAGACCTGCATATTTTTGGAGAAAAGGCTGATAACTTAAAAGCTCTTGCACGCTATATTATTGAACGTAATCACTAATGGAGGATACAATGAAAAATTTATGGAAAATACTTTTACTTATAATCATAATTGTTCTTCCCTGTACACAAGCTGCATCACAAGTGCAATTCGGTGTACCTAAAAAAATGTCAAATTCAATTTTAAGAATAAGCAGTTTTTATGATTACTATCCGTTAGGTAGTACCGCAAGTGGAAGATACGAGGGTTTATTAGATACATTTTTAAAAGATTTTCAAACTTTCGCTAATTTCTCTGCTGAAATGTATCGTGGTCAAGATTATGAAGAAACAATTCGTACCGGTGCAAAAGGACGATCAGACATAATTCTCGGAATGTACTCCGATACCAGTATATATGGTGATTTAAAATTTATTTATCCTGCCGCAATAGACAATCCCGTTCACTTGGTAATGCTTCCTTCAAAAATAGGTAAAATAAAAAAAATATCCGATTTAAAAAATATGAAAGGTGCTATTGACAGTCGCGAATATTGGAGTGATTTTGTCAGAGACCAAATGCAAAATTTCAATTTAGAAAAGATTGATAATTCTTATGATTTATACGGCAAACTTTTAAAAGGAGAAATTGATTATATATTTACCACCTACTGGTTCGGCTCAATTGAAATGATGAAGTTAGGCGTCAGAGATTTAGTTACAATCTCCAAAAAAAGCATATGGACAATGCCGGTTTTCATAGGAATATCAAAAATTTCCATGGAACGAGATTATCTTTCACACAATCTGACCCAGTGGCTATCTCGTCCGGAAGTTAGAGAAAAAATTAAAAATCGAGCTATTGAAATTTTGCAAAAAGTTGAGGAAGAAACCAGAGGAACAGTCCCTCCGTCATATATTTTAGAACAGCCAGAAGAAGAGAAAAAATCACCTGTTCAAGAAAAAACAGAACCTTTGATTTCATCTTCTCCGCTTTTGGGCGGTCCGCTTTTAAATAATACGAATAACTGACTTGACCTATTACAAACAAATTGGTAGATTATGAATATAAATTAATTGTGGGGGTAATACATATGGTTCTTTTAATACATCATCCGATTTCACCTTTCTCTCGTAAAGCCAGAATACTTATGGGAGAGAAGAGAATATTGTTTGTATTAAAAGAAGAAGACCCTTGGAATTTGTCGGAAGAAGCCATGCGTCTTAATCCGGCGGGAGAACTCCCTATTTTTGTTTTCGACGGAAATGTCATTACCGGAAATAATGCTATTTGCGAATTTTTAGAAGAAGTTCACAATGATAAAGACACAAAACTTATTAACGGAGACATAAGACATCACGCAGAAATTCGCCGTCTTACCGAGTGGTTTGACTATAAGTTTTATCGTGAAGTATATCGCAATTTGGTAGCAGAAAAGGTATTTAAACGTTTTACATCCGGTACAGCTCCCGATTCACGAGTATTGAAAAAAGGTATCAACAACTTAAAATTTCATTTAGAATATTTGGACTGGTTGTGCGAAAACCGCAAATTTTTAGCCGGAGATAATTTTTCTTTGGCTGACATTAGTGCTGCAGCACAACTTTCAATCATTGATTATTTGGGAGATATTTCTTGGGATAATTATAAAAATGCAAAATTATGGTACTCAAAAATAAAATCCCGCCCCTCTTTCAAAGAAATATTAAAAGATAATATCAAAGGGATTTTACCCTCAAAACATTATAGTAATTTGGATTTTTAGTCATGAAAAAATATATTATATTACTTTTTTGTATCTTTGCTTTAAGTTCTTGTTCCGGTACTGCAGGCGGAGAGAAACGTCCAAACAGACCATGGTGGCAAATTCCGCCATTCAGTTGGTTTGATGCCCATGGTGACGGGCAAGAAATTTTTCACTGGCAACGTCCAAGAACCGGTGTCCAAAAATTTGCTAATGACCATAAGTATTGCATTGGTAATGCAGCACAATTCAAACTCATACCGGCAGCAAAAAAATGGTTCCATGATGTTATGTACACCGAAGAGAAACACTTAGAAATTAGAGCTGATTGGACTGGTAAAAGCGGTATTTGGGCAAGTTTTATTCCTTATCCCGGTGCACAACCGCTTATGGTCAACACCCCATCCCCGCAAGATGATGACGATATAAACTATCAAAAATACGTGGATTGCATGGAAGACAGAGGATATGTAACTCGTACTTATGACATACCTGAAGCTACAAATATCTATTTAAGAGGCAAAGTTTCTCAATAACCACCGCCTATAGATTTATAAAAAGATATTATATTTTGATAAACGGCTCCTTTGGCCGTAACCAGGTTGTTTTGCGCTTCAAGTAAATTTTGTTCGGTTGAAAGAAAATCAGAAAATTCTATCAAACCTTCTTTATATTTGATTTTCATGTCATCAAAAACTTTCTGCATATTTTTTGCCGATTCGTTTAAGGCTTGAACTTTGTTATAGCTTTTATCTACACCAACTATCGAATTACGTATTTCCTGTATTGCCTCAAGTAACGTATTTTGGTACAAATACAGATATTCTTCTTTCGTAGATTTACTTAATTTGACCTGATTTACTAATTGTCCCCAATGTAAAAACGGCAAATTAACAGCAGGTGTATATCCGTATGCCGCATTTTCAGAACTGCCTAAATTTCTAAACAAATGAGTTTGCCAACCCAATGTCGCTGTTATATTGACATTAGGAAACATATTGGCAACTGCTTGTCCGATATCGGCATTTTTTGAAATTAGCATATTCTCTGCCATTTTAACATCCGGACGATTACGAATTACATCAATCGGAAATTGCTTTAGTTGTTTTATATTAAATAAAAATATTCTAGAAACAACATTGTTTGATACATTATTTAATTCTTCTATATCTCCGGGTAATTTTCCTAATAAAATTGCAATAGCATTTTTGTAACTTTCCTCTTGATATTCTAAATCCGGTAGCAATGATTGTGTAGTTTGTACCGCATATTTAGCCTGATTAAGAGCTGTATCATCAGCTAATCCGGCATCAAATTTATTTTTTACGGTATTCAGTATTTCTTTTTGAAGATACAAATTTTGCTTGGAAATACGTATTTTTTCTTGAGTAGTTCTTAACAAAATATAATTATTTGCAACTTCCGCGGTTAAAGACAGTAAAACATCCGTCAAATTGTTTGCTGCGGCTCTATATAATGCCTGTGAACTTTCAGTCTTACGGCGTCCTCCGCCCCATATATCCAACTCCCAAGAAGCATCTAAACCCAAACGAAAATAGCTCGTTTTGTCACCTAATTCTTCATATTTCGGTGCATAAGCATAGTTATATTCACCCGTCGCATCAATCATCGGCAAATATTGAACTTCATTAATATTCAACGAATATCTTGCTTGTCGTAATTTTGCCAAAGCTATTTTTACATTAGGACTGCTTTGTAAAGCCTCCTCAATCAAACGATTTAGGGTTTTATCCTTAAAATCTCGATACCAAAAAACACTTACCGGATAATTGGTATAATAATCCACTCCCAAACTATCAACCAATTTTTGATTACTCCAAAACATCGGGCGCTCATAATCCGGACCGACAGAGCAGGAAGCCAGTAACAATATTGCCCCGATTTTACTCAACTTCCGCATTATTCTTCTCCTTTTCATTTATTTTATTTCCACGCTCTTTTATATTTTCAAACAACGAAAAATAAGCCGGAATAAATATAATTCCGATAAATGTTGCGGCAATCATTCCATAAAATACCGCAGTTCCGATAGCAATTTGGCTTGATGCCCCTGCTCCACTTGCAACAATCATCGGAAAAACACCCAAAATAAAAGTCAATGCAGTCATCAATACCGCTCGAAATCTCTCTCCTGCACCTTTTATTGAAGCTTCAAGAATACTACTGCCGTTTTCACGATAAGACTTAGTGAACTCCACAATTAAAATTGCATTTTTTGCAGCCAATCCGATAAGCATAACCAAACCCAATTGGGCATATATACTTAAAGATTGTCCCATTATATGTAAGCCGATTAATGCTCCGAGAATTGCAAAAATTGTTGAAAACATAACCGAAAAAGCCAACATCCAACTTTCGTATAAAGCGACCAAGAACAAGTAACAAAAGACCAAAGCCAAAACAATTAGAACAACTACCAAACCTGATGCTTCAACTTCTTGCAAACTTAATCCTGTCCATGCTATTTTATAACTATCTGCCGACAAGGTTGTCGAAACCTCTTTTTCAACCGCATTAATTGCTGTTCCGGTACTTATTCCATTTGCACTTTGAGCAACAATCGAAGCGTTTTGATATTGGTTGTATCTGTTTATTATTTTAGGAGATAATGTAATTTTCACATCAGCAAAACTTCCTACTTTTATCATAGAACCGCTTGCAGAGCGAACATATAAATTTTTTACATCATCAATACTGTTTCTATAATCAAAATCAGCCTGAATAATAACTTTGTTAACTTGTCCGCTCAAAGTAATATTGTTAACATATCTTGAACCTAAATTATTTTGCAGCGTTTCAAACAAATCACTAACCTGAATTTTATATGCTTCAAGCTTTGTCCTGTCTATATCTAAAAACACATGAGGAGCATCGACTGTATAAACACTAAAAGCATAAGCCAAATCGGGATTTAAATTTAATGCTCCCAAAAATTTTTGCAAATTTTCAAACAATTCGTTTGATGTAATATTTTGATTAATTGCCAAAAACTCCATAGTCAATCCATTGCTGTTTCCTATCCCCGGAATTGCAGGAGGGGCAAAAAAGTTTATTTTTGCGCCGTTTATTAAAGCAAATTCCTCGGTTAATTTTTCAGTAATAGCCTCAATAGATGTATTTTTAGTTTTTCGTTCATCCCAAGGATTTAATCCGATAACGCCCAAAGCAACATTTTCTCCCGCTCCGCCCAACATACTATATCCGGCAACACCTACAAAATATTTTACTCCTTCAATTTTTCTTACTTTTTCTCCGATTTCACTCAAAATCTTATTTGTTTGATTTATGCTTGAGGTGTTATCAAGTTGAATATCCCCAAAAATAATCCCCTGATCTTCTTCCGGTAAAAATGATGTCGGAGTAAATTTGAACCCCAAACCTAAGATAGCAATAATCACAATAGTTAAAATTGTTGTTATTTTTAATTTTGAAGAAAAGAATTTAACCGCAACTAAATATTTTTGCTTAAAATAGTCTATAGTGTCGTCAAATGATTTAAAAAATCCTCTCGGTTGTATTTGTTTGTCATCACGTAGAAATATTGCACAAAGTGACGGACTTAATGTCAAAGCGTTAAAAGCCGAAAAAATAACCGCAGTTGCTATTGTAACTGCAAATTGTTGATATATTTTTCCGGTAATTCCGGCCATTAAACCGACAGGAACAAAAATTGATAAAAGAACAAAAGTTGTAGCTATAATTGCACTTCCGATTTGTTGCATTGCTTTTATTGAAGCATTATGAGCATCCATATTTTCATAAGCCATCAAATATTGCACACGCTCAACCACAATAATTGCATCGTCAACTACCAAACCTATTGCCAAAATCATTGCAAAAAGAGTTAAAATATTTATATCAAACCCCAATGCGTACAAAACAGCAAAAGTAGCTATTAATGAAACAGGTATTGTAATTAGCGGAATTAATGTTGTTTTTGCTTTTTGTAAAAACAAATAAGTTACAGCCACTACAAGTAAAAAAGTAATAACTAATGTTTCTATAATGCCGGCTATTGATGCTCTTACATATTGTGTTGAATCATATGCAATCTTAAATTCTAAATCTCCGGAAAATGTTTTTGATAAATTTTCAATTTCTTTAGCTACATTATCCATAATATTCAACGAATTTGACCCCGGAGTTTGGCTTAATGACATAATAACCGCAGGTGCATTATCGAAACTTGCGTTCATTGTATAGGTATCTGCTCCCAATTCAATTCGAGCCACATCTTCTAAATAAACAATACCTCCGTCATCAGATGTAGCCACCACGATTTTTTTAAAATCTTCAACATTATTCAACAACCCTTTAGCCGATAATGATAAGACCATATTTGCATCTTGTTTGGCAGGAGCAGAGCCGATACTTCCTATTGATGCCTGTATATTTTGGGAAGCAATGATATTAACAATATTGGCACTATCTAACCCCAAAGATGATATTTTTTCAGAATTCAACCAAACTCTCATACTATATTGCGGGCCGAAAATTTGAACATCGCTGACACCGCTTACTCGACTTAGCGGATTTTTCAAATTTACATAAGCATAATTGCTCAAGTATAAATCATCATAAGTATTATGAGGTGAACGCAAAACCAACAATGCCAACATATTTGACATTTCTGTAGTTACATTAACCCCTTCTTGTTGTACAATTGAGGGCAATTGCGACATAACCTGACTCAGTCTGTTTTGCACTTTAACTTGAGCAATATCCGGATCGGTACCGATATTAAACGTAATTGTAAGTTTATAGTTGCCTTCATCATTTGATGTAGAGCTCATATATAACATATCCTCTACACCATTAATTTGGTTTTCAATCGGAATGGCAACCGTATCAACCACTACCTGTGCACTCGCTCCCGGATAATTAGTGCTAACTACAATTTGAGGAGGAGTAATTTGCGGATATTGCGAAACCGGTAAAACGAAAATAGCCAACAATCCGATTAGGACCATAATTATGGAAATAACAACAGCAAAACGAGGTCTGTCAATGAAATACTTGGAAAACATTATTTGTTCTCCTTTTCATTACTTATTTCATTTATTTTTACTTTTTGATTGTCCGATTGTAGATTTATTTTTTCTGCAACCAACTTCATTGTCGGTAAAAAATTATTTTCTAATACATAATTATTCCCGGATTCTGCCAATATTTTTACATTATGTTTTTTTACAAAATTTCCTTCACTAACATAAACAAAACTGTTTTCCGATTGTAAAGTTACCAAATCTTTTTTTATCAAAATTCCCCTATAGTCTTTTTCAATCATCACCGTTACATAAGCTTTATCTATAAGTTTTTGTTGCGGATTTTCAAAATCGACATATACGGCAATAGAATTTGTTGCTCTGTCTATCTGATTATCGGAATATTTAAAAACACCTTCATAATCATAGATACTGCCATCTGCCAATTTTAATCTGATACGTTCATCAGCAAACATTTTTTCTTTTGCATTTTCTTCCAGATAATCTTTATCACTGATTGAAAAAACAACTCTTATAGGATTGGTTTGAACAATACTAAATAGTTTATTTTGCGGAGAAATATAATCTCCTTTAGTTAAAGCAACATTCCCGACAACCCCATTTATTGTTGAATTAACAACAGTATATCCTAAATCAACTTCTGCTTGTTTGACATTAGCTTTTGCTTGGTGCAAAATTGCTTGCGATGCCAAAAAAGATGCCTCTGCATTATCCATTTCTGTTTGTGAAACAGCTTTTAATCCGGCTTTTTTTATCCTCTCATAATAGTTTTTGGCATAATTGAAATCAGCCATTGCTTTATTTAGCGAAGCATTAGCAGCATCAAGAGCGGCCTTATATTGTTCTTGTTCTATAACTACTAATTTTTGTCCGGCTTTAACTTTTTGTCCGCCTTCTACCAAAACTTCACTTATAAAACCGCTTATATAAGGTTGAACATTGACATCATTTATAGGTGTAACATAACCTATATATCTGTTTTCTACCGCTATTGTTTTTTCAATAATCGAAACGACATCAATTTCCGCTTCTGTCGGCTCTTTTTCGGGCAAAATGTTTTTATGATACAAATGCCAACCAAACCAAGCCGCAAAAATTAAAAAAATAAGAGCGACAACCCACGAGTATCCCAATTCTTTTTTATCAACCATTTTGCCCTCGTTATAAAAATCAAACTTAAGATTTAAATAATTGGGATTATTAACAATTCAACCTGCAATTTTAATCAAATTTTTAGACATTATATGTAAGTTATAATGAATAAAAAAAGTTCCGAGGAGCGAATCAAATGTTATATAGTTTGTTAAATGCTTATACTGCCGACTTTTTGGCATTTTTTACTTCGTTAATAATAATGCTTTTATGTGGCAAAAAATTTATAAAAATAATGCGCACATGGCAACATGAAGGACAGCCGATAAGAGAATGCGGTCCTAAAAGCCATTTAGAAACTAAAAAAGGAACCCCCACAATGGGCGGGCTCTTAATTCTGACCGCAATTACTATATCAACATTACTATTTTCAAATCTCAAACAAGAAATGACTTGGGTATGTTTGGGAGTTATGATTATCTTTGGAATCGCAGGATTTGTTGACGATTATGTAAAAGTAAAAAAACATACTCCGAATGCAATGACCGCAAAAGTTAAACTTCTAATCCAATTTGCTGTTGCAGCCGGAGTCGCATATTTTGCTACAACTCAATACGAAGCTCCCATGAATTTCAGCATCATCGTTCCATATCTCGATTTTCCTATTAATTTATGGTGGTTTTATATTCCTTTCGCTATGATTGTAATTGCCGGTGCATCTAATGCAGTCAACTTAAGCGACGGATTGGACGGATTAGCCGCAGGTTTGCTGATTCCTCCATTTATGGTATTAGGGTTTATTGCTCTTTTAATCGGCTTTGAATATTATGATTTTATGCCCTTCCCGAGTTTAAGCATTATTTGTTCAGCCGTTATCGGTGCTTGTTTAGGATTTTTGTGGTTCAACTGTTCTCCGGCACAAATCTTCATGGGAGATACTGGTTCTTTATCTCTCGGTGCACTTTTGGGAACTATAGCTATTTTGTCAAAACAAGATTTATTGTTGGCTATCATCGGTTTTGTTTTTGTTGTCGAAGCTTTATCGGTAATGATACAAGTTTTTTGGTATAAACGCACAAAAACCAGAGTATTTTTGATGGCACCGATTCATCATCACTTTGAACAAAAAGGCTGGAAGGAAACAACCGTCGTAATTCGTTTTTGGATTATCGGTTGGCTTGTTGCCGGACTTGGAATGCTCGCTGTAGTAAGTCCTACCGCGTGGGGAAACTAGATGTTGTTATCTAGGGGAAAAAATAATATTTTTACAAATTGGTGGTGGACAGTCGATAAAATATTACTCGGCTGTATTGTCACATTAATCGCTATCGGAATAATTTTGAGTTTTTCAGCATCTCCGGCCGTAGCTGAAAGAGAGGGGTTCGGAAGTTATCATTTTATAAAACGACACCTTGTATTCGCTCCTGTTGCTTTGGGAATTGTTATTTTTCTATCAATGCAAAAGCTAAAAACTATCCGCAGATTTGCGCTGATAGGATATTTGGTTGCAATGATATTAGTCGGAATGACTTTTTTCTTAGGTGAGGCTAATCGAGGAGCTTCTCGTTGGATACCTTTTTTCGGTTTCACATTGCAACCGTCTGAGTTTGTAAAGCCATTTTTTATCATCATGGCAGCTTGGCTGTTTAACGGGCAAAAACAACAACCGGATTTTCCCGGAAACTTTTTATCAATAGCATTGTTCATAATTACGGCAGGAACTATTGTTGTTCAGCCTGACTGGGGAATGACAGGTGTCATTTCGCTCGTATGGGGAGCACAATTAGTTTTAAGCGGTGTTCCGTTTTTTTGGATATTTGTATTAGTAATAGTTGCAATTATTGGCGGTACTATCGGATATTTTACCTTCCCGCATTTTCAAATGCGTATTCTCCAGTTTTTCGCAACCGGAAAAGATATTCCGTACCAAATCAAACGAGCTAATGAAGCTTTTGAAAGCAGTAATTTTTTTGGTCGAGGCCCCGGAGAAGGGATAGCACGTTCCCATATTCCAGATGCTCACACCGACTTTATTTATGCGGTAATTGCCGAAGAATACGGATTTTTTATATGCCTTGCCGTTGTCCTTTTATATGCAACAATTGTAATTCGTGCCCTTATACTTTCTTGCAGAGAAAACAACTTTTTTATCGTTTTATCAGCATCAGGATTAGCTCTGTCTTTTGGGGTTCAAGCTATAATTAATATGGCATCTACATTACAACTAATGCCTACAAAAGGTATGACTCTACCATTTATATCCTACGGCGGTTCATCAATATTGGCCTCTGCGATAGGTATGGGAATGCTTTTGGCAATCACTCGTAAAAACTCTCATGCGGAGGATAAAGACAATGTCTGATAACAAAAAAAAACTCATAATTCTAACCGCCGGAGGTACCGGAGGTCATGTATATCCGGCTGACGCACTCGCTCAAGAGCTTGAAAAACGCGGATATAACTTAATGCTGGTTACAGATCAAAGAGGACTAAATAATTATCACGGAAAACTTGGTGAAATTGAAAATAAAGCCGTTTTAAGCGGTGCTTTAGTCGGTAAAAATATTTGGTTTAAAATAAAAAGTTTAATTAAAGTATCTTTAGGAATTTTACAATCGGTTTTCATTATTATCAAATATAAACCCAAATGTGTTGTAGGATTTGGCGGATATGCTTCTTTTCCTTGTGCCGTCGCAGCCATACTTACGGGAACAGATTTAATAATTCACGAACAAAATTCGGTCATGAGCAGAACTAACCGTTTCTTAGCTAAATATGCTTCTAAAATTGCAACCAGCTTCCCCAAAACTAAATATGCTCCGCAAGGAAATAATACTATTTTAACCGGTATGCCTGTAAGAACAACAATATCTGCACTTTTTGACAAACAATACAAACAACCTGAACAAAACGGAAAATTTAATCTGTTGGTACTGGGCGGTTCACAAGGTGCAAAAATTTTCTCGGAAGTTATTCCGCAGGCAATTAAGTCTCTTGATGAAAAGATTCAGCAAAATATTCATATCACGCAACAATGCAGAAAAGATGATATCGAGCTGTTGCAAAAAGAATATGCGGATGCAAAATGTTCTGCCGAAATATCAAATTTCTTCAAAAATATGCCGGAATTATACGATACTAATCATCTCATCATATCCAGAGCCGGTGCATCTTCTGTTTGTGAAATTGCTGCCGCAGGAATTCCGTCAATTTTAGTTCCGTTACCGACTGCAGCAGATAATCATCAAACATTTAATGCTTCCGAATTTAAGAATAAGAACGGCGGTTTAGTTATTGCTCAAAAAGATTTCACTGCCGAAAAACTGCAAGAAATATTAGAAAAATTTATAAATAATCCGACAGATTTGGAAATAATGGCAAGAAACACCAAAAAATTCGCAATTATTGATGCCGATAAACGCCTTGCCGACATTGTGGAAACAACCGTAAAGAGAGGTTAATATGTTTAATTTTTTTAAAAATAATCCAATGCTGAAACTTCTCCCTAAAGTAAAAGGAAAATATTTAAATAATGTCAATTTAAGCAAACATACATGGTTTGGTGTCGGGGGTCCGGCAGAAGTGATGTATATTCCTGCTGATGAAAATGATTTAAGTTATTTTCTAAAAAACTGCCCTAAAAATATTCCTACTTTTGTAATCGGTGGTGGTTCAAACTTATTAGTACGTGACGGAGGAATTCCCGGAGTTGTAATAAAATTGGATTCTCCGGCATTTAAAAAAGTGGACATAAAAGATAATCAAATAACTTGCGGAGCCGGATTAAAAAACATTGAATTGAAAAAACATTTAATCTCCAATGAATTAGGCGGGCTCGAATTTTTATGTTCAATTCCGGGAGTAATCGGCGGTTCAGTAAAAACCAACGCCGGTTGTTTCGGAAAAGAAGTAAAAGATGTTATAAGTTCAGCACAAATAATAAACGGAAACGGAGAAATTAAGACCATTGATGTTAAAGATTTAGAACTTGATTATAGAACAAGCTGTTTTCCGGAAGACTGGATTATCTTATCAATTACATTTAATGCTGTTAAAGAAAGTAAAGAAAACATCGAAAAAACACTCGCCGAACATAAAGCATATAGACAAGCCAACCAACCATACAATCAAAAAACCGCAGGTTCTACTTTCAAAAATCCCAAAGGACTGCGAGCTTGGGAACTGATAAAAAAATCCGGATGCGATTCTTTGGTTGTTGGAGGGGCAAAAGTTTCCGATAAACATTGTAATTTTTTAATTAATACCGGCAATGCGACGGCTAAAGACATTGAAACCTTAGGCGAAAATATAATATCACAAGTTCGTCAAAAGACATATATCACACTTGAATGGGAAGTTAAAAGAGTAGGTATAGATAAATAGATGTGGTTTAAGAAAAAAAACATAAAACAGGATATTCCGGCACAGAAAGTCGATGAAAAATATAAGGTCTATTTACCAAAATTATGGCCATATCGTTTTATCGGCAATTTATGTCTTTTAGGACTTATTGCCGCCATATCTTTTGGAATTTATGTTGTTAAAACCAATTTTGTAGAACAAAAGCTTGATATTTTTTCCAACTATTTTATCGATATAACATCACAAATCGGCTTTACCGTTGATGATGTAATTATTCAAGGGCGAGAAAAAACTCCATTGGAAGAAATAAAAAATATCGTAAATTTAGCTAATAATAATAATATTTTTAATCTCGATATTCATCAGATAAAACAAGATATTTTATTATTACCATGGGTAAAAAATGTTGTAATTGAACGTTCATATTTTCCTAATGTAATAAAAATAAATTTAACCGAACGAGAAATAAGTTCAATTTGGCAGATAAACAATAGTTTTTATCCTGTCGATAAAGATGGTTTTGTAATTAAAACTCAAAATATTCCGGCTGTTCCTGCTTTAATTATTACCGGTAAAGGGGCTCCTGAAAATATCAATAACCTTTTACCGATAATAAAAGAAAACGATTCATTATATAAACGAATTAAAGCTGCTTCGTATATCTCTGAACGTCGTTGGGATATTATTTTAGATGATATTGAAAATGGTGTAACCATAAGGCTTCCTGCCGAAAAAACAAAAGCAGCTTGGAAAAAATTAATAAAATTGAGCAAAACTCAAGGACTTCTTAAGCGTAAATTAACTATCATTGATTTAAGATTCGGAAACAAAGTTGTAGTGACTCCGTTAAAACTCTCAAAAGAAGAGCGTTTACGGCGTCGTAACATCAAAGAACACAAACTTTAAAGGGTACAAAAACAATGAATTCCTTTAGCCGACATACTTTAATTGCTGCTTTAGATATAGGCTCATCTAAAGTATGTTGCGTTATTGCTCGTGTAAACGGAAGAGATAAAAAAATATCTATTGCCGGATACGGATATAATGCGGCAAAAGGAATTCAAAACGGTGTAATTACAAATTTCAACCAAGCAACCTACTCTATTTGTGATGCTCTTGAAGCTGCCGAACAAATGGCAAATGAACGTGTTGAACGTGTTATCGTCAATATATCGAGCAGCAAAACCAAAAGTGTCATAAAAAGAGCGTCGATTCCGCTTAATAAAACCAAACCGGTTACCGAAATCGAAGCCAAAAAAGCCAAAGATAAGGCAACTTATAAACTAAACATTGAAGATAACGAACTTATCCATTGTTTAACGACCGGTTATCGTCTCGATTTTGGCGAAGAAATTAGCGATCCTCGTAATATGTACGGTGAAAATCTGTCTGCGGATGTTTTACTCGGTATGGTACCGGCAATCACATATCGTAATACTCAAACTGTTCTCAACAATGCACATTTAGAAATTGCGGGAAAAGTTTTGTCTCCATACGCTTCCGGACTTGCTTGTCTTGTTGACGATGAAAAAGAATTGGGAGCGACTATTATTGATATAGGTGGTGGCACAACAAGTATCGCTACATTTATGCACGGACACCCGATATATTTTAGTTCCATCGGTGTCGGCGGCGATAATGTAACAAAAGATATTGCCTGGGGTCTGACCACGTCTTTTGCTCATGCTGAACGCCTAAAAACCTTACATGGTTGTGCTTTTCTAAATTCTCAAGACGCAAATGAAACAATCAATGTATATCCGGTCGGCGAAGAAGATGACAGTCTTATCAAATATATACCAAAATCAAATTTGATTGAAATTATCGCACCTCGTGTTGAAGAAATTTTTGAACTTGTAAATCAAAAACTTGATGAAGCCGGATTAAAAGAAGTTAATTCACATCGTATCGTATTAACCGGAGGCGGCAGTCAATTATTAGGCATAAGAGAAGTTGCCTCGCTTATTCTTGACAAACAGGTTCGTTTAGGACGCCCGAGAAATATTGGAAATGTTCTTGACATATCTGAATTTGAAGTTTTGCAATATCCGTCATTTTCAACAGTTATCGGGTTGCTTTTATTTGTATTAAACCACCCCGAAATTAAGCCGACTAAAGTTATTTCAAAACCTATCAATACGGACGGAAACCGTTTCAGTAAAATTCTTAGTTGGCTAAAGAATAATTTTTAATTTTAGTAACTAAACTTTAATTACTTTTTCGTAGTATGAGAACAAATATTTTTTGACCATTTAAACTTGGGAGTTAAACTTATGCCCGTAAAATTAGCAGTACCAGAAACTAATATGATAACCTTAAAACCTCGCATTTCGGTTGTAGGTGTCGGCGGTGGCGGCGGAAATGCCGTAAACAATATGATTACAAAAACCTTGGAAGGTGTTGACTTTATTGTTGCCAATACCGATGCTCAAGCATTAGCTAACTCAAAATGCACACGCAGAATCCAACTGGGCGTTGAAACCACTCGTGGTTTGGGTGCAGGTGCATGTCCCGAAGTAGGAAAAGCAGCAGCAGAAGAAGCAAGAGCAGAAATAGAAAAAGAGCTTGAAGGTGCAAATATGGTATTTATCACTGCCGGAATGGGTGGTGGTACCGGTTCCGGTGCAGCTCCGGTTATTGCTAAAATTGCAAAAGAAAAAGGCATTTTAACGATTGGTGTAATTACAAAACCATTTCAATTTGAAGGCAAGAAAAGAGCTCAAATTGCTGAAAAAGCAGTTGAGGAATTTATTTCTTCCGTTGACAGTATTATAATTATCCCGAACCAAAATCTTTTCCGCATTGCCGATAAAAATACTACTTTGGCAGATGCTTTTGTTATGGCCGATAATGTATTATATTCGGGTGTCCGCTCAATTACCGACCTTATGACTATGCCGGGACTTATCAATTTGGACTTTGCCGATGTTAAAAATATTATGTCCGACAAAGGTAAATCAATCATGGGAACCGGTGAAGCAGAAGGTGACAACAGAGCGATTAAAGCAGCAGAAGAAGCCCTTTCAAATCCGTTATTGGATTATAACAATATGAGCGGTGCAAAGGGTGTATTAATCAATATTACCGGAGGTCCGGATATTACCTTATTTGAAGTTGATGAAGCCGCAAACCGTATCAAAGAAGAAGTTGACGAAGAAGCAAACATTATCTTCGGTTCAAGCTTTGACGAAACCTTAACCGGAAAAATAAGAGTTTCTATCGTTGCTACCGGAATTGGAGAAGCTAAAAATGTTCAAAACAAACCTGCTCCGATTACTAATTATTTAGAAGAAAGTTACAATAGCGGTAGCTCAATTCCTAATATTCCCAGCGATGAAATCGATTCTAATTTAGCAAAATTTGCCGCAACCATTGTTCCGGAAAGCATAGAAGAAGAATCTAAAGAAGTTGTTGAAGAACAAGAAGAAGTTTCTCCGATTGAAGATATAATTCCGGAAGAAGAAATTAAGGTAGCAAATGAACCTATCGCAATTATTGATGATTTGCTTAATGAACAAGAAGATGATAATGAAAATGCAAATTCTTCCGTAATGAGTGACATGCCTCAAGCCTCTTCATTGTTTAATGCTGTAATGAACAGAACAGAACGCAATGATATCGATGCTCAACTTGAAAGCGCTTTATCAGCACAAGGTAATATTTTCAGTTCTTCCAATGCTCCTCGTATAGTTGATGAAGAAGAACCGGAATTGTTTGCCAACACTCCGCAAATTTTCGCAACTCCGTCAAGACAAGAAAGAAATGAAGAGTTGATTGTTCCTGAAGATAAAGAATATAAACCTACATTTCTTGACAGAGTAACCGGTCGCTCTATTTTGTTAAATCGTAATAAGAAAAAGGCAGAAAGAGAACAACAACATTATCAAGAACCTGTAACTCCAAGCCTTGCATCCGGTGATGATTATGCTGAAAACGATTTGAGCATACCATCATTCTTACGCAGAAAATAACTTAATCTAAAAACAAAAAAGGGAAGCCATTTAGCTTCCCTTTTTTACTTTAAATTACTTTCTTACAAAATCAAGAAAAACCGGCTTTCTTCCTTCTCTTATAGCTTTGCGTTGATATTTGGTTTGCACCCAGTCTTGCGGTTCATGTTTCCAATCATTGCCGCAAGTTGCGGTCCATTCAAAATCAGGACATTCGTGCATTTTGCGCAAAGTCCAAGACTTATATATTTTATGATCGGTAGCAACACGCAAAACTCCACCCGGTTTAATTATACGAGCCAATACTTTCAAATTGTCCGGATTTATAAAACGACGAGGTGCATGACGTTTTTTAGGCCAAGGATCAGGAAAAAGTAAAAATACTCTATCCAAACTGTTGTCCGGTATCAACGGAAACAACAAACGAATATCATCATCCCAAACTCGAACATTATCACTTCTGTTCGGCAACAAATTTATTTCACCATCTATTTCATCATTTTGTTTAATTCCGGTCATCAAACTCAACAAGTTCGCTATACCGTTTTTGAAAACCTCTGCTCCGATATAAGCATTCTTTGTATTATTCGCAGAATGTCCTGCCAAATGGTCACCATCTCCGAACCCTATTTCAAGACATATATTTTCAGGAGCAAACGGAAAGTCTAAAGGATTTTGCGGATTTATTTTAATTTTGGGCAAAAAACTATCCATCAACGCACTTTTTGCCTTGCGAAGTCTTCTTCCTTGTCTGCGTCCGTAAAAATGAGGTTTATCTTCTGTAAACATTTTATAGTTTCCTTATTATTCATATATTTATTTCGGCATAATAAAAGCTGGTAATAAAAATTACCAGCTTTATTTTATTATTGTGGCAAAAAAGTTATTCTTCGTCGTTTTTAACAGAAGAAGCTGATTTTGACATTGCAATAATTAAATCATACAAAATTTTTGCAGCCTTTCGATTAGGAATTTTATAATATGCCTTTACCAATTCCAAAGTTTCTTGTCTTTTCATCGGATCAACATCTATATCATCAGAACTTTCTTCCAAGAACAAAGTATCTTTATCCGTAACACTGAAAACACGAGGGGATTGTGAAGCCACATCTTTTCCCATATCTTCAAAAAAGAAATTAATCGGAACATTTAATACATTACCGATATCCCATAAACGACTGGCACCGACACGATTGCTCCCTCTTTCATATTTTTGCACCTGTTGAAATGTTAAACCCAACATTGCTGCTAATTTTTCTTGGCTCCAACCTAAAATGGTACGACGTAAACGAATACGATTTCCTACGTGTATATCAATAGGATTAGGTTGTCCGTTAGGGGTGCGACCTCGACTTGCTTTTTTAGACTTTTGTAATGCCATTTTATGTCTCCAATATTTTTATTTACATATAATAATTGCTATTATTAGTAGCATTTGTCAATATATTTTTGAATAACATTTTATATAAAAAATTAGAAATAAAACATATATTACAACATATTACCGTAACATTTTGGGGACAAAAACCGCAAATACAACTAATAGTAATGATAAGATAAAGAAATATAAATTGTTATGTTTTGAATATGGAGTTATTATCTCCAACTCTTCAGGCAAAAACGCATCTAAATTACCTCGTTTGTGCAAACCTATCTGATTTAATATTTTTCCGCTGCGAGATATAATTGCCGATACTCCCGAGTTTGCGGCTCTGACTATTGTTATTCCTTCTTCTACGGCACGCAATTGAGCCGATACCAAATGTTGATACGGACCGGAGCTTTTCCCGTACCATCCGTCATTTGTCAAATTTATCAGCCATTGCGGACGATTATTTTTATCAACTACTTCCGAAGGAAAAATTATTTCATAACATATCAATAAACCGAAAGGCGGTAATTTGTCGGTTGAAAAAGTTTGTACTCCGCTCCCTTTCTTAAAATCGCTTATGAATCCGGTTATCGGGCGCAAACTTTCAGGTAAATAACGACGAAACGGAATATATTCTCCAAACGGAACAAGATGTGATTTTGCATAATTTGCAATAAGACCTTTTCCGTGTTGAAAAACCAATCCGGCATTTACAGGTTGCCAATCATCACCAACCGGAAAATAATCAATACTTCCGGTAATCAAAAAACCGTCATCAGGGATTGCCGGCAATACCTGATACATTCTTGAGCTGTTTAGCGCAAGCGGAAATGTGCTTGCTGTTTCTCCCCATATAACGACATCAGCAGTTTCAAAACCATTTGCTTGCGATAATTCTATATAATCTGCAAAATTTTGCTCTAAATCTTCTTTATTCCATTTCAAATTTTGCGGAATACTCGGTTGAACGATTCTTATGCTTATATCCGATTTGTTGTCATTATCTATTTTTGCCGTTCTATAAAAACCAAAAATGAACATAGTCAAAATTATCAATAATGATAATCCGGTTCCAATAAAGGCATTTTTTTTATACGGAATAAATAGCATTGTACTCGGAAACATTGCTATCATAATTAAAAATATCGAAAGTCCATAGGTTCCGAATATACTGGCAAATTGTAGCCATAAATGGTTAAAAGCAAATGCCGACCCCAACAAATTCCATGGAAAACCGGTTAAAAGAAAACTTCTTATCCATTCAAAAAATGCAACACTGACTGCAAAAATTATTATTTTTGAATAAACATTTTTGAAATAGTGTGAAATTAATGCCGGTCCCCCAAAAAAGAGACCAAAAAAGGCACCACTTGCCCCTAATGCTATGGGAATTAGCCAACCAAAACTAACTATATCCAAAGCTAACGCATTTGCCAGCCAAGACAAGCCTACCGAAAAAAATCCGAAACCGAAGCAATATCCGAAAATGAAAGATTGTTTATAAGATATTGTATTTTGCAAAAAAAAGTTCAACAAACCGAAAGTAAAAAAAAGTGCCCAAATATGATAATACGGAGGAAGCGCGAAAGTACTTATACCACCTGCCAAAAACAGAAGTATTTTCGGATAAGAGGTAATTTTTTTTAACGTTTGTATCATTTATTCCTTATTCGTTGTCTTCATAAGGGTTATTAATATTTAGCTTTTGCAACAAATTAACTTCTTCACTTTCCATTTCTTTTGCTTCTTCATCTTCAATATGGTCATATCCCAAAAGATGCAAAAAACCATGAATCAAAATATGGCAATAATGGTCACGCAAACTGATTTCTTGCTCTACGCTTTGCTCAATCATTGTTTGTAAAGCAATAATTATATCTCCGAGTTCTATCTCTTTATTACGTTTTAAATAAGCTTCAAACTCTTCATCGTCGATATTTGCAAAAGAAAGAACGTTTGTCGGTTTATCAAGTTGCCTAAACTCAAAATTAAGTTGGCGTATCTCTTCATCACAACTCAAGGCTAAATTCGCAACAACTTCTTGCTTATTTTCCAACCATTCAGGCTTTAATTCATTAATTACTGTCGCAAAAATATCTTCCGAAAGTTTTTCAACTTCAGGTAATTTTTCTAACCAAATATCATCAACAATATCAATATTAATCTTGGTCTTTATCATGCTCTTCCTTATTGCGATTTTCATAAGCGCACACAATTTTTGCAACCAATCCGTGTCGAACCACATCTTCGGCACTAAATGTTACGGAACTTATGCCTTTTATGTTTTTTAATGTTCCCAAAGCATCACGCAAGCCGGAAACTACACCTCTCGGCAAGTCAACCTGACTTAAGTCACCATTAACAACCATACGAGAATTTTCACCCAAACGAGTTAAAAACATCTTCATTTGCATTGGTGTCGTATTTTGAGCTTCATCCAAAATCACAAAAGCATTAGACAAGGTACGCCCTCTCATAAAAGCAAGAGGTGCAATTTCGATTTCCCCTGCCGCTAATTTTTTATCTACTTGTTCAGCAGGCAACATTTCGTAAAGTGCATCATATAACGGGCGTAAATACGGATCAACTTTATCTTTTAAATCTCCGGGTAAGAAACCCAAATTTTCGCCGGCTTCAACCGCAGGTCTGGAAAGAATAATTTTATCAATAGTTCCTTCCAACATCATTGTAACGGCCAAAGCAACCGCCAAATATGTTTTACCGGTACCGGCAGGGCCTAAACCGAACACCAGTTCATTATCCATCATTTCCAAAATATATTTTGCTTGAGTTTGAGAACGAGGATAAATATGTCTTTTTTTGGTTTTTAACACAATATCATTAAGGTCAATTTGCTTGTTATTACCGATATCTGCTCCGCTCAAACGAATAGCGGCTTTAACTTCCTGCTCTCCGATTTCAATACCACGGCTGACTTTTGAATATAAGGAATCAATAGCCTCTTTAGCCATTTTACAATTTTCGTCACTTCCTTTTATATTAATATGATTTCCGAAAGTTCCAATTTCGACATTCAATGTTTCTTCAATTACCTTAAGGTTGCTGTCATTAGGACCAACCATTTGTTGAAGTAATTGATTGTTAAAAAGTTCAAATTCGATTTCTGCCATAATATTTGCCCTTACTGTTTATTTTATAATTCCGCTCAAAGAGTTCATTCCGCCTTTAATAATTTCAACCTGTCTGATTTGGTTGATATTATCGTCGCCTCCTTTAACAACTACCGTTTGCATATAAGGAGAACGTCCGAAAATTTCCCCGTTTTTGCGTCCTTTACTTTCGAATAATACAGGCACTATTTTACCGACACAATCTTTATTAAATCTTAATTGCTGCGAAAATAATTGATCCTGTAAAATTTCCAATCTTTCTTTTTTTATCTTTTCATCAACCTGATTAGGATATATTGCTGCCGGTGTTCCTGCACGTCGGCTGTATTTAAATGAAAATGCTTGAATATAATTTACTTTTTTCACCATATCCATAGTTGCTTGAAAATCTTCATCGGTTTCTCCGGGAAAACCGACAATAAAATCTGATGATAAACCTATATCGGGATTAGCCTCTTTTAACTTTTCAATAACTTCAAGATATTGGCCGCTGGTATGACGGCGATTCATTGCCTTCAAAATTTTATCAGACCCCGACTGCAAAGGCAAATGCAAATAAGGCATAAGTTTTTTTAAGTTCCTGTGACAATCTATCAATTCATCCGTAACATCAGCCGGATATGACGTTGTATAACGCAAACGTTGCAAACCTTCGATTTCGGCTAACTTATTCAGTAAATATGCCAAACTACGTTCTTTTCCGGCAGAATCTTCACCATGATAAGAATTTACATTTTGACCTAAAAGATTAATTTCCAAAGTTCCGGTTTCTACCAATCTTTTTGCCTCATTAATCACATCTTCTATCGGGCGAGATGTTTCAACCCCTCTGGTATAAGGAACAATACAATAGGTACAAAAATTATTGCACCCTTCTTGAATTGCCAAATAAGAACAACCGCCTTTAGCCTTATTTTGCGGTAAATAGTCAAATTTACTTTCGGCAGGAAAATCCGTATCAATAATGCACTCACCCTTTTTACGAGCGATTTTTTGCAAAATTTCCGGTAAGCGATAATATGTAAGCGGACCTGTTGCAAAATCCACATAGGGAGCACGTTTTGATATTTGTTCGTCTTCTGCCTGAACCACACAACCGACTACACCTATCGTTGTGTCCAAACCTTTTTCTGCTCGTTCATTTTTGATTATTTCAATACGACCTAAATCCGAAAAAAGTTTTTCGGCAGCCTTTTCTCTGATATGGCAAGTATTAAACAAAATCAAATCAGCATCTTGTATTGTTTCGGCTGCAATGTATCCCATATTTTCAAGAATATCTGCTATTCTTCCGGAATCATAAACATTCATTTGACAGCCGAATGTTTTTATAAAATATTTCACAGCGGTATAGTTCTCTCTTAAAATTCAAAAAAATCCCCGTTATTATAGTTTAATTGTGTTTGTTTTCAAGCATTTTTTAGAACGATAAAATGTGACAAAAATTTTGTCATTATTAACACTTTTTTGTTGCCAACTGTTTCGGCGTTTGTTATGATTACATTGAAAATATTTTTATGCGATATCTATAAGGAGAATAAAATGGATAAACAGTTTGACGCAATAATGAGCATGGATGATGATGCTAAAGTTGCCTATCTGCAAGCTTTTGCCCGTTTAGCAAGTTCTGACGGAAATTTTGATGATAATGAAAAAGCATTTATCAAGGATTTGGCTGAAAATTATGTTTTGCCGAATGACCGATTGGATGAAGTTTTCAATATTGATAACGACGAACAAATTATCGCCAATGTTTCTCAAATCAAAAATCGTCGTGCCGCACTAGAGTTGATTAAAGAACTTTGTTATTTAGCCCACGCAGATGATGAATTGTCGGATAAAGAAACATTATTTATCGGCAAAGTAGGTCAAGCTATGAATGTTGAATTAGAAAAAATTGAACAAATCAGTAATTGGGTCATTGATAAAATTATCTTGGCTGAAGAATCCAAAATTATTTTTGAAGAGGTTTAATTTACTCATATAGGAGAAAGATTATGGCAGGTGTTATTGAACAGTTGGAAAGCCAAAAACAACATCACGACAGATTGAAAAATTTTTGGTTAGAACAAGCTGAAAAACGCGGAAAGGATAAAGATAGAACAAAGCCTAAAACTATTATTTCCAGAGCCGCAAAGGAAATGTATCCGTCATTGTCTCAAAGCCAAGTTGCAAAAGCAACCAGAGAAATTACACTTGCCCCTCAAAGAAGTAATATAGATGTAGGAAATGAAACTTTATCGGTAAGCGAAGCTCGATATAAAATAGCTGAACACATAGAAAAGAGTCAAGCTATATCTACTATCCAAAAACATCAACAACGTATTATCGAAGAAGCCAAAAAGAAAGCCCCCAGCACTGATGTTAAAACCGAAGATTTAGCATATATAGTTGCTACATCCATTGAAACACTTAACTCTGAAACAAACTCAAGCCAAGAATATTTCAGTTGGTTTGAAGATTGCACCTCTATTTTAAAAAATATGAATGACGGATATGTTACCGATTCTGATTTACAAGAAAGACAAGAATGGCTCGATTATTCATATATACGAGAAGCTGAAATGATGACTTGCTTGGCTCTATATCAGAGCAGTAGATATCCGGGAGCGAAAGAAAAATACGATCAAATTTATAACAAATTGGTGAAGATTCGCCAAATTCGTCACGCTATAAAAGATGCAACAGCTTCAAAAAGTGACGAAACAAAAGAACGAATTGACAAAGGTGTAAAAATGTTTGAGCACCAAAGAGCAAGAGTGTATGTTGCTGCCTTTCGTGAATTTTTAAAACATGATGAAAAATGGAATATGCCCAAGAAAACACTTCGTCGTTTGAATATGTATCGTGGCGACGATTATGACTTGGAAGGAGAATATGATTTCTTTTATGGCCCTTACGAAGTAGATGACTTTGATGAGCAATATCAATATTATGATGATTATGAACGTAGCCCATATGATTTTGACGGTTGGATGCAAGAAAGCGTTTTATTCAGTTGGGATGATGATGTTCGTGCAGCTCCGGTTTATAGCAAAGCTGAAGAATTTGTTGATAAAGGATACGAAACTCCCACACAAAGCGAAGACGATATTCGTGCTCGCATCGCCGAATTGAGCGGACGCCGTCCTCCTTATAGAGATAGCGCCCGTGGTCCACGTGAATTTAGAGCTCGTGCTTTCGATGCCGGCAAGTTTAAATCACTATATCAGTCTAACAGTAAACAAAATAGCTAGACAAGTAAAAAAAATGAGTTTAATGTATATGGCAGATTTTAACAAAAAACTATTAAGGAGTGACAAATGAGTTTAATTGGATTGGTTCTTTTTCTTTATTCAGTAATTGTTTTATTTGAAATTGCTACCAGAATTTTAGAAAAACACAATGTTATCGATTCTACAAAAAATGAAACATTGAAGAAGTTTATGGATTTGGCAGGTAAAATGACAAATCCGGTTTACGCAAAAGTAACCGAATTACTTCCGGAAAAATATCGTGTTATAGCCGGTGTTGAATCAGCTCCGATTCTTTTGTTCCTCGTCCTGTCCATTCTCGGTCAGATGATGCTGTAATTTTACAATAACGAAAGGTGGCGGCTTTATGCCGCCTGTTTTTTTGATATATGTTTTATTTTGATAATAACGATACAGTTATATTACAAGTAAAAATATCTCCAAATGCTTCGTCTTTGGCAATTAAGGGGATATTTACCGATTCTGATAATAAAGATTTTCTAAAAATAAGCGTGATCAGTGTGCCCGAAAAAGGAAAAGCCAATAAAGAACTGATTAAATTTTTGAGTAAAGAACTGGGAGTGTCTAAAAGTGATATTGAAATTATCAGCGGGGAAACCGGACATTTTAAAAAGATAATCATAAAAAACCAAACAAAACAAATAGTTGAAAAATTTGAAGAATGGAATAGGAAAATACAAAATGACTGCGCAAATAATTGATGGCAAACTTATGGCACAAAATTTACGTAAAGAATTGGCCGAAGAAGTAAAAAAACTGAATAAACAACCTCATTTAGCTGTTATATTGGTTGGAAACGACGAAGCAAGTATTATTTATGACCGTAACAAGAAAAAAGCCGCAGAAGATATCGGAATGACCTGCGATATACATCATTTGCCGGAAGAAAGTAGTGAAGAAGAAGTAATATCCTTAATAAACGAACTTAATAATGATAATAATGTAAACGGTATTATTGTTCAAATGCCTTTGCCTAAACATTTGGATAGCAATAAGATTATTGAACAGATACAAGCAAACAAAGATGTCGATGGTTTTGGGTTTTATAATATGGGACTTTTACACTCCAATAATAAAAACGCATTTATCGCTGCAACCCCCCAAGGTGTATTTTATATGTTGCAAAAAACTTTAGGCGATTTAAGCGGACTACATACTGTTATTATCGGACGTTCCAATATTGTAGGACGCCCTTTGGCATCATTGTTACTCAACAATCACTGTACCGTAACAGTCACTCACAGCAAAACAAAAAATTTACCTGAACTGACAAAACAGGCTGATATTGTTGTAGCTGCTTGCGGTATCGCAAAAATAGTAAAAAAAGATTGGATAAAAAACGGCGCAACCGTGATTGATGTCGGCATTAACCGCATCGACGGCAAACTTTGTGGAGATGTTGATTTTGAAGACGTTAAAGAAGTTGCCGGTTTCATCACTCCTGTTCCAGGCGGTGTCGGACCAATGACCGTTGCCATGTTAATGAATAACACTTTACTTGCGTATATAAAACAAAATACCAGTCTATAAATTTTCACATACCTGATTATATTATTTCTATATTTATATAGAGGAAGCAGGTATGTGCAGAGTTTTTGTAATTGACGACGAAAAAAATCATTACGATGTATATCCGCATATTTTGGAAGAAAGCGGTTTCGAAGTGTTTGCTACCGAAAATGCTTTCAAATTAATCAGCTATGCACCGGAATTGAAACCGGAACTTTATGTTATAAATTCCGAAATGTATGATATAGATTATAACAATCTTGTTGAGCATTTGGTTATCAATCACTTTACCGATAATGCTCCGTTAATTGTTATGTATGGTAACAATGAAAAATTTGGGCATTACGGTGTATCTCACTATTTGCATAAACCGGATGAACATATAAAACTACCGCAAATTGCACAAGCATATTGTGGAGGTGGTGGAAAATATGATATTCTGTTGATAGATGATTTTACACCATCAAATACTCAAAAAAATATACCGATAAATAATTTAAATATCTCATATTTTAATGTTCACGACACAAAAGCGGCTAAAAAATTTATTGAAAAAAATACTGTCAATGCCGTTGCTGTTCATTGTGAGGCAGAAAAATATGAGAAAATAAAAAAATATTTGGATTTTGAAAACACATTTTATGTGGAAAATATTACAAATGTTAAGGATTTAATATCTTTTATTAAATAATATGCTTTTTGATAATAACAAAAAAGAGCGATAAAATGAAAAAAATATATGACTGGATGCTTAATGCCGCTTCAAAAGAAAACGCACTATGGGTTTTGTTTGCGGTTTCCTTTATTGAGAGCTCTTTTTTTCCTATTCCTCCGGATATAATGCTTATCCCAATGGTACTAGCCACTCCCAAAAAAGCTTGGAAAATTGCAGGTACTTGTACAATAGCAAGTGTTTTAGGCGGATATTTCGGTTATACTATCGGATTTTTAGGATTTGACCTAATTGCCAAACCCCTATTGGAATTTTATGGTTATATGGATAAATTTAACAGTTTCAAACAATATTATATCGAATATGGAGCTTGGATTGTATTTGCAGCAGGCTTAACTCCTTTCCCATACAAAGTCATTACCATTGCCAGCGGTGCTGTCGGCATGAATTTGCTCATATTCGGTTTAGCATCTGTTGTTGCCAGAGGAATGCGTTTCTTTCTAGTTGCCGGAATGCTCAAGATTTGCGGAGAACCCATAAAAGAATTTATCGAAAAGCATTTTGGTTTGCTTTCGATACTATTCTTTATATTGTTGTTCGGTGGTTTTATTCTGATAAAATACTTATAATTAGTCTTTATGACGGAAAGTGATACGACCTTTGGTTAAATCATAAGGTGTCATTTCTATATCCACTTTATCGCCAACCATTACTCGAATACGAAATTTACGCATTTTACCTGCAGTCATTGCCAAAATTTCTACACCATTTTCGAGTTTAACTCTAAACATGGCATTAGGCAATTTTTCAATAACTTCACCGGTCAGTTCTAAAAGTTCTTCTTTCATAAAATATCCTCAAATTTGGGTTCTATTGGCAACTGTATAATACTTAATTTTAATTTTTGCAATTTATTTCTTATCTTATTACAAAAAAACAGACAAAATTATAAAAATTTTATCTGTTTTTGAGTTATTTTCAAAAAAGAGAGGCTTTAACAACCTCTCTTTTCTGCTTATAGTCCGACAATACGTTGCAAAGCTTCTTCTACTTTTGCTTTGTTTTCCAAAGCTTCGGCTTGACGACGGCGTTCTTCTTCAACAACTGCCGCCGGAGCCTTATCAACAAACGCAGGATTATTCAATTTACGAGCATAGCTTTCAAGATTTTTATTCAATCCGGCCAACTCTTTTTGCAATCTTTCCCGCTCAGCCGCAAAATCAACAATTCCTTTTAACGGAATCAAAACCGTATTTTCACGGAATACGGTTTGAACCATATCCGGAGTTATATCTCCATTGTAAAGTTCTATTTTTTCCAAGCGAGCCAATGCACAAATAATATTGGCAAATTGATTAACATTATTTGCGGACTGTTCATTTGCACCTTGTAAATATGCAGTTAATTTAGAACCGGCAGGCAAATTCATTTCAGCACGCAAAGAACGAATCGCAGAAATGAGTTCTATAACCCAATCAATATGAGCAATAGCATTTTCATCAACATTTTCTTTTGCTGGCCATTGTGCATTGATAATATCTTCTTCACTATGATAATTATTCCACAATTCTGCGGTAACAAAAGGCATAAACGGATGCAAAATTATCAAAATGCGATTCAAAACCCATGCAAAAGTTGCTCTTGTTTCTGCTTTAGCCTGTTCATCTTCGCCATACAAAATCGGTTTAATCATCTCAATATACCAATCGCAGAAAGAACCCCATACAAATTGATATACTCCGTTAGCAGAATCTGAAAAACGATAGCTATTCAAATTTTCGGTTAATTCATTTGATGTCTGTTTTACTTTTTCAATAATCCACTTATTAACCGGATGACTAACTTTTGCAGTATCGAAATCAGAGTTAAACACACATTCGTTCATTTCACCAAAGCGAGCCGAATTCCATAATTTTGTAGCGAAATTACGATATCCCTGAATACGTGATTCGGAAATATTAATATCTCGTCCTTGTGTTTCCATTGCAGCCATAAAGAAACGCAAAGCATCTGCTCCGTACTTTTCAATAATCTCCATCGGATCAACGGTATTTCCTTTGGATTTTGACATTTTCTGTCCGTGTTCATCGCGAACCAAGCCGTGTATATAACATTTCTTGAAAGGAACTTTTTTCATCATGTACATACTCATCATCATCATTCTGGCAACCCAGAAGAAAATAATGTCAAAACCGGTTACCAAAACCGATGTAGGATAAAATGTGTCTAAAAATTCGCTCTTATCCGGCCAACCTAATGTTGAAAATGCCCACAATCCGGAAGAAAACCATGTGTCTAACACATCAGTTTCTCTGCGAAGCTCAACTTTTTTACCATAATGTTTTTCGGCAGCAACAAGAGCTTCTTCTTCATTTTCCTCACAAAAGATGGTTTCATCAGGACCATACCAAATCGGCATTTGATGTCCCCACCATAACTGACGAGATATACACCAAGGTTGAATATTTCTCATCCATTCAAAATATGTTTTTTCATAAGTCTTCGGCACAAATTCCATTTCGCCGTTTTCTACAACTCGCATAGCTTCAACGGCTAATTTCGGAGCATCAACAAACCATTGGTCAGTCATCAATGGCTCAATTACAACTCCTGATCTGTCACCATAAGGAATAACCATCGGGTGGTCTTCAATTTTATCCATCAACCCCATGCTCTCCAAAGTTTCAATAGTCTTTTTACGAGCAGATTGAGTATCCATTCCTTCAAACGGAGTATTTTCGTTCAAAGTTGCATCAGGATTTAAGATATTTACCAACGGCAAATTATGACGTTTTCCGACTTCAAAGTCATTAAAATCGTGAGCAGGTGTAATTTTAACTGCTCCGGTTCCTTTTTCCGGATCAGCATGCTCATCGGCAACAATAGGTATAGCCTTATTAATGATAGGGATAATACATTCTTTGCCGATAAGATGTTTCAGCTTTTCATTATCTTTTGAAATTGCTACGGCTGTATCTCCGAACATTGTTTCGGGACGGGTAGTTGCAATATGAACAAATTCGTTTTCTTCACCTTTAATCGGATATTTGTAATAGTACATTTTTCCTACAGTTTCTTTTTGAATAACTTCCAAATCAGAAACGGCAGTCATAAATTTAGAATCCCAGTTTACTAATTTTTTCGCTTTGTATATCAATCCGTCTTTGTATAAATTTACAAAAATCTTACGAACAGCTCGAGATAACCCCTCATCCATTGTAAAGCGAAGTCTTGACCAATCGCAAGAAGCACCTAAACGTCGAAGCTGTTTACATATTGTTCCGCCGGATTTTTCTTTCCATTGCCAAACTGTTTCAATAAACTTTTCACGTCCTAAATCGTGGCGAGTTATACCTTCGGCAGCCAAATTACGTTCAACAACCATTTGAGTTGCAATGCCGGCATGGTCTGTACCCGGTTGCCACAAAACATTTTTGCCCAACATACGATTGTAACGAACTAAAATATCTTGCAAAGTATAGTTCAACGAGTGTCCCATATGTAAAACACCGGTAACGTTTGGCGGAGGAATTACAACGGCAAACGCTTCTTTATTCTTATTCATATTGGGTTTAAAATATTCTTTTTCTTCCCAAGAAGCATAGATTTTTTCTTCAAAATTTTTCGGATCGTAAGTTTTTTCTAACATATTATTTTCCTGTTTTTTTCATTAAATCATCAACAATCCGCATAAACAGCGGAGTTAAAATAAAAGCTGGAGACCGATACTAGTAAAATCTTAGCGTTTGCCGGTCTTTACCATCACTCGTTCAATTTCTTTTCTGACTAAATTCGGAAGATAGTCTTCTAACCATTGACTTAAAATAGGTACAATTTCATTTATAATTGCAGCTTCTGCTACTTTTTGAACAGTAATATCTGCGATTTTTTCATTTTGATGACGAGATGCAAAAACATTAGCAAAATCTTTTACAATTTGCTCAGATAAATTATCTTTAGGTTCACAAATTTCTTCATCATCGGCCGTAATACGGAAATTATGACTTTGTTCTTCTTTTTCCTCTGTCTGTAACATCATTTTTTGAATATTGCGACATATTGTGGCAACATCATATTCCGTATCATTTTTTTCTTCTGTAACTTCAGAAATTTCAGGGGCGGATACGACAGGACGCAACGGAACAAAAGGTTGAGTTTCTGCAACCGGTTTCATTGTTGAGATATTTACAGCTCTATAATCATCATCTTGAGATTGATGACGAGTTCCGCTATCGTGTAAGATATTGCGGATAGAACTCAAAATTTCATCCATTGACAGTTCTTTTGTGTCCTGTTTATCCATACTAAACCCTATCTGTTAATCTATCGATGTTGACAACCATTTATCACGAGTTTCCTTGTAATAAACCTTAGGATTATACAACTCAACATCAAGTTTTAAATTTCTGGCCGTTAGTTTGCCCATTGCTTGCATTACTTGCATTGCAGACAAATAATATTCTCTGCGAGCCTTTACTACTTCCACTTGAGAATTCAACAAAGTTTGAAATGCGTCCAATACATCCAAAACGGTTCTGTTTCCCAAAGCTTCTTCTTTCTTCACACCTTCAAGAGCAATTTCATTAGCCTCTACTTGGTCAACCAAGGCTTTAATTTTTGCATCATTGGTTACCATAGATTCCCAACTGCTTGTAATTGCAGAAACAGCCGAACGTTGAGCACTCAAAACTTGTTCTTGTGCTTGCCATTTTGCATATTTACTTTGACGAATTCTTGCTCTGTTTTCACCTGCATCGTACAGCGGTATTGTAGCATTGAGACCCCAAGTAACATCGTCTACGGTTGCAGACGGATCTCCGAAATGTTTCGGATTATTTTTGCTTTTAGAAATACTTCCTTGAGCAGATACTTGCGGAGCTAATGCACCATAATTTGCTTTTACGGCATAATCTCTTGATTGCAATGCCTGTTTAGCCTGTAAAACAGCAAAATTATTATCCAACGTAAAACTCAATGCTTTATCGAAATTAGCCGGCAAAAATGTATGAATATTATCCGGTTCCGCTAAATCTTTAGGATCTTTACCGATAACTTGTTTATAAACTGCTTTAGAAACTTCTAAAGTTCCTTCCGCACTTATACGGCTTGCAACAGCTTGAGAATAGCTTGATTTTGCTTGAGCAACATCTGTTCTTGTCAATTCACCGACATTAAAACGCTCTTGTGTTTCATCAAGTTGTTTTTTCAATAACTTTTCATTGTTTTTTTGCAAATCAACGATTGCTTTATCACGAACAACATTCAAATATGCTTCTGAAGCATTCAAAAATATTGCCTGTTCGTAATTTGCTAAACTGTATTGTTCTGAACGAGCAGCACTATCAGCTGATTTTACGGAATTTACGGTTGAAAAACCGGAAAACAACGGCTGACTGATTGTAGCTGCCAAAGTATGAGATTCTCCACCTTCTTCGTTATCATTAAGGCTATTATCTTTTTTAGAGTTTCCATATTGTCCGGTCAATGCGACAGACGGTCTGTAGCCCGATTTTGCAATCGCAACATTTTCATCAATCGAACGTAAATAAGCTCTTTGAGCCTGCAAATCAGGATTGCTGCGATAAGCTTCTGATAATGCTTCGAAAACTGTTTCTGCTCTTGCGGCCGAGCAAGCCAAAACTCCCATAGCAATTATGGGGAGCATATACTTTTTCATTTAATCACCTCTTATAAATAACACTGGAAGCGATTATATTACATTTTTTGATGATTGCAATTATAAATTTTTTATATATTATCATTATTAACCATATTTCAAATAATTTACGAATAGGTTATTATTGGATTTAAGCAGATTTTATGGGGAAAAAAATGATAAAAAGAAACTCTGTACTTTTAAATGAAATAGATAAAGCCAGACTCAAACTGTCTATTGAACATTATATTAATTATTTCATCGGTAAACGTGTTTGTGAAATTACAAAAGAAGAAGCTTTGAAAGCTATCTCATTGGCAGTTAGAGAGTTTGCCATGGATAGAATGTATAAAACAATTGCTCGCTACAACGAAGCAAACTCAAAACGGGTATACTACCTTTCTATCGAATATCTTATCGGTCGTTCTCTTGAAAACAATCTGCACAATTTAGGCCTGTTTGATGTTCTTCAAGACATCAAAATTGACGGATGGCCTTGGAATACAATGGAAGAAATTTTTGATACCGAATATGACCCCGCATTAGGAAATGGCGGTTTAGGTCGTTTAGCCGCTTGCTATTTAGATTCTATGGCATCACTCGGCATCCCCGGTTTTGGCTATGGCATAAACTATGAATATGGCTTGTTCAAACAAAAATTTGAAAACGGATATCAGATTGAACAAGCGGACAGCTGGGATGGAGAAGAATCTCCTTGGCAATTTGCACGTCATGACCGCAAAGTTACAATTCCGCTTTACGGAAATGTAGAAACTACAATTGATGCCGCAACCGGAGAACCCGTATTTATATGGAAAAACACCTCTCCTATTTATGGTATTCCATACGATTTTCCGATTGTGGGATATAACGGAAAATCTGTAAACTATTTGCGTTTATTCTCCGCAGAAGGTGATGAAACTTTAAATATCAATATATTCAACAAAGGCGGATATTTTGATGCTCTCCGCGATAAAATCGAGAGTGAAACTATTTCTAAAGTTCTTTATCCGTCAGATGCGATTGAAGCCGGAAAAGAGTTGCGCTTAAAACAACAATATTTCTTTGTATCTTGCGCAATTCAAGACATTATTCGTCGTTTTCTTGAAAAAAGTAATGATTTCCATAAAATGCCCGATTATATTACAATTCAACTTAATGATACCCATCCGGCTTTAGGTATTCCCGAAATGATGCACCAGTTAATTGATGTTTACGGACAATCTTGGAATGCAGCTTGGGAAATAACCACAAAAATCTTTGCTTATACCAACCATACCTTGCTTCCGGAAGCCCTTGAAACATGGAATGCTCGTATGTTAGGCAGAATGTTGCCCCGTCACTTGCAAATTATTTATGAAATCAATCGTCGATTTATTGAATTTGCACGTACAAAATTTGGCAATCAACCGGAAAAACTGGCAAAAGTTTCTATTGTATCCGGCGATGGCGACAACCAAATAATTCGTATGGCCAATCTGTCGATTGTCGGTTCATATATGGTAAACGGAGTAGCAAAACTGCACTCGGAATTAATTAAAACCAACCTTGTTCCCGAATTTTACGAATTATATCCGGAGAAATTTACCAATGTCACAAACGGAATTACTCCTCGTCGTTGGTTATATCATGCTAATAAAGACTTATCTGATTTAATTTCGGATAAAATTGGTAATGAATGGGTTACAAATCTTGATTTGTTACAAGAAGTTGAGAACTTTGTTGATGACAAGAAATTTGTTGAAGATTTTATGAAAATCAAGCAAAAGAACAAAGAAAAATTGGCTAAAAAAATATTAAAAACCAATGGTATTGCCGTTAATCCGAATAGCATTTTTATTGTTCAGGCAAAACGTATTCACGAATATAAACGTCAGCTGATGACAATTTTACAAGTTATCGGCGACTATTTGGCAATTATTAAAGATAATATTTATCCGGCATATCCGAAAACGTACATTTTTGCCGGAAAAGCTGCTCCTTCATATCATTTTGCCAAAATGGTTATTAAACTGATTAATAATGTTGCCGATGTTATTAATAACGATTCGCGTGTTAATGATATGATTAAAGTGGTGTTTATGCCTGATTATAAAGTATCATTGGCCGAAACTCTTATTCCGGCTGCAGATATAAGTATTCAAAGTTCAACTGCGGGCTATGAAGCATCAGGAACCGGAAATATGAAATTTGCTTTAAACGGTGCTTTGACAGTAGGTACTTATGATGGTGCCAATATCGAAATCAGAGAAGCTGTAGGCGAAGATAATTTCTATCTCTTTGGTTTGAGAGATAACGAAGTTACCAAAATGCACAAAGAAAATTCGTATAAGCCTTATGATATTTACGACAAATCTGACTATATCAAACGAATTTTGAACAGCCTGAACTCTAATATGTTCTGCGAAAAAGATTATGTCTTGTTGTTTAAGATGATATATGAAGAATTGTTATCCCGTGACTACTTTATGGTTTTGGCCGATTTGGAAGATTTCAACAAAGCTCTGCACTCAGCGGAACAAGACTATAAAGATCAAAATAAATGGGCAAAAATGGCAATTTATAATGTGGCTCGTATCGGTAAATTTTCAAGCGATAGAGCTATTATGGATTATGCTAAAAACATTTGGCATATCAAACCCGTTGATTAATATATCTTAAAGGCAGGGTTTTATCCCTGCCTTTTTTGTGTATTTAATATCTCTTGTCTTTACAGGCAGATGTCAGTCCTTGCGAAGCAATCCGGAAATGCTGTGCTTTATAATCCCTATGGATTATCACAGTCATAAAGGACTTCGTAATAATAAGATACCAAAAAACCGCTCTGTTTCCAGAGCGGTTTTTTGGCGTTAACCTTTCAAACCTATTTGGCTGAGGTTTTAACATCACTGCCCAAGGTAGAAGATTCAATATAAGAATCTTTACATTGTGAACCGACACAACGTTTTAACACCATGGCAGAAGAACCTTCCACTTGTCCCGGAATAGACATAGCCGGAACATAAACATCGACTACTTTAATCTTGAAAGTTGTGTAACCTACACTACCATTCTCATCACTAAAGTATGTTTTGATATGATACAAACCTTCATTACCCGGCATAGGTGTTCCGTCAAAGGTATATGTATCTTCATTATAGTGCAACCATTTCGGAAGAGCTTTATCATCAATCAAACCTGAACGGCTGATTACACGACCTTTGAAACTCATTCTGTCAACCAATTCTTGCGGAATGTTTACAGTAATGTGTTTTCCGGTTTCAACCTTAATATCCGGCAATTTTTCTGAAGATGACAAATTAACCGGAGGACGTTTAGCCGGTACTTTCAACAAATACGGACGATTATCCGGCAAGAAGTTTCCGTCACCCCATTTTTCCATATTGGTACGGAGATAAACTGCCAACTTAGACGGTTTTTCGTTCAACATATAATAAGGAACTGCATCCAAACCGATTGAAACATAGAGGTTGCCCAAACTGTCCTGTAAATCTGCATAAGCTTTGAAAGCTTTAACTTCGTCACCGATAGCACGAGCAGCTTCCAACTGTGCTTTTTCATCTTTTGTGCCTTTTGCAATACTAAAGTCTTCGGCAATATTTTCTGAAGTATTGGCAATTTCCATATTAATTTGATAATCTTCAACAGCAGACATATATTGTGCCCAAGCAACATAAACTTGGCTCAATATCAAAGAGGTCATACGTTGACGACGTAATGTTTCTAAATCTTGCCCGTTCGGATTATTAATATCTTCATATACACTATATCCGATTTCACGAGCTTGTCTTGACCAAATGCGGTTATAATGTTCAGGGTTACTTTTATACTCTTGTTCGGTAGGTTGTTCAAAACCCTTCACAACCAATTTGAGAGCTTGAGTATTGGTAGCTAAATCGTGTTCACGCAATTCCGGACGATTGTTCAATGCCAACCATTCCAAATCTGCTAAACTGTTTTTAATTTTAGGAAGAGCAAAATTTCCGTATTCGGAACCTACTACCTTAAATTCGGTAGAAGGATGCATTCCCATCAAACTTGCCAAACGTGTTTGAGCTGTTTCTAAATCACGTTTTAAAGCCGAAAGCTTTTTAATTGCTTCCATATATTGTCTTTTCTTAACCAATTGTGCCAACGACGGAGATTCGTTATTAGCGGCTAATTCTTTTGCCTGAACATTCATATCGTCAACTTCCAATGTCATAAATTCTATCATGTCATCGGTAACCGGCAAAAGTTTTTGAGCGGTAAGCGTTTTCCAATAAAGAGTACGGGTTTCTTGCAAAATGTTATGAATAACTTTGCGACTTTCTTCAAAAGCAACACTTGATTTATAGTCAGCATCACGAGATTGGCAGAAAACCATTGTCATATCAAGCAAGTTCCACGCAACTTTCAACTCCGGACTCATAGCCGAAGAATTGGTTTGATTGATATAACCTGCATGGCTCACAATTTCAGGTAAACGATTTACCGGAGATTTTCCTGCTCGAATAAGGCTATCCTCATAATTAACCAAACGACGAGTATAGTTATATTTTAAGGCAAGAGCCATTGCCATATACATATCTATCGGTTTTTCTATTTTACGTGGTGTGCTGATAAACATATTTTGCATATCGGCATCAATTCTGACGGCTCTGTCCCATTCGCTATAAGTGACAGCTTCTGGATTATATGCAACATTTGCACGATTATCTACTGTTTCAACTGTTTTATCCTGACCGCATGCAGAAACGAGCAAAACGGCAGAAAGCAACGATATTAATAACTTTTTCATACTTAAAACCCTTCTTTGTACAAAGTATACGTTATATGTTTACACCATTTTTTTATAAAATGGTAGTATTTATTTGCTTTTATTTTAATTATATGTATAAAATACAAATGCAAAGTTAACAAAAAGCGAAAAAATATGTTTGAGATATTTGATACTATTTTTAAATATAAGGAAAAAGAAAGCCCGGACAAACTTGGGCTTTATCCTGAAAGAGTGCACGTTGATGCCATGCCTGAACGTCGTTATCTGTGGACTTCAAGGGTTTTGGTCATTATCGCCTGCTTTTCTATTTGTTTTAATATGATGTTGGCAGCTTCGTTATATGTTATGCTTCCGCAAAGAGGAAGTATGCCGCAGCTATTTTATGTTGACCACTACTTTAGTCAAATAGATAGAATGCAACCCGATGAAGTTAATTATCCGATGGGAAACCTCATTACCGAGGAGCATATTACTAACTACATCATGATGAGATATATCATTACTAATGATTATGACGAATTGGTTCGTCGATGGGGAGAAGGCTCTTATATCTATTGGTTATCAAGTCCGGACGTATTTCACCAATTTTCCAAATATGATGCAAAATATAATTTGCACCAGTTTAAAAGCAAAAACATGATGCGAGACGTCGAAATTGACTGGATACGTCCCCTTACCAGAGGTTTATGGCAGACACAATTCCGTACTCTGGACTATGTTCCGTCAAGAGAAGAACCCATTACCAGCATTTGGCGTGCGACAATGCGCATTCAATATGTAGTATTCAACAAAGTTAACCACGAAGATTCGCTGAAAAATCCTTTTGGTTTTATGGTAACAAACTTTGCTCTGTCTTATCTTGGAACAGATAATACATCAGAACACTATATGTCAAAAGCAAAACGCATTACCAAAGAATTGTTCTTCAGATAAACGAAAGCTCCTCAAATGAGGAGCTTTTTATTTGATTATAACTTAAGAACTTTGTCGAGTCGTTCAAGTTCATCAATATAACTGCTTATTAAACTCAAACCTTTATCCCAAAATGTAATATCCTCAGGATTTAATCCAAACGGAGCAAGCAATTTTTTATAATCTGTAATTGCCGTTTTAGAGAGCATATCCATATATTTATCAGCAAAATCTGATACCTCCCCTTCTTGACTGATTTGATACAAAGAATTTACCAAACAATCAGCAAAAGAATAAGCATATACATAAAACGGCAAGAAAAAGAAATGACCTACTTGCGACCAAATATATTCACTATCCTCTCCTACTTCTACATATTCACCCAAACTGGCTTGCATTTCTTCTTGCCAAATTTGATTCAGACGTGCAGTACTCAATTCTCCGGTTTTACGTTCCTCATGTGCCCTGCTCTCAAAAAAGTGAAAAGCTATTTGTCGAACTGCGGTATTAATCATATCGCTGACCTTCGATGCAATCAGAGCCAATTTCTCTTCATTATCGGGAAGCTTTTTAACCATTGCCTGAAAAGTTATCATTTCTCCGAAAACTGAAGCAACTTCTTCGGTGGTCATACGAGAATATTCGTTTAATTCACCGTTTTTTGTACGAGTTTGATGATGACATCCATGCCCTAATTCATGAGCAAGAGTCAATACATCATTTCTTTTTCCGGCAAAATTAAGCATCAGATACGGATGCGATTCTGCACAAACAGGAGCACAAAAAGCTCCGCTCCGTTTTCCATCGCGAGGAGGAACGTCTATCCAGTTATTATCAAAGAAATCTTTGGCAATCTTATGTAGTTTCGGTGAAAATTCCTTATATGCTTCAAGCACCGTATCTACTGCATCTTTCCAAGAATAGTTACTGTCTGCACTAAACGGCAACGGAGCATTTCTGTCCCAATATGATATTTTATCCATTTTAAGCCATTTAGCTTTTAACTTATAAAAACGATGAGCTATCGAAGCATAGTTTTTTCTAACTGTATCTGCTAACGCTTTCACGGTTTCATCGTTTACATTTTCGGACATATTGCGAGAAGATATAGGAGTTTTAAATCCTCTTTTATCATCTTCAATAGCTTTATCTTTTATAATCATATTATATATAAAAGTGAAAAGATCCGAATTTTCTTTAGCAACTCGATTAATTTCTTTTCCGGCAGCATGACGCAAATCGGCATTTTTATCGAGCAAAAGTTTAGATATTTCGGCATCGTTATAATTTTTGCCGTTAACCGTATAAACCAAGCGAGAAGATGTTTCCTCGTATAAACGAACCCACGCACTTGAAGATGTCAGTGATTTTTCCAATAAGACTTCTTCAACAGCTTCGGATAATTCATACTTTTTAAAACGTCTGATACGTTCTAACCAAGGACGATAAAATGCAGAATTTTTATTTTTAAACCATTCCGTTATTTTTTCCTGCGGTAAAGAATTAATTTCTAAACTTAAAAACACCAAAGGTTTGCTATAATCCGTAAGTTTTTCATTTATACTTTGATAAAATGATACAGCCTGTTGATTTTTCATTTGCGTAACCATATTCAAATACGCAAAACCACCTATTTTGCTGGCCAAAGATGAATGCTTTTCATAATTTTTCAAAGCCTTCGCTAGATCATCGCCATTAAGTGTTTTCAATTTTCCTTTGTATTTACGGGCAAAATTTTTGCAAAATTTTCGATATTTTTCTAAATCTGCATTTATTTTTGCATCATCTATACCTTTGTATAAATCACTTAAATCCCAAGCAGGTAAATTATCATTTTTCGTCATCTAACTTCTCCAGTTCTTCATAATTTTTCTTTAGCTCTGCCATTTGCTCTGCCAAATCCGGATTTTCTTCATAATATTTAAGAAGTTCTTCATCCGGCTCTTCTACAGCTTGCGGATATTCCGGAATAAAGTAATAATTACTCCATGGTCGAGACTGCTTGCCTTTTACCCATTCCGAAATACCATGTCCGATAACTTTTGTATCACAAACCATATTTTTAGTAACCGCCTTCATAACACAAAAACTTTTACCACTACAATTTGCAACATCTTCAGCCATTGCATCCGTACAAGGAACAAACCCTCGTTTTTGCAAATCATAATGCGGAGCAAATAAAATTAAGAAAAATTCGACCATAAATATACCGACAATCAGCGACATTATGAGGCCAAACCAATGATATTTTATAAAATTTATCAACTATTTATTTCCTTGTCTTTTCATTAAAAAGCTTTCTAGCATTGCTAATTCTTCACGAGTGTTCGCTCCGGCAACTTCTTCGGCAGAACATTCAACTACCGCACATTTCAAACCTTTTGAACGAGCAATAGCGATTGCATCTGTAAGATAATATTCACCGGCCGCATTTTCATTACCGATTTCAGATAAAATATCGACCATAACCTTACCATCAAAACACATAATACCGGAATTACATAGTTTAATAGCTTTTTCTTCATCGGTCGCATCTTTAAATTCAACAATTTTAACTAATTCTCCATTTTCGATTTTCAATCGACCGTAACGAGCTGCATCTGCAGGAGTAAAGCCTAATACAACAATAGCGTATCCCTCACGACGTTTCTCAATCATTTTTTTGTATGTTCCTACTGTTGTAATCGGATTATCTCCGAATATAACCAAAACATCTCCATCAAACCCCTCAATTTCTTCACGAGCAGATAAAACAGCATTTCCGGTTCCGAGTTGTTGGTGCTGAACACAAGTTTTGTGAGGAGCAACCTCTTTTTTGACCAAATCACCATCGGGTGCAATCACTGTTACAATTTTATCGGCTTTCATTTCTTCCATTGCATCAATAATATGACGAATCATAGGCTTTCCGCACAAAGGCATCATAACTTTAGGAAGATCTGATTGCATACGAGTTCCCTTACCTGCGCCTAAAACAACAGCAGCAACTTTAGAATTATTCATTATATTTTCCTTTCTAACATTTTTTTAATAACTGTATTCTATATTATCAAATATATCTTATTTGTTAACAAAGGCGGTATTTTATGAAAAAACTTTTTTTTGCAATATATTTCATTAGTGCTTGTTTTTTGACAACATCTGTTTTTGCCGGAACAAGAGAAATAAAAAATCCTATAGAATTTGAAAAAATCAAACAAGGACAAAATCGTCCTGTCAATCAAGTTCGAAACGACCCTGGATTACCTCAAGATAATGAAGAACTGGTAGAATATATTAGAGAACGTGCCAAAAAAGCCACCAAAACATCTCAAGATCTTGTTAATAAGAACTCCGGTATGAGTATTATCAGAAGTGATGAGTTTTTGGCTCAACAAGCTCAAGGAGAAAAATCTACTTTCCAAAAAATATATGAAGAAGCTCTCAACAAGGTTAGTTTAGATAATCGTCAACAACCTGCCGATATTTTACCGACATCTTCTTCTGCTCCTTCAGATGCAAAACTGGCATCTGAAATAGCTCTGGAACAATATCAGCATCAACCTGTAGAGCAATTAGGATTTGATGTTATTGATGTTGAATTGCCTAACGGAGAAACAATTTCTGCTCCCGCAAAAGAACATATTCCGTATCTTTCAAGCAAAATTGAAATTATGCCCAACGGTTTGATTAGAATTAGAGAAACAGTTACTGTTATCGCAAACGGAGAAAAATTAAAATATGGTCTTTCAAAAGCCTTACCTAAATATTCCATCTCACGTGAAAATATAAAGAACAGTACAATACCATATTTAACAAGTGTAAAAATAAACAACACCGAAATAGAATATGTCTTAAAAGATGAATTCGACCGATTTTTAATTACTCCTAAAAAACAATTTCCTCTGCAAAACGGAATTTACACCTACGAATTTGATTATATCCTCGACCGTAAATTATGGTACTATGAAGATTTTAATGAATTTTATTGGGATGTTACGGGAAGTTACTGGAATTTAGCCGTTACGAATGCTATTGCTACCGTAAGACTTCCAATAAATGTACGCTCTCTGGGGCAAACCCTTATGACCGGATTTTTACCGAATAATATTACAACAGAAGGATCTATTATTACCTTAAATCCGCAAAACAACATTCTAGGATTTAAATCATCTCTTCCGCTATTTGCCGGTGAAGGAATGCATATGTTGATACGTATTCCCAAAGAAGGATTTATCGAACCGGACTTCGGCAAGAAATTCAAATGGTTTTTAGAAGATTACGGAGATATTTTATTTGCACTGTTTGGTCTTGGAGCTATTTTATGTGCTTATTTAATTTCATGGAAAAACATTGATAAATCCGCATCTGATAATGCGAAAATAAAATATCAAAGAACACCCGCTTTGTACAGAATATTAGTTAAAGGTGTATTCGACAAAACTTCTTTCGGAGCATTTTTATTGGATATGTATAAGCGAGGTATCATTAATATTATCAAAGATGATAAAGGAATTTCCTTAATAAAGAAAACCGATAATCTTAAATCGTTAACTTCTCTGGAAGCTAAAGCAATAAAACAACTTTTTGTCAATAAAGATGTTGTTTTAAACATTACTCCTGATATCGCCATAAAGCTTAAAAAAGCTTATGATTTGGTAGAAAAAGATACTAACAAACGCTTAAAATGGCTATTGTTAAAGCTGAATGCAGGGTATATATTCTTTAGTGCACTAATGATAGTTTTAATCGAATTAGCTATATCATATTTAAGCATTGATATGTTAAAAACATTCGGAACATTATTATCATCAAGCATAACCATCGCTCTTTATTGGTTCATATTCAATATTAACCTTAAAAATAAATGGGCAAGAAGAGCTCTTAAATTATTTGCAGGTATATTGATTGCAATTTCAATATTAATGATGACCGTATATGTTCATTTCATATCGGCATTAATCATCGTTGCAATGATTTATACCATTTTCACATATAGCAAACTGTTTACTAAACGTGACGGACTAATTCGTCATAATGTTGCAGAAGCAAACAATTTATCACAAAAGCTCAAAAACAATGCAGAACAAATCGTTATCGGGTACGAATTTGCAACTCAACAACCCAACATCTTCGCATTGAATGCCGATGATAGATATACAAAATCTACACAAATTGAAAACGTATACAAACTGGATATAATTCCTGATATTATAAATATTTTATAGAATTATATTCATTATGAGGGTAGTGAAATTATTCTTCACTACCCTTAAAAATTTCATATTTTTGCACAACTGCATAATTGACTATCAATACCATAATTGCAAGCAAAACAGCATTATAAAGAACTTCGCCTAAAATTCCGAATACCCAGAAATTAATCGGTAAAATTCCTCCCATAATATTGCTGAAATATAACATTAAAAGAGCTCCGAACAGAGCCAATATTGCTACTGAAATTAACAATTTCAATCCGTTATCAGAAGTTAATTTCAAAAATCTTCTATAAGAGGGAAGCTTTTCATTACCCAAAACAAATGCAGCACCGCTATAAAAACGAACAGCAAATAACGGCAATAAGAAACCTAAAGAAACTACTGCAAAATATATACTCTCAATCACCCAATTTGGATTAGGCACTCTGGTAATGAGCAAAACAAGAGACAAAACCGGCATAAGATTTATTATAATTCCCAAAACAAATACAACAAACATTTTCCAATCTTGATAATTGATTAGCAGAACATCTCGAACATTAATAAATTCATGTTTTACGGATATTCGATACCACGATTTCAAAAATACACAAATAATTAAAAGTCGCAAAAAGAAAAATGTTACATATAATGAAACATTATGTATATCGCACTTGAAAGGAATTATTTCTGCATATTCAGGATATCCGCATACCATACTGTTATTTGTTGCAAAAGCCAATATCGCCATCAATGGAGCAAAAATACAACACAAAACCGCAAATGATTTTATGTAATATATCCATAAACCAAACGGCAAAAATGTTAAAGAAGAAAGAGATATTTCATTTTTTTCTTTATTCTCAATTGTTTTTACATCACCGATTTTTTGAATTTTTTCAGCAATTTGAAGCAATTTTTTTCTCATAATTAAATCTCCTTCACTGTTGTTACGCCTTTAACTGCCTTAATTTTACTGATAATCCCATCATCAGCAAAAGCAAAACCACCCGGCAACTCAATGCGTATATCCCATTCATTGTTTTCAGGTTTAATATAAACCTTATTAGGGCCGTTTCTATCCTTTTGCAAAATTTCACGCACAGGATGAACAGCCATAATATCATTTATATGAATTATAATACCGTTTGAAACATCTGCAATAGCTTTATCTAAAGTTTCAACACTGTTTATTAAAACACGCGGACTTCCGTCTTCGCTTTGTTTTTCAATCGTCGCACTTACCAACAGCGGAAATCCGGAATTAATAATATCTTCACTACGGTTAAGCGTCTCTGAAAATACAAATCCTTCAAAACCTCCTGTACTGTCGGTTAAACCTAAAATTGCAAATTTGTTCCCCTTTTGCGAAACCCTTTTAGAAAAAGAACTGACACATCCGGCAAGTTTAGCTCGTAAAGAATCCCCTACTTGCAAACCTCTAAATACCTCACTGCAACTTTTAACTCCCAATTTTTCCATACCGACTTGATAACTGTCTAACGGATGAGCCGATAAATAAAAACTTATTGCCTCTGCCTCAAGATTAAGCCGTTCCAATTCCGGCCAATCTGGTGCTTCTTTCAAACGGACTTGTGCAGATATTTCTTCAGCCCCAAACAAAGAAGTTTGACTACTTGTCTTAAGTTCACAACTGGAGCTTATATGTTGAATAATATTGTCAATGTTCGTAAACAATTTTCCTCTGTTTTTATCTAAACAGTCAAATGCTCCGGCTTTTATAAGTTGTTCAAGTTGCTTACGATTTATTTGTTTTATATCCATTCTGTGAATAAAGTCGGATATATCCTTAAATTTTCCGTGAGCTTCCCTCTCGGCAACAAGTGCTTTCATATTTGCTTCGCCGACACCTTTTATCGCTGCTAAAGCATAAAATATCTTATTATCTTTTACCGTAAATTCATAACTGGAATTGTTTATATCCGGTTGAACAACTTCTATTCCCATCTTTTTACATTCTTCTTTGAAGAATTTTAATTTATCGGTATTAATGATATCCATTGTCATCGTCGCACTCATAAACTCTACCGGATAATGAGCTTTTAAATATGCAGTTTGGTACGATATCAAAGAATATGCAGCTGCGTGAGATTTGTTAAATCCGTACGAAGCAAACTTTTCCATTTGATCAAAAATACTGGTTGCCGTATCTCTATCAATACCTTTAGCAACGGCACCATCAGTAAAAATAGTTCTATGCTTAACCATTTCTTCGGCAATTTTTTTACCCATTGCTTTACGCAACTTATCAGCAGCTCCCAATGTATAGCCTGCTAATTCTTGAGCAATTTTCATCACTTGCTCTTGATAAACCATAATACCATAAGTATTTTTCAGAATAGGCTCTAAATCAGGGTGTAAATAGGTGATTTCTTCTTCTCCGTGTTTACGACGAATATAACTTGGGATATTATCCATCGGTCCCGGTCGATATAATGATACAATAGCTATTAGATCTTCAAAACGGTCAGGTTTTATTTGTTTATGAACTTCTTTCATTCCGGCAGATTCAAACTGGAATACACCGGCAGTATCTCCTCTTTGTAAAAGTTCATAAGTTGCTTCATCATCCAAAGGTAACGTATCTACATCAATATCAACCCCATGATTTAATTTTATTAAATCTACTGCCTTTTTAATGGTTGTAAGTGTTTTTAATCCCAAAAAGTCAAATTTTATCAATCCTGTTTCTTCAATATATTTCATGTCATATTGAGTAACCGGCATATCTGCCTTTGGGTCTTTGTATAATGGAACCAATAAATCTAAAGGTCGATCTCCGATAACCACACCGGCAGCGTGCATACCGGTATTACGATACAATCCTTCAAGTTTCATTGCTATTTCAAAAAGTTTATTAACTTGCGGATCTTCTTGTCGCATCTCTTCCAATTCTGCAACTTGTTCAAGAGCTTGTTTTAAACTAGGCTGTTTACCTTGAACGGGAGGAGGAATCATTTTACTGATTCTGTCGGCTTGAGAATATGGCATCTGCAAAACACGTGCAACATCTCGAATAACTGCTTTGGACTGTAACTTACCATAAGTAATAATTTGTGCAACATGGTCTATTCCATATTTATTTTGCACATACTCTATTGTTTTATAACGATTTTCTTGACAGAAGTCGACGTCAAAGTCCGGCATATTGATACGTTCCGGATTTAGAAAACGTTCAAAAAGCAAATCTAATTTCAACGGATCTAAATCAGTAATACGCAATGACCATGCAACAATTGAACCGGCACCGGAACCACGTCCCGGACCAACCGGAACTCCATTATTTTTTGACCATTTAATAAAATCTGCCACAATAAGAAAATATCCGGCAAATCCCATTTTTTCGATAACACTTAACTCATATTCAAGGCGAGCATAATATTTTTTATCAATTTCATGTTTTTGTTCATCGGTCATCCCTTCAAAATAAACATTTATTCTCATAAGCCTATTCAGACCGATATATGCCTGTTCGCGAATATATTCATTTTGAGTTTTGCCTTCAGGACATTCAAAAATCGGAAGAAGCGGAGCAACGAACTCAAGCATAAAATTACAACGTTTGGCAATTTGAACCGTATTTGCCGTAGCCTCTGGCAAATCTTTGAACAGTTCCAACATTTCCGTTGTTGTTTTCAAACGCTGATTAGGTGAATAATGCGGGCGGTTTTCATTTGCCACATATTCTCCCATCGCAATACAAACCAAAGCATCATGAGCTTCATACATCTCGGCATCAAAGAAAAAAGCCTCATTGGTCGCCACCAACGGAATATTGTGTTTGTATGCCAACTCCAAAAACACCGGCTCTGTTTTAGTTTCCTTATCCAAACCGATACGAGAAACTTCCATATACAACCGGTCACCATAAACTTCTTTAAGCTGAACTATAAAATCTTCGGCTTCATCAATACGATTTTCTAAAATCAATCGTCCTGCCTGACCATCTGCACCGGCAGTTAATATAATCAAGCCTTCGTTATATTTTTTTAAGTCTTCAAGTGTAATTTGTGGCTTTTCAGCCATAGATGTAAGCCCGCCCAAATAAGATTGTTGCATAAGTTTTATGATATTCATATACCCTGCTTGATTTTGAATAAGTAAAACTATCTTATCAGGCTCTACAATTTTTCCTTTAGATTTAAGAACATCATCTGCATCCGGATTACGCAAATACATCTGTGTTCCTAAAATAGGTTTAACTCCGCATTTCGGCGCCATCGCCGAAAAAGCCTTTGCTCCAAACATTGTTGAAGTATCGGTTACGGCAACAGCCGGAAAACCCATTTCCGCAATTTTTTCAGTAAGTGCAGGCATTTTCATTGCCCCCTCTAAAAGGGAGTATGCCGAATGCACTCGCAAATGTATAAATTGCGGATTAATCATAATATTTTCCTAAATTACCAAGAAACACCACTAATACAACGTTCAGGATGTTTTTCACAAATTTCCTTATCAGAATTCATTTCATATAAGCGACGACGATTTTCTTTCAGTTCTCCGGCTACACATCCGGCAATTACAAAAACCATCAAAATAAGTATAATTTTTTTCATATTTTTTCCTAAAATTTAAATGTAAATTTAAGAGCAAAGAATATCATTAAAACCATAAATATTCTTGCTAAATGACGAAACCATAAACTACGATTGTATTCAGCCGAGCTTCTCCATGTTCCCAACAAAAGAGAAAAAGAATAAAAAATCATAGAAAATGCAGATGCTAAATATAAAATTGTCAAAACAACCGCAGAAGTTTCAATCGGATTGTTAGGAGATACATAATAAGAAAGAATAGTATATCCCTTGAGTTTATGAATCAGCATTTTACCGAAAAATCTGCTCAAGAAAGTAATTATGGGTAAACCGAGAACGCCGAATTTCCAAAAAGTACTGGCTAAATCTATTTCCCCATCCATTAATTTTTTAAACATAGTATGTAAAATCCTTTCATTATTAAACAGGATTTATAATGTTACAAAGTACCGTTTTGTGCAAGCTATTTTTATCAGTTTTACCTATGCTAAAAATAGCGAATAATCTTTTTATATGGTTTCAAGCCCAATTCTTTATGAACGTTTGCTATTTTTGCAGAATATTCACTCCATTGAGTATATTTATTTATAAAATTTTCCGCTTGCGTTGGCGATTTAGATAACTGTACCGCAATAGTTTCATCAAGCATTTTATGTAATACGTTGTCCAAAATATCAAAATCTATTTGCAAAAGTCCTTCCTGATTAAAACTTATTGCCTTGTGTTCTAACAAATAATTAAATTGAATTAATTCCCCCATTCTATGCGGCAACATATGATGAGGACGAGCTGCTAAAAACATTCTGCCGACAATATAGCTTACATATATTTTCTTCAACATATCAGAGGTAATTACCTCATTTTTTACATAATAAGGCATAAATGCCAGAGAAATGGTATCCGCCTTATGTTCTTCAATTATGTGCTTATATGTTCCTATTGCATTTTGATATTCGCTTCCCGGGCCCAATGAATGTCCGTTTTCATGTCCGATAACAAACAAGTGATCCGCTTCTTTATCAAAATATTGATGCAACGATTTATCAACCAATCTGTCTAAAATAGCCTGTTGTTTAGATTTATCTCCGCTCATTCTTACCTGACGATGATACACATTTCTACGTCCTCCACCAGTTTTTACCGATAGCTTATCATTATTCGGCAAATTTTGTGCTGTCGTAATTCCGCCACGACATTGAGCATAATCACCTTGCAACTCAACAATATCGGCATCAACCATTGTTTGTTTGAGTTCTTCTCCATTCAAAATTGTTTGATTATATTTGTCAGCATATGGCATTAAACGTGCTAAATCAGGAAGATGTTGCTTAAATTTCAAAATCAAATCCGTTCCTTCTTTGTTGATAATACCTACTCTCACACCAAGCATATCTTTAGAAACAGCTTCAATTTTATGGATATTAATAAGCTCGGCAAGTTCTTTATTATCATAAATCGTCGGAGTTATTTCATCATCATAATTTTCCCGACTTATCGTAAATTCGAGCGGAGTATCTTGCATAACCGCCCAATGTTTATCGGCAAGCATATCCATGTCTTCATTATTCTGCAAAAAGGCCTGTGCTTGCCAGCCCAAATATTCCTTAAACTCATTATTGCTTGTGTAATAAGCAGCAACTTCCAACTCATTGGCAATATACGAAAATTCATCAGCAAAATATTCGGTATAATCAATTCCTTTCAATTCTTCACCATCACGACGAACCATTGTTCTGGCGCTTAAAATATTTTGCACTTCTTTTATCTTGCCGCTCTTAAGCATTTTTATCAAAATATCGTGAAATTCTTCTATATTCAAATCCTGCGGATAAAAATTACGTCCTTTAAGCAAAGTTATATTTTCAAAAATCTCTATCGGTTGTTCATCAACACCATTAAATCCGGAAACTCCGTTTATAGAATTGAAAAGTTCTAAAGCTCTTGCGATATGAGAACTGTTTGCGGCATTTTCTTCCAAATATTTTTTTGCGGATAAATTATAAGGATTGTCTTGTTCCAAAGCAACATTATTCATCATTTTTGCGGCATTTACCAAATGTTGCAAAGCCTTTTTATCGCCATCAGTCAAAGCTTGATATCCTGCAAAATTCTTATTTACAAGTTCAACATTGATAGACTTATTTTGCATCATATCCGCAAGTTGCTCTTCGCTATACTTAATCTTAAAATCCATTTTCTTTAACCTCTACTGTTCTAAATCTGTATACATTTATATCGTTTGACCAAAAACTCGGACTCATTCCCGCCTTTAATTTTAAATTATTCAAAAAATCTTTTTTATCAGGAATTTGCTCCCATACCGAGGGCAAAAACAAACCTTGTCTGTCCCCGTCTCTAATAACAATTCCGTCAACTCCCGCAATAATTTTATTCAACAAATCTTCTTCATTTTTATAATAAATTTTTTCATATCCGGTTAAGAGCGATATTGAAATTTTGATATTAGGTAATTCTTCTGCCGTAAGAGGGGAAAAACGGCTATCTTCCATTGCAGCTGCAAAAGTATTTGCCGCCACATCGGCAACAACCGCTTGACGAGGATATAACGAACCGATACAACCGCGTAATTCTCCGTTTTTATGAAGAGTAACGAATGCAGCACCTTTATCAAATAAGTGTTCATCATAATCATTGCGAGACGGACGGTACAAATCATCATTAACAGCCATTTCTAATGATTTTCGCGAAGCTTTCAACAACTGTGTTCCAAACTCTTGCACAAATCCTTTCAGCCCTTCTGTTTCTCTTTCAATCTTTGATGGTTTTATCCCATCTTCACTATAAGACCAAGCCCCATAGCCGACCACTCTGTTTTTATCATTACTTACATCTCCGGAATTGATTAAGGCTAAAATTTCCGGTTTTAATCCTAATTTTTGTCCCAATATCATCGCAGTATTAATTCCGGTTGCTCCGCAAGAATGATGATAATCTACATCAGATTCTCCTATTGCTATTTTAGTTGCGGTTTCATCGTCCATCTCAACAGCATTATTATAATTATGATAATGAGATAAATCTGCAGAAACCACCAATAAAACATCTGATTTTTGAATATATTTTTGTAAAATTTCTGCTAAAGTTTGAGGATTTATATCTCCATAAACCAAAGGAACAATATCGAATTTTTTCAACACCTTTTGCAAAAACGGAAGCTGAACCTCAAGCGAATGTTCCTTTTCGTGTGCTTTTGTACTGACGACAATATTCTTATTTTTTTGCAAATTTTGGACTATTTCTTTATTGATAGCAACTTTTCCCAACGGGGTTTTAAAAAGGTCTGCCGAAGGCAAAGCTGCACCATTGAGGGCAACATAATGAGAGGGGCCGATTAGGATTACAGTCTTTATTTTATCGGCATAATCCTTTAGAGGCAAATATGCTTGAGCTGCTGCCGAAGCCGAATATTGATAACCGGCGTGAGGAACAATAATCATACGTGGTTGAGAAGTATGTTTTTGATAATCGGTATCAAGATAAAACTCAACTTCTTCGGTAAGTTGTTCGGAAGTTGCCGAATAAAATAAACCGGCAACGGCAGGATTGCGATATTTTTCCATAGGATCTCCTTTTAGTGTATAATGAGATGCCAACTCATGATTTGAAGAAACTTTAATTTTGAAATAAATATAATTCGCCCCCAACAGCAAGAGCAAAGAAACACCAATCCAAACATAGCGACGAAACTTGGAAGTATTTTCATTTTCAGTATTTTTTTGCATAAAAAAGTCCTTTATAATATAGCCTCATAAAAAGCATTATAATCTTCAAAATATAAAATATTCTTACACTCACACAATTCTTTTTCGCAAGGTGCATAATTTATTCTTATCGGCAAAGCATTAATCGATGAAGCACATAAATTATCCAACTGACTATCTCCGACAATCCATACGGTTTCGGGAGATATATCTTTTTCTTCAATCATTCCTTTTAGAGTATGCAAGGCATGCTCCGCATGAGGTTTATCACGAAAAGCTTCATGACCGCAAACTATTTTATCAAAATATTCAAAAGGATATAACAATGGTAACTCAAACTCTAAAAGCTTACGATCTTTATTGGTCATAATTCCGATTTTTATTCCCCTTTTTCGCAAAAGTTCTAATAGCTCTTTCGCTTTAGGATAACCGTTAATTCCGTTTTTGATAATGTCTAAATATATTTTACAATATTTTTGATAAGCCTCATCAGCATAAATTCCGAACATATTCGGAAAATTATCCATAAAAGATATGCGGCTGTTTCTTTTGTGTTTTATATTGTTCCAATCAGGCAAACCATATTCTTTCAAAACCTGATTTACGGCAACAACACGAGGAGGACTGCTCTCGGCTAAAGTTCCGTCCCAATCAAATAACACAACCCTTAAATTATCACTTTTTAACTTCATAAAACCCTCTCTGATAAAAAAATATAAGCTATTCCGAAAAAATACAAGAGAAGAATGTAAAAAAGGCTCTTTTTCAAGAGCCTTTTTGTTCACTTAGCATTTTTTGTTTCCGGTATAATCAACACCGTTATAAGCATCGATATAAATTTGACGAATGTCCTCCATCAAAGGATATACCGGATTTGCTCCCGTACATTGGTCATCAAATGCTTTTTCGACAATATCATCAAGCTTTGCGTAGAAATCTTCTTCCTTAATCCCCCATTCTTTAATTGAATGTGGAATTTCAATATCATCTTTCAGCTTGCTGATTGCTTTGAGCAAGTTTTCTAACTTTTCATCATCATTTGCTCCATCTAATTGCAAATTATTTGCAATTTGACCATATCGAAGCTTTGCACTTGGGAATTTATATTGCGGGAAAATTGCCTGTTTACGAGGGCAATCTGTCGCATTATAACGAATAACCTGATTAAACAATAACGCATTTGCAATTCCGTGAGGAATATTGAACGCTCCGCCAAGCTTGTGAGCCATAGAGTGACACAAGCCCAAGAAAGAGTTTGCAAATGCCATACCTGCAATAGTTGCGGCATGATGAACTTTTTCACGAGCAATCGGATCGTTCGCTCCATTTTGGTATGAACGAGGCAAATAGCGGAAAATTTGTTTAATAGCTTCTAATGCCGTAGAGTTTGTGAAGTTAGTTGCCATTGTAGAAACATAAGCTTCAACCGCGTGAACCAAAGCATCAAAGCCGGAAGCAGCAGTTAAACCTTTAGGCATACTATCAACAAAGTTAGCATCAATAATTGCCATATTAGGTGTCAAAGCATAATCGGCAATAGCATATTTTACATGAGTTTTATCATCGGTAATAACCGCAAAAGGAGTAACTTCGGAACCTGTTCCCGATGTTGTAGGAATTGCAACCATTTGTGCTTTTTTGCCTAATTCCGGAATAGAACAAATACGTTTGCGAATATCCATAAAACGCATAGAAATATCTTCGAAATTAACTTCGGGATGCTCGTACATCAACCAAATAATTTTAGCAGCATCCATCGGAGAACCACCGCCCAACGCAATAATTACATCCGGTTGATACGGACGAATCATTGCCAAAGCTTCATCAATGGTTGACAAAGTCGGGTCCGGCTTTACATCAAAAAAGATTTGATAATCAATATCCATTTCTTCCAAAACATTAGTAACATTATTTACCGCACCGGAATCAAATAAAAATCTGTCGGTAACAATAAAAGCTCTTTTTTTACCTTCTAATTCACGCAATGCGCAATCAACAGCTCCTCTCTTGAAATAGATTTTCGGCGGAACTCTAAACCACAACATATTTTCTCTCCTTTCGGCAACTGTTTTATAATTCAACAAATGTTTAACTCCGACGTTTTCACTAACGGCATTTCCTCCCCAAGAACCGCAACCTAAAGTCAACGATGGTTCAAGTTTGAAGTTAAATAAATCACCGATACCACCTTGAGATGACGGAGAGTTAATCAATAAACGACCGGTAGGAAGTTTGGTGGCAAAATAGTTAATTCTGTCTTGAGAACGGCTGTCGGTGTAAAGAACCGATGTATGTCCGACGCCGCCTAAATTTACCAATTCTAAAGCCATATCTGTAGCTTGGTTAAAATCAGTAGCCTTATACAAAGCTAAAATAGGAGAAAGCTTTTCGTGAGCAAAAGGATTTTCACGAGCTGTTGATGTTTCTTCACTAACCAATACTTTTGCATGTGCAGGAACTTCAAAACCTGCCAATTTAGCAATGGTTGCAGCACTTTGTCCGACAATAGCAGCATTTACGGTCATATTTTCGTTCAAAATAATCTTGCTTAACTGTTCAGATTCTTTCTTATTCAAAAGATATGCACCACGATATATCAGTTCTTTTTTTACATCTTCGTATACATCATCAACAGCGACAATAGACTGCTCAGAAGCACAAATCATGCCATTGTCAAAAGTTTTGGACATCAAAATATATGAAACCGCCATTTGAATATCAGCTGTTTCATCAATTACTGCCGGAGTATTGCCGGCACCGACACCTAATGCAGGTTTACCGCTGGAATAAGCAGCTTTTACCATACTCGGACCACCGGTTGCCAAAATTGTATCTACCAAAGGATGGGTTATGAGTTGGTGAGTCAAATCTAAACTCGGTTCGTCAATCCAAGCAATAATGTTTTTCGGAGCACCGGCAGCAACTGCAGCATCTAAAATCAATTTTGCTGCAGCTATTGTAGATTTTTTTGCTCTCGGGTGTGGAGAAAAAATAATTGCATTACGAGTTTTTAGCGAAATTAACGACTTAAATATTGCCGTAGAGGTTGGGTTTGTTGTCGGAATAATTCCGGCAATAACGCCTAAAGGCTCAGCCACAATTTTAGTACCGTTGGTCTTGTCATTTTTAATAACACCGCAAGTTTTTGCATTTTTATACTTATTGTATATATATTCGGAAGCAAAATGATTTTTAATTATTTTATCTTCCATAACTCCCATTCCGGTATCTTCAACAGCCATACGAGCCAAAGGTATTCTGGCTTTATCGGCAGCCGCAGCAGCAGCTTTAAAAATAGCATTAACCTGTTCTTGTGAAAAAGTTGCATATTCTTTTTGTGCTCTTTTAACTTTAGCAATCAATTCTTCTAAAGCTTCCGGAGAATTTATAATTTCCCCTGAAATTTCTTCCGAATTTTTTATATTTTTTTCCATTACATACTCCAAATCAATATTATTTAATTCGGAGAAATAATAGTTTTTTTGTATTTTTTTACAACCTCGAAAAACAACTAAAACAAAAAACTTTTATTTCTGTTTGTTACAAAAAAATCCCCGATTTTTCGGGGATTTGAATTTATTTTTTGCCACCGATGAACTTCTTGCCCATCATATACGGCTGCAATTTTTCGGGAATACGAACCGAACCGTCTGCTTGTTGATGATTTTCCAAAAACGGAACCAACGCTCTCGGAGTTGCAATACCGGTATTGTTCAATGTATGAACAAATCTGACTTTACCTTCGGCATTGTCACGATAGCGTAAGTTGGTGCGACGTGCTTGCCATTCGGTAATATTTGAACAACTGTGAGTTTCTCTGTAACAATTTTGGCTCGGAACCCACGCTTCTAAATCGTATTGACGATATTTTGGAGCGCCCATATCACCGGTACAAACTTCTAATACCTGATACGGCAATTCTAAATCTTGCAAAACTTCTTCTGAAATTTGCAACAATTTTTTATGCCACTTTTCACTCTCGGCAACATCATTTTTACAAATAACAAATTGTTCTGTTTTCATAAATTGGTGAACACGGGTCAAACCGCGAGTATCTTTTCCGGCTGCTCCTGCCTCACGACGAAAACAAGGAGAAAATCCGGCATACAGAATAGGCAATTCGTTTTCAGTCAAAATTTCATCTGCACGCAAAGAGTTCAAAATCAACTCTGCTGTTCCGGATAAATAAACATCGTCTTCCGGCATATAATAAATTTCGTCCTTCGCAAACGGCAAATATCCTTGGCCGTAAAGCGGTTTTTCTTTAGAAATAGATGGCACGGTAATTACTTTGAAACCATAACCGGCAAGTTTATCCATAACCAAAAGATGAATAGCCAATTCTAAACGAGCCAATTCATCACAAATTGCATAAGTACGAGAACCGCAAACTTTTGCAATACGTTCCAACTCGCCCCAACCGTTCATATCCATGATTTCGACATGGTCTTTCGGTTCAAAATCAAAACTCGGAATTTCACCGACTTTACGACATACTACATTTTGGCTGTCATCGACACCGACCGGCGTTTCCGGACTGGGCAAGTTTGGAACTCTCCACATAATTTCATCTAATTTAGCCTGTTCGGCAGCCAATTTTTCTTGTTCTGCTTTAAATTGTTCTCCGATAGCCTTACTTTTTGCAATAATGGACGGACGCTCTTCCGATGAAGCAGACTTTATGGAGTTACTCAAACGATTTTTTTCTTCAGCTAAAGCTTGAGAAGAAGTTTTAAGCTTATTGACCTCAAGATAAAGATTGATTAATTCATCTACATTTATAATGCAGCCCTTTTTGGCAAAACCCTCTTTTACAACTTCGGGGTTTTCTACAATATATTTAATATCTAACATTTTTTAGCGTCCTTAATTTTTTTAATTGATTTATAAACGCAGATAGAGTAACAATTTTATAGATAATTACAATCAAAAAATGATAAAAAGGCACTAAAATGTTTGAAAATAAAATTGTTTTGACCGGAGTTAAGCCAACCGGCACTCCTCATATCGGTAATTTTTTGGGAGCAATTCGCCCTGCTTTACAACTCGGACACCAAGTTTTGGATGCAGGCGGAAAGCACTATATGTTTATTGCCGACTATCACGCAATTAATGCGGAAAAAGACCCGCAGGTTCTAAATCAAAAACTTAAAGAAATTGCTTGTGTATATTTGGCATTCGGCTTAGACCCGAACAGAACGATTTTTTATCGTCAATCTGACATTTATCAAATTCCGGAAATTACAACAATTTTATATGCCTATACTCCGAAAGGATTTATGAACAAAGCTCACGCATACAAAGCTTGTTTAGATAAAAATCGTGAAGCCGGAAAACCCGATGACGACGGTATCAATATGGGGCTTTATACCTACCCTACTCTAATGGCAGCAGATATTTTGACCTTTGATACCGATATTGTTCCGGTAGGAAAAGATCAAGTTCAACACGTTGAAATCGCTCGTGATATTGCCGGAATTATTAATGCTCACTACAATCAAAAACTTTTACATTTACCGGAATATTACCTTGATCAAAATGTTGCGGTTGTTCCCGGAATTGACGGTCGAAAAATGAGCAAAAGCTATGGTAATGTCATTCCTATTTTTGCCGATGACAAAGAGATAAAAAAAGCCGTATTCTCTATTAAGACAGACTCTCGCCCGATGGAAGAGCCTAAAAACCCTGAAGAAATTTTGGTTTATCAGGTATATAAATCCGTTGCTTCTGCCGATAAGGTAGCAGAAATGGCTTATGGATTAGAAAATGGCAAGTTAGGATACGGACATATTAAAAATATGTTGCTTGATGCCATAATTGATTTAGTGAAAGAATCTAGAGAAAAATATCAATATTATATGGAACATTTTGAAGAGGTCGAGGCAATGTTGGAAGAAGGTGCAGCAAAAGCTCGTCCACATGCTGCAAAAACTCTAGAACGTTTACGAAACGCCGTCTTCGGAAGATAAGGTATTGCTTATTATAAATTATATGTTATATTTTGTTTGGATTGGTATGTACTAATCTTGGGCTTCGAAAACCCAAAATCAAATAAAAGGAATATACATATGAAAAAGACTATATTAATGGCAGGTATTGCCACATCATTGTTTGCATTTAATGCAAATGCTCTTGATTTTAATCCGTACGTTTCAGTAAAAGCTACTTATACCGATTTAAAAGCTGATTTAAATTACAAAAGCACTTGGTTTTTTGAAACAGAAAGTCAATCCTATGACATCGGTGATAAAGACTTAGGCGGTGCGATTGCTTTCGGTTCTGCTTTTCAAGCGCCTTATGGTAATATCAGAGCTGAATTAGAATATAATAAAAAAGCAGATACAGAAAGTTCTTATGTAGATTGGGGAGATACATATAAAACAAAAATTGAAACCCAGTCTTTTATGCTCAATGCATATTATGACATTAATACTGGAACAAAATTCACCCCATATATCGGTATAGGACTCGGTTATGCACAAATTAAAGCTCAAGACCAATATTGGTCTGAATATTACGGTGACATAAAAGACACCAACTTCTCTTGGCAAATCGGTGCAGGTATTTCATACTCAATCAATGATAACTTTGTAGTTGATGCCGGATACAGATATATTGATTTTGGAGATTTATCTGAAACACAAAATTATGATGGTCCGGGATTTGATGAAACGAACGAATTTGATATAACCGCAAATGAATTTTATCTAGGTTTACGTTATCAATTCTAATCAAAAAACTCGGGAGTTTGCCAGCTCCCGAGTTTTTATTCTTATAAGAAATATTCTCTCAAATAGTTCGGTAAATCCGCAATATTAACACGATGTTGTTCCATTGTATCTCTATCTCTTACCGTTACGGATTCCGGTTGTTGTTCAATGGTTTCAAAATCAACCGTAAGACATAACGGAGTCCCTATTTCATCATGGCGACGATATGCTTTACCGATGTTACCGGTATTTTCCAAAGCTACACGACCAATACCTAATTTGAGTAAATTCTTTTTAATTTCATGACATTTTGCCATAATCTGTTCGTTGTTCTTTTTGAGAGGAATTACGGCAACCTTAATCGGAGCCAAGTGTTTTTTAAGTTTTAACACAATACGACTGTTACCTTCGCCTAAATCCTCTTCGGTATAAGCTTCGGTCATAACTGCTAATACCCCTCTGTCAACGCCCATAGATGGCTCAATAACAAAAGGAACAACCCATTTATTTTTGTCATCCATAATGCATAATTTTTGTGTAGATTCATTATTCTTATGACAGTTAGAAGTCAAATTCATCTCATCTTGAGCTTTGGTATGATTTCCTAAATCATAGTCTGTACGGTTAGCAATACCTTCCAACTCTTCCATTCCGTGAGGAAATTGATATTCGATATCATAGCAAGCTTTTGCATAGTGGGCTAAATCTTCTTTCGGAGTGGTATAAATGTTGATATTTTCACGTTTAAGACCTTGTTCTTCCCACCATTTAATACGCTCTTCTTTCCAAGTTTCGTGCCATTTTTCATCTTCGCCGGGTTCTACAAAATATTCCAACTCGGCTTGTTCAAATTCGCGAACACGGAAAATAAAATTACGCGGAGTAATTTCGTTACGGAAAGATTTTCCGATTTGAGCAATACCGAACGGAAGTTTGCGAGATGTTGAATCGACAACATTTTTGAATTGTGTAAAAATAGCTTGTGCTGTTTCCGGACGCAAATAACCATAAGAAGAACCGTCATCAACCGGACCTATTGCGGTTTTGAACATCAAATTAAACGGACGCGGTTCTGTCAATTCGGTAGAGCCGCAGTTTGGGCATTTTCCGTCAATGTGGTCTGCTCTAAAACGTGATTTACATTTTTTGCAGTCAACCATCGGATCAGAGAAAGTATCTTCGTGACCGGAATAGTGTAAAACTTTTTGATTGGTCAAAATAGCAGAATCAAGTCCTTCAACGTCATCACGTTCATACACCATTGAACGCCACCAAGCAGCTTTTAAATTATTTTTCAATTCCACACCAAGCGGGCCATAGTCATAAACCCCTTGTAGTCCGCCATAAATATCGGCATTTTGAAAAATAAAACCGCGACGTTTACACAAAGATACGAGTTGATCCATAGTTTTTGCAGGCATTGTTTTAGTCCTTTATATATCTTATATTCTTAATATTGTTGATTTCTTAACTTCTTTGCTTTATAAGGTATCTATTAAAAAATATCAAGTGGAGATAATAAAAAAGATGGTAAAAAAAGTAAAAGTTGCCCTAATTTACGATTTTGACGGCACATTAAGCACAACCAATATGCAAGATTATTGCCTGATTCCAAAGTTTGGTATGGATGCTAAAAAGTTTTGGCACGAAGCAAATACTTGGTGGATAGAAAACGATGCAGACCAAATAACCAGTTCTATGTACTATTTTGTGAAAATGTCTCACGAAAAGAAAGTACCTTTAACAAAAGAAATTTTTGCCGAATGCGGAAAAGATATTGAATATTTTGCCGGAGTAGAAGATTGGTTTGCTCGCATTAATCACTATGGCGATATGCTCGATTTAGATATTGAACACTATGTTATTTCTTCCGGATACGAAGAAATTATTGACGGAACGTCAATTCGCAAACACTTTAAAGAAGTGTTCGGATGTGCTTATGCCTATGACGAAGAAGGACACCCGATTTGGCCGGCAAGAGTTGTAAACTATTCTACAAAAACTCAATATCTTTCCAAAATAAATAAAGGTCTCGGCAAACTGGAAGATAGAGCGGTTAATGAGTTTATGCCGGATAATGAACGTCCGATACCGTTTACACGTATGGTATATTTCGGAGATGGTGATACCGACATTCCATCTATGCGTTTAGTTAAGAAAAACGGCGGATATTCAATTGCGGTATACAAACCTAAAAGCACTAAAAAATCTAAAGCAATTAAATTATTAACAGACGGACGTGTAAATTTTGCATTACCTGCAGACTATTCGGAAGACCACGATATTGACACGGTTGTAAAAACAATTTTAGTAAAATTGGCAACTGAGCGTGATTTGCAAGAACTGCAAGAAAAAGAAGATAAGAAAAAACTTCCGAGAGAAAAATAATCCGAAAAGGTCGCAAAATAAGCGACCTTTTTTAATGCTTAATAGGCATTATCCACAGAATTACATAAAATGTATTTACATCCGACAAAAAATATGCTAGAAAAATCTATAATAGGGAATTGGTGCATCAATTCCCTATTTATTTTATGAAGAACGTTATTAGTTCTTTTTTTACATCAATTTATGACTGCATTTTCGAATGCAGTCTTTTTTTATGGAGAAAAACATGACATTATATAAATTAAAAGAAAATTCTCAAATAGATGAATTTGGAATTGATCATTCAAAATTCTCTCTTCGAGATGAAATTGAATATAACATGATGCGAGCTAGAGAAAAGGAGAGACAACAAAGCTTAAATCCGGCTGCTAATGAATATAGTTACTATGATCGTTTTAATGCTCATAATAGAATAAACCAACAGAAAAATGTTACTCCTACCAAACCGGATTATTCACAACCGGGAGAACTTTTATTTGATGGTCAAAATCTAAGTTGGCAACAAAACGGAAAGCCGGTTAAATATTGGAAAGCTATGTCAGGAACACCGAATTTGCAAAGTTCACAACATACAAAAATAAAAAATGCCGGACCAATACCGGAAGGCGATTATGTTTTAAAGAAAGACAGCGGACAGGATTATGATAATATTCCTTTGATACAAAGATTAAATATGGTTAATCCTTATCATAAAGATTACTGGTTTGAAAAACCTAACAGTTGGGGAAAAAGTAGAGTTCCGATCCAACCTTTGCCTAACACAAATACTTATGGTCGTGACAGTATGTATGTTCATGGAGGAACAACTTTAGGTTCTGGCGGTTGTATCGATTTAACTTCCGGCAATGAAAGTTTTTATAATGATTTTAAAAATTATAACACTGATTTACCATTGAAAGTAAAATACCCTAAAGGTTGGTAAAAAAAATAAGAACTTGGCAAAAATTTTCTTGCCAAGTTCTTCTTTATATTCTATTTTATGTAATTATAACAACAGAAAAAACAACCAGAGGTTTTATATGAACAACGTAAAAAAGATTTTTATGTTTCTTTGGAACAAAAAGACAATCATAATAAAATATGTATTTTTTACCTTGTGTATCGCTCTATACTTTGTTTTTATTCAACATAACTTTAATGTTATAGAACAAATAAAACTCGGAAATTTTGTTAAAATTATAGAATCCGATGCTTATGAATGGCATCTTCGCTCGAAATACAATTTTATCTTATGGGTATATATTGAGATATGTGTTGATGTAATATTGTTATCTTTAACCCTTTGGTGTTTGTATAAAAAATCTAAATGGGCATATTGGTGGGCTTTATCCCCCTTTACATTGGGTTATTTACTTATGTATACTGAAAAATTATTTTTTAATTGAATTAAACAAATGCTACACAATACCTAAACAACCGGAGGTTTTATATGAATAATATCAAAAAGATTTTTTATCTTTTTTGGAACAAAAAGACAATCATAATAAAATATGTATTTTTTACTTTATTCATCGCTCTATATTTTTATTTTATTAAATATGAATTTAAAGTTATAGAACAAATAACACTCGGAAATTATGTTAAAATTATAGAACCTGACGCTCCAGAATGGTACCTTCACTCAAAAGAAACTTTTATTTTTTTATGTTATATATGTATAACAATTTATCTAATATCTTTATTTGCAACTTTTTGGTGTTTATATAAAAAATCTAAATGGGCTTATTGGTGGATTATATCCCCGATTATAATAGGATATTCATTTAAGTACATCGAGATTTTTTAGCTGTAAAATTTGGCGGAATATTTTTTTAGTTGAATTGACATAACGAACTAAACATTTACTATCATGCCGTCGAATGCTAATTCAAATGATGTGGAAAGCTCCTTTTTTGTTTCTTCGAAATCAACACGAGCTGACAAATGAGTTAAAATAGTTTTTTGAGGTTTTATAATTGAAGTAAAGTGTTTGATTTTTTCTAAATCGCCATGTCCGTTCACTTCGGGATAAAGACCATTATTACACTCAATTAATAAAACGTCTAAATCTTGCAAATGCCCCAAAGCCTGTTCAGGCAAATCTTGCCAATCAGCAACATACGCAAAATCTTCACAACGAAAAGCGGAACATCTTAAACTATGGTGAGGAACTTGAAATGTTTCAAATCTAACTCCGCAACTTTCAAAAACTCCGTCATTAGGCAATATTTTCCACTGCAATCCGACACCTTCTGGTTCTTCTCCATTAAATAAATAATAAAATGTTGATTTCAATTCGTTCATTGTTTCTTGGCTTGCCCATATTTCTATCGGGTGTCCTATGTTTTTCGATGCTCTCGGCAACTCGGGAATACCGGCAATATGGTCGTAGTGTCCGTGAGTTATAAAAACAGCATTTATATCCGGTATATTATTATCATTGATTTGTTGCCTAAACTCCGGACCGGCATCTATCAAAAAATATTTGCCCTGCGTTTCAATAAGAACAGATGCACGACTGCGAATATTTTTAGGATTAGACGGATTTGCATTTCGCCATTTATTAAATACCATAGGACAACCATAAGCCGAACCCGAACCTAAAACAGTAACTTTCATTGCTCTCTCCTTATCTGTAACAATGTAAGGATAGTTCTAAATTATGAAATTGTCCAATTAAAATATTTCGCTGTATGCAACTGCAATACCGAAAACGACATTTGAACCGGCCTTTTTGTTTTCTCGATCTTTGGCCCTAAAATATGACATATACGGTTCTACAAAAAAATCTTTTCCGGTTTTGATATTGAGCTTTGCTATTGCAAAAACTTCATAGCGAAAATCAGAATTATTATCTCTGGAATATGATAAGTAATCACGATAATATGTTTCAAATTCAAAACGATATGTATCATTAAACGGATATTTATATGTAAATCCTATTTCCCACGCGGTTTTTGTATTAGAATCTTTATATGTAAAATCAACCTCTTCTACCATCGCTAAATGAAAATCAGTAATATTTTTAGTACCATTAATAAGTTTTATACCTTGAAAAGAACGCGCAATTTTTTGTCTTTTTGCTCCGGAATCGCTCGTAAATTCGGTTTGATACGCCAAATTGGCATAGGGTCCCATGTCCGAATTGTTGTTAAAATGCCAAATTTTATAAGTGTAATCCGTAGCCAACAACATTTTATCCGCATTTTCCGTATGTGATTTACGCCCGGGATTGCCATGAATTTTGCTCTTTCCATATTCGGCATAAACACTATTATCCCAACGATATTTAGGTTGCTCATACTCAAAAGCAAAATCAAAAACGCCCTTCAAAACGCCCTGAGTGTTTTGGTTAATTTCGGTATTCGGCGAACCTTCATATTCTCGATAATTGCTAACTTTGGCCGTCCCGAGGTCAAAACCGACACGTTTGAAATTTATATACAGCCCCGAAGTGTCATAAGCTTGTACCATAACAGGATAAATCGACATTAATGCAACCAGTTGATATAACTTCATTTTGCCTCCTATCAGGAAATTTTTATACTATAGATGTAGTCTCAAAAATGTCTCAAACAAGAGAAAAACAAAATATTATAAAAAAAAGCTTGCATTTATTATTTTTTTATTCTAAATATATGTCTGCACACAAACTAATGGGGTGTCGCCAAGTGGTAAGGCAACGGTTTTTGGTATCGTCATTCGTTGGTTCGAATCCAGCCACCCCAGCCAGACTGTACAGGGTTAGCGAAATTCTTTGCTAACCCTTGATTTTCATGGCTTTCCGCGAGTTCGAAAGATTTTATATACCCTGATTGTAGTTTTTTGTTATCATTTCCCTGTAATCCTTGATTTACTTGGCTTTGCATCGGTTCGAATGATTTTGTAGTTTTTTTCTTTATAATAGTTGTATTAACAAACTCATTAAATGGAAATCTTAACTTGTAACTTATCTCGCCTTCAGTCAAAGTTATGTTCTCAAATACAAATTTTAACAATAATCTTTTCAAATCTACATTAGATGATTTTTCAAATATATATCCCGATTGCGTAGCTATATCTAACAATCCCAAAATTGTTTCATCAAAGTAGTTATCAGCCTTCTCATGCGCAGAAATCCTTCTTTTTATGCGTTCTATTTTAACTTGTATATCATTTCGCTTAGTATCAAAAGATTCTCGGTCAAGTTCTCCATCAAGCCTTAAATCGAATAATGTATCTAACTTTTCTTTCAGTTTTTCCTGTTCACCTTTAAGCCTTTTAATCTCATTTGAGTTAAACTTTCTTTCAGATGCTTTTGAGGATTTTAGATTTTGCTGAAGTTCCATTACTATACAGTCAGGGAGTTTGATACGATTTAATATCGGAGTGATACGTTTAGTTATTTCTTCCTCACGTATATAAATTCTTGTACTGTCTTTCCGCCAGCAAGTCACATAGCTATACACGCCCTTCTTTAATTCACAAGGGCATTGTCTCTTAGTTACACCACATGTAATCAATGAACGATAAACCGTATTGTTTTCTTTGTATATTAAGAACTGCCCTGCCCTAATGGCTTTTTGTTCTTGGCATAAATCCCATATTTCTTTAGTTATCAATGTAGGATATATATGTGGCATAAGACCTCGTTTGGTTTTCATTTCCCCATAATAAAATGGATTGTCTATAATAAAGAGCATTGTGCTCCTATGTATTTTATTGCCTTTGCGTGTCCTTAACCCCATCATATTGGCATAATGTGCTATTTCAGACATACTGGCTTTGCCTAATGAATACATTTCATAACATTTTCTAATAATTGATGCTTCCGGTTCTTTCTGACGAACAAAATGCTTTCCTCGTTCATCAACAAAATTTTCATAACCAAGCGGTGCTAATCCGGTAATCTCTCCATTTTTGTTCTTTTGTTCGGTAGAACGACGGACATTCTCGGATAATTGCAAAACATATGCTTTTGCTCCCATCACCGAAAAATCCCATCTCATAATATCAACTGATGAGGATTTACTGTTTAATACCATTCCTTCTCTGTAAAAATGAAGTTCAATTTTATCTTGTCGCATTAATTCATCAAGAAGTACACTTTCTTTGAAACTTCTTTGTACACGGTCAACAGTATCGGCAACAATAGCAATGATTTCCTTCTGTTTCTTACAAAAGTTTATCATTTCCATAAATTGCTTACGTTGACCACGAGTAGAACTCTCAACAATTTCAAAGGTTCTGATAACTTCCAGTTCTTTTCTATCTGCATATTCGTGCAGACGGTTACTCTGAGCAAGTAGGCTTAACCCCTCTTCTTGCATCTTCGTTGATACTCTCGTTAGTATTATTGCTTTCATTTTCTAAAATCTCCTGTCGCATCATTAATAAACATTTTGCAAAACCTATTAAATGTCTGGCGCCTTGTTCTAATTGTGTATCTGATAAAGGTTCTGATGATATGTTTCGCAATGCTTCTTTTAACCCTGCTGTCATTTTATATTATCTCCTTACAAATGCAAGCTAATATATTGATTTGGCTGCTTTTTATACAGGGGCTCAAAAATGAGCCCCTGTATATTTGAGCCTAAATATGAAGCAACATATTAGCATTATTAATGGCTGTCTCTTGAGCCATTTGTTGTGCCATGGCTAAACTTCGCTCTCTTTCAGCTTCCTTGTCTTTAGCTTTTTGCTCACGTTCTTCCTTCTTTTTATTACGACGGCGTTCGTTTGCCTCTTTTTTACGAATGTTGGCGTTATCAATCTCTTTTGCCAAGAACTCTGTAATATCTTCATCAAACTCTCTTTCGGCAACGCTGGTATAAAAATCTGCCAAGAAACTGAGTTTTTGTTCAGTATTCAATAAATCCAAAGAATAACGAACAATACGTTTACCGCCTAAACGAAGAGTAAAGATGGAATTTTTCTCAGTATCCGTCATTAATTTATTCATACGGTTTGATATGTCCCAAGTATCATGTTTGAAGTTTTTCATATTCTCGGTCAAAAGTTTCAAAATACGCTCACGAGCCTTTTCAAGTGTAAGCAATCCTTCATCTTTTGAAGTTTCAATTTTGTTTGCGTTGTATTTTGCTAAAAAGTTTTTCATTTTTATTTTCCTTTCAAAAATTATGTTTTGTTAAAATTATTAAGTTTGTTGTTATAGGTGTCCGTTAATAACGTAAACCAAGTCATCATCTGCAAACGGACATTTGGCTTCGTCGCTGTAAATAAAATCGTAATCCGGAGCAATGAAGGCAGCTATCTCATTGTTTGATTTCTCTACGACATCTTTGTATTTCATTATTTCATCCAGTTTGAGGTCAGGATAATCCCATCCGAGACCTAAAGAATCAAATTGTGCAGATACTTTGTGATAAATTGCATTATCATTACCATATTCCAAAAAATTACTGTCCATAAAAGATTTTACAGCTTCGTCCAAATTCCCATCACAATCTTTTGCTTCTAAATCGATTTCATCCTTGTTTTGAGAAATCATTTCTTCTTTATTGGCATATACTTTCTCCCATTTTCCTACGAGTGAGATATTACCGCATTCATAGATAAGAGCTTCTTCCAATAGTTCAAAAAACGGATGGTCTTTTGTTCTTGCTACTGTTAAACAATGTCCCATTGTATTTTTCCTTTCATTTTTTAGGTTAAAGTTAAAAAAAGAGCATAATAATTCTGTATGGCATTTAGGCATCCCCTTACGCCAATTATTGTTAAAACTGTTGGTTTTGTTTAGATTTTAGTTAGTTATGACAGTCCAAAACATAAACTATATCTGTTGTTTCGTATGGACATCTTGTATCGGTTAAATAATGAATATTTTTATCAGATGAAATAAAAGCATAAACGCCTTGACGAGTATTTACGACATCACTGTATCGCTTTAATCCCTTAAAATTGCATTTTGTAAAATGCTTGGAAGCAATAAGTGATATTTCCTCCGGTAAAAAATCAGCAACCTTTGCTACAACTTGATAGTACATGGTTTTTCTCTTAGTAAACAAATCTGGCCATATTAACGACATTTTCTAAACGCTTTGCATCTCTTTTAAGACAATATTTTCTTACCATTGATGCGATGATATATGCTAAAACAGTCATTTTCTTTTCCTTTCGTGTTAAATTGAGTATAGAAATCCTGTATGGAAACTAGCTCTCCGCTACTCACCATTTGTGTTTTACACTCAATGATTTAAGTTAAATTTTGTGGCTTTATTGCCGTTTACATAATCAGTGTGGATTTAAAATTTCCATTTGTAAATAGTTATTTTTGCCTCCAAATCGGCCTAAAGTCATTTTGGATGTATATTGATGTATTTGGATGTAAAACGATGTAATTTTTCTTACTGCAAAAATCTTAATATCGCTCTTTTTCTCACGATTTTTATGCAAAATCTTCAAAAAAAACGATAAAAATCACTCAGAATCGGAGTTTGCAGATTCGTTTTTTGCATACTTTTCTCGCAGTTCTTTCAATAAAGCCCAATCGCTTGCTTTGAAAGCTTTTAAGGCGTCTAACGGATATGCAATTGACTTACCTTCACCAACATATGGAATAGATTCTCTTGTGATTTGCCTTTTATCTGCCATACGTTTCTTAGCCAAGTTATCTTTAGACATGCCAAGAAACTCCGCAGCAGAACTTATTTTCAAATATCCGGATGCGATCTCTTGCTGATAATTACTATCATTAAAACCTACATTTTGTTTGTTGGTATTAAGACCTAGTGCTTCTATTTCCAAAAGATACTTATTTTTTCTTAAAGTATGAGCAAATTTTTCTTGTGCATCCAACATTACCTTACTGTTAGCATTATAAAAAGCAAAATTTTGGAATACGCAATTTTCTGATAGTTTTAATGAATTAATTTTGAACGGACTGAAAAATGCCAAATTAATAAACTTTGCATTTCCTTCTATTTTGGTGTTTTCGGCTTCAAACTTTCCGCAAAACTGATTGTTTTCCATAACGCAGTTTGCTGCTTCATTAAAAGTTGTTCGGCTCAAATTAACAAGACTGCTGTCATAAAATAAGCAGTTCTCTACATAAAACATATTGTTAATTTGAATATCCTTAAACTCAAACTTGTTCCTGAATTTGCAGTTATTGAAAATTACGTTAGTATTAATATTGTTTGCAACAATCAGATCCCTTTTGAAGACACAATTTCTGAAACATACATCAACATCAATCGGTTTATCTATTGCTAACGGTGTGCTAAATTGACAATCTATAAAGAATATACCGCTTACCAGTTTCTCACCAAATTCATCTTGTGTATCTTCAAAAAGCTTTTTTAATAAAGGAACATTTGCTGTTGTGAATGATATCCTTTCAAAAATTAAAATTACACCGACGGAAATCTTTAATCCTATTTTAACTCCAAAACAAACCGAATTTACCGGAAGTCCTATTTGTTTTTGCTGTCTCAAATGATAACTTAACTCTTCATACGATATATCCAGAGGCTCATAAATTGTTTCTCTTCCGTAAATTAGAATATTTTTATCATACTCTGACCTAAAATAATTAATATCTTCACCTAACATCAAACCTCTCCATATTGATATACCAAAACATATAAAAATGCTTCAAAATTTTATATTTTAATTAGCAAAATATTCATTATATCATAAAAATCTTCAAGATTCTTATTGTTTAGAATATGATGAGGTTTATGTGAAGAGTAATCAATTTTATTAATATTTTCATATCGATTATACTTGCCAATTTCTTCAGCTTTTAGAGTAGAAGAGAATATTATTTGATTAGGAAGTTTACTAAAAAGTTGTAAAACAATATCTTCTTTATCTGTAGATATTTCCCCATCACGAAATGAATCCATAATTATAGGAAAACTATGTTTCAAGACTTTTGCATACGCATATATTCTTGCAAGGTAAAATAATGCTCCTTCACTTCCTGAAAATGTTTCACCTTTTGTCGTAAATATATTACTGAAAATTCTCGATCCTTCAGGATCAATTAGATTATAAAATTTAGACATTTCATTCAATATTTCTTGCATTAATGCTTTCTTTTTTAAATCTGCACTCTCATCTATACTAGATGATTGTTTCAAAGATAATCTATATTTAGTGATTATATTATCAATTTGTTGAATTCTCATATCTGCATTTTCTGTTTGATTTATTTCCTGTTTATACATTAGTAGATTTTCTAGTGAAATATCTTCGTCTTTTAATAACTCTTTTAACTTACTTTGTTTAATATAACATTGTTGTTCTAATGAAGAATATTCCTCAGAAAACATTTCTATTCTACTTTTTATTGATTCTATAATATTTTTTCTAATATCTAAATTTGAAATATCAAATTGTATACCTTCTTTTTGATTTTTATATCCAATGTGATGAGAATGACAATCTAAGCAAACAACTTCGCCTTCAGATAATGTATTATTTAGAGAATTTAACTCTTTTAATAATATTTCATTCTTAATTTTTCTATTCCATGTTCTATTTCTATCATTTTGTATTTTTATAATTTCTGTTTTTAGATTATTTAAGTTTTTCAATTTTTGCGTTATCGCATCTTTATTAAGAGTATAATGAGCCACTCTTGCTGCTAGAATATTATTTTTTAAAAATTGATTTTCTTTTATAAGTGTATTTCTTTCACTCATTAATTCATTTATTTTTTCTTTAATTTCTATTGGATTTATATCTGTAGTAACATTTTGTATTCCTGCATATGAAAATAACATATTTATAAAATCATCTTTATTACAGTATCCAGAATTGATAATATTGTTACTAATACGATTATCTTGGCCAACAAAAAACAATTGATAAAACAAAAATAATTCAACAGTCTTAAATTGTTCATTTTTAATAATCATTGGCAATTTGAAGATAAATTTATTAAAGAAATATTTAAATTCTGTAACACTATTATAAAGATATATCTGGTTAAACATTCTTATAACAAAATTATTTTTATTGCGACATATGATTAAGTTTTCATAACCAATATTAATATCTATTACAAAATAGAAATTTTTATAATCAAAACTTTCAGGAAAAATAGGTTCATTTCCAAGTGCATAATAAAGCGCTTGTAACACTATTGTTTTTCCCCTATTATTGTCATCGCTAAAAATAATATTTGTATAAGATTTAAATCTTTTTTCTACAAAAGCTTCTTTCTCATTACCTATATATATTGCGTTTATAATCATTTTTTTATTCCATCTTTAATTAATGCTATGAAATATTTGGCTGAATTAAAATTTAAGTGTTTTACGATTGAAAATCTTTCTGCACCAATCATATCATATATTTCCGACACTGAAAGTGAGGGATTATATTTAATTATTCCATATATTTCAAAAAACAATTTCCAATAACTACTTGCATTATTTTTATCAAACAACATTCTTTTTATATCTGCTTCACAATCTAAAATAAAATCTTTAATTTCATCTTCTGTTTTTCGTAAAGTATTTACATACTGTATAAAGCAAATAGGAGCACCTTGTTTCTCAATATTATCTTTATGAATCAATCGACTTAAAATCATTAAAATTATATCATCACTTGTAATAAATTTTGTAGTTGGCTCAAAATCTGATAATTTTTCTAATTCCATTTTTTCTGTAGGGATATTCTTTTTTGCGGATTGTACATCTCTAATTTCATCAAATATTTTTGTTAGAAAGCTGTTATCTATCGTTAATGAAGATTTATTTTGGATAATTTGCTTTATATATTCATGTTTTTCCTTATTACTTATAACAAATGTAACTTTAGATAAAAAATCTTGTAAATTATCATCTACTATCTGTGATTTATTAATATACGAAGTGTCAATAGCTTTGGCCTTCAATGAATCAAAAATAATTGTCTGTTGTAATTTTTTAATATTACTTATATCAAATATATTGATATCTTTATTTTCCAAAATGCTATCTGATATTCCTTGAACAAATAGAATATATGAAGAAAAATTAAAATCAGATAAATAGTTTTTATATAAAGTAACTAAGTAACGACCTAATTTTGTCGCTGAAAGTTTATTTTCTCCTTTAGATTGTAAATCCCAAGCTTTATGCCCCATCCTATGAACAGATGTGACATCATTAAAAAAATCGATTACAAAATAGTACATTTCATCTGCATCTTCATGGTCACACATCAAATACAGTAAACCTTTTGTTTCATAATCTGAAGCTTTCGCATTATTTTTTTCTGTTGATTGTACTATATATGTCATAACTCTATATCCATACTTTATATTATACATATAAAAACATATCTTTTACTAAAAAACAAGACATTAAAATATTTTTATATCAATACACATTATTTAACATTTTCTCTATTATTGGCTATTTCTCTAATGTTTTATTATTGCGGATTTTATAGATAAAATAAAAATCTAATATTTGATACAAAACCTTATATCTTCTCGAAATTGTATATTATCTGGTATTAAATGCGCTAATGACCTTGAAAATATTCAATATAGAAATGATACAGATAACAATCTGATTATCAAGATAAATGCCAAAGAATGCACATTATTTATAATAACCTATTTTCTAGATTTTTATTTAAGGCTGTTAAATACTAGATAATTATATTAAACCTTGTATAGCTAAACACCTATATTTAGGTTATTGTTTGCAGCATTGTCAAATGCTGGCATCAAGTTAACAAAAAGGTTGTTTTATTGTTTATTCATCTTTATTATAGTGATAATTAAAATATCACTAGTTGATAGTATTGCTATGTGAAAATAACAATGAAATCAATTGAAAAATATTAATTATTTCTTGAATTTTAAGTTATTTTTACTTAATCTAAGCAAGTATCGAATGGGAACTTTAATTATGAAAAAAAGAAAACTGAGAGTTTTTGAGGCTTTTGCAGGTATTGGTGCACAAGCAAGTGCATTAAAACAGCTTAATTTGGATTATGAAATCGTTGGCATAAGCGATTGGTTTATTGATGCAATAGAGTGCTACTCTGCAATACACTGTAATGATATACATGTTGAAGCACCTTTAAACAGATCTGATTTGTTAGAATACCTATCAAAATATACATTTAGTATGGATTCTGTTCGTTCGTATGATATTAACAGGCTTAAAGATGAGCAACTAAAAAAACTGTATATTGCAAATAAGAAGTGTAATAATTATGGCTCAATAGTGGATATTAAGGCTGAAGACTTACCAGAAATAGATTTGTTAGTCTATAGTTTTCCTTGCCAAGATTTATCAACCGGTGGTTTATGTCAAGGAATGAAAAAGGGATCTGGTACTCGTTCTGGTTTATTATGGGAAATTGAACGAATACTATTGGGATTAAAGAAAAAAAATAGACTTCCTAAGTATCTTCTTTTAGAAAATGTAAAAACAATACAAGCATCTTCTAATATAGATGACTTAAAACAGTGGTTATCTTTTCTTTCTTCTATGGGGTATAGTAATGATGATTGCATGATATTAAATGCTTTAGATTTTGGTGTTCCTCAAGATAGAGAAAGAGCCTTTATTGTAAGTCATTTAGGAAAAGCTCTTAATATAAATAAAAAAATTAAAAAACAAAAAAGAGAATATAAATTTGAAGATTTCTTTAGAAACAATTATGATGACCCAATTATAAAGGCTGAAGCTGATGTAGCTCAGTTAAATAAAACACCATCACGAGAACAAATGTGGCGTATTAATGGAAGAGAACTTGATAAGAATACTACGATAAGAACAATAACTTGTAATATGGATAGAACTCATTGTGCGGCTCTTTTTCCTTATACGGGGGCAAAAGGTGTTTCATATAGAAGACCAACAATAAGAGAGGCTTTTTTATTGATGGGATTCACAGAACAAGATTATGAAAAAACTTTAGGATTAGAATATAGTTATAGAAAAATGAATAAACTTATTGGAAACTCAATAGTTGTGAACGTTTTAGTCGAAATATTTGAAAAAATGTTTGCTGACGAGTATGGCAATTCGCGGAGATGAGTATGAAACTAAGACTTTCTATAGATGTTAAATCCTTATATCTAAATATAAAAAACGATAACGCATCAGGACATACAGCAACGGTAGCAACTCCAATAAAACAATACAATTCATGGAATGATGATCTTATTAATATATTTAAATTACCTGAAAATATAAATAATTACAGCAAAGAAAATATTATCGACAAACTTTTATCCAAATCCAGGGCTAAAGTCAAAATTAACAATGTGTACATTTTTGATAAAATATCTGTAAATGGTATACTTTTAGAAAACGCCCCTTCTTTTTGCATGTATGTAAGAGAAGAAATATCTGAGGGCTATATTCATTATGGAAGACAAAAGCTTCATTATCCTATTTCTTTTAAATACAATGATATTGAAGTTGATATCAATAATAGTATTGTCTTAAAAATGATATCAGAAACATTACATAATTATGCTTTTATTATCGAAGCCTTTGAATATGATACTTCTTGCAATTTGTTAGATTTTAAAGCAACTATTGTCGGAGCAAATTCTATACCATATTCAAAAGTATTTGTTAATAGAAAAGGAGTTGGAAATAAATTTTCATTCGTATTCAATGAAACATCCGATAGTTATGACGCTGAAATAATAGCATTACGAGAAAAATTGGGATTTGATAATGTGTCTCCTAATAATTTTTCTGAGGTTATGGAAAATAATAAAAATATAGCAAACCAATTAGCATTAAAATATATAGCTGAAAATGAAGGTATTAATATCCGATTATTAACTGACGATTATCCATATGCTTTATATGATTATGAATATGAAATAAACAATAAAAAGCAATTTATGATTATAAGGTACACAGCAACAAAAAATAAATATTTCAATTTATCCATGCAAAAAGTACGTTTCATTAATGATTTTCATGAGAATACTAAGGTTATGCTTATAACAAATATAAATGAACAACCAGAATACCATATATATAATCAAGATAAAATGAATCAATGTGTTAAAAATATAAGCTCAGTATGCTATAGAGATACGGAGGATATTTAATGGTAAAATTAGTAGAAAGAACTTTCCCCGCAAAAGAGTTACTGAAAGGGCTAAGGTCTATAGGATATAGTTTTTCAACAGCGGTTGCTGATATTATAGATAACAGCGTATCAGCAAGAGCAAAACATATTGATATTTTCTCAGATCCATTATGTGAAGATCCTTATTTTTGTATATTGGATGATGGTGAAGGAATGGATGCTGATGAACTGGATAATGCGATGTTATTCGGTTCAAATCGCGAGCGAAAATTAGAAACTGAAATCGAGCTAGGACGATTTGGATTGGGACTAAAGTCTGCTTCTTTATCTCAGTGTCGACAATTTATAGTAGCAAGTAAAAAATTTGATGAAATTAACGCAATGTGTTTTAACCTTGATACAATTGAACAATATAATAAATTATTTCTTCAAAAGTTAAACAAGACAGAAATTAAAAAAATACCCCACATAGACAATTTAATAAAACATAGTACAGGAACAATTGTTGTTTGGAAAAAATTTGATAAAATAAAAGGATCTGCAAAAAAATTTGAAGATACATTTAGATCTTTAGTTGCAGAATCAAAAAAGCATGTAGAATTAGTTTTTCATAGATTTTATGATAGTATTGAAATTAATTATGATAATAAAAGAATTGAAGAGAGAGACCCTTTTTTATTATCTTCACATGGAAGACAACAAACAGGTAGAACTAAAGAAATATTTGTAGATGGGGCGAAAATTATAGTTACTCCATATACTCTCCCTTATGCCAAAACATTAACAGAAGAAGAAAAATCATTACTTGGAAATCCGAAAAGCATCTTTGATGAACAAGGATTGTATTTATACAGAAATAAACGATTAATTTCTTGGGGAAGTTGGATGAGAATGGGGGCTAGAAGTGAATTAAATAAACTAGCTAGAGTTCAGATTGATATTCCATCGCAATTAGATGCTGTATGGACACTTGATGTGAAAAAATCATCAGCAAATATACCTGATAAAGTAAAAGAACAGATTAGAATAGCCATAGAAGATTCAATTGTTAGAAGCAAAAGAACCACAAGATTTCCTGGTGCTGTTGAACAATCTGCAGATTGTAAAGTTTGGAACAGAATTAATGAACATGAAGGAAAAATTAAATATTCTATTAATAGAGAATTACCTGCTATCAAAGCCTTATATAATTGCTTAGGCGAGAATGAGCAAAATTTATTAAATATAGCATTATCCCAAATAGAATGTTATTTACCAAAATATTCTATATCTAATGATACTATAGATGACTTTACAATTATAAATTCAGACACTGATACAGAAGAAAATCATTTAATCGATGAAGTTATCAGTATACTAAAAATGGTTGATGAAAACAAAAAACAAGTTTGGTTCGATCAGATATTTATATCTGAAGGTTATCAAAAAATAGCAAAATATAAAGAAGATATTCGTAGAAAGGTCTTTGAACAATGAATACTAGAATAGAAAAATACGCAAAAGAAATACAAAGAGCTACAGATGCACTTTATTATATGCTTGGCGGAGAAAAAAAATCACATTCTGAAGTTTTTGATAAAGCTTCCCAAATTATAGAAATAATTATTCCATCAGTATGCAATGAACCTGAATATAAGATTATTCTAAATAAAATAATAGACAAATACGAACTGGAAGTAGGAATAAAGAGATATGAACCAATAATGATTGTAAACAATAAAACAAATTCTTCTTGGTTGCATGAAATTAAAAATAAAACTTTACACGCTTATTTTGATAGATACAAAATGTATTTGCGTAAAGAAGGTTTTGAAATGAGTGCAATTGCTACCATTGAAAAATCTTGCGAAGATATTTTATCATACTGTGCAAATCCTCATTCAAATAGTACAGACCAAAAAAGAGGATTGGTTGTTGGAGATGTTCAATCAGGGAAAACAGCTAATTATCTTGGCTTAATAAACATGGCATATGATTATGGTTATAAAATCGTTATATTACTTGCAGGAGCAACAGATGCTTTACGTGTACAAACACAGAAAAGAACCGATCAAGGAGCCATTGGAGCTATAAGTGATTCTATCGGCAATACAATAGAATATTGTGGGGTCGGTGCAATTAATAAAGAACATTATGTTGTTCCATTAACTAACAGAGCAAATGATTTTAAGAAATTTATTCAAAGAAATTATAATATATCTTTGTCAGATATGAATAAACCTGTAGTTCTTGTTGTAAAAAAACAAAAAGCAATTCTTGAAAGTGTTATGGAGAGATTGCAGTCGACACTAAAAGGACATAATATACAAAACATATTAATTATCGATGATGAAGCTGATAGCTATTCTATCAATACTAAAAAAAATGATAATGATCCAACAACTATTAATAAATGCATCAGAAAAATATTTAATAAATTTCCAATAGCAAGTTATGTTGGATTTACAGCGACACCTTTTGCAAATATTTTTATTAATCCTTTTGATGAAGATAAAGAAAACTTAAATTTATTTCCAGCGGACTTTGTTTCATTGCTTCAGGCTCCACAAGCATATTGTGGTTGCAATGTATTCTTTCCTGAAGGAGATACACTATCAAGATCTATAAGACTTATTAACGAACAAGAGGATAATTTTTTGCCAGTAATACATAAAGGAGATATTTCTTATCCTAAACTTGCGAATAGCTTAAAAGAAGCCATACAAAGTTTTCTTATTGGGTGTGTGATTAGAACATTAAGAGGTCATCAACAAAAGCATCGTTCAATGATGATTAATATTTCAAGGTATAATGATATTCAAGATAAAATATGGAGAAGAGTATCTGAATACATTGAATTATTAAAAAATATAATAGAACAAGATAGCTCTAAAAGTATTGAGATGTTTTGTAGAAATAAAGAAATAAGAAATATGCACTCCCTGTTTCATAGTAAATTCTACCAAACAATAAAACAGGGAGATAATGAAAATAATTATCCAGAAATACAATGGATTGACATTCAAAGAGAATTATATAACGAAATAAAACAGATAAAGATTGTTGTAGTTAACTCACGTAATGGAAAAATGTCTTCAATTTCTAATGGTGAAAAAAAACGTTTTGAATATGAAGATTTTGAAAACACGGGAGCGCGCGTAATTGCAATTGGAGGTCTTGTTTTATCTCGAGGACTGACGCTAGAAGGTTTAATGGTTAGTTATTATAGCAGAAATGCGGGGGCTTATGATACCTTATTACAAATGTGTCGATGGTTTGGATATAGACCTAAGTATGATGATTTATGTAGAGTCTATTTGTCACAAACCAATATTGATCGTTTTGCCGCCGTACGGGAAGCTGTGGCTGATTTGAAAAAGCAATTTATAGAAATGAAAAACCAAGGTAAAACACCGAAAGAATTCGGTTTGATGGTTAGAGAATCTCCAGATACTTTGGAAACAACTCTCTTGGTTACAAGTAAAAATAAAATGAGAAGTTCAGAAGAAATAACTTATCACTTAAATTATGGTGGAGTTTATGCAGATACTTCTAAATTATCTAAAGATCCCAAAGTAAATAATCATAATATTGAAATATTTAAGAAATTTTATAAAGAAATTCCATTTGATTTTGTTAATAATAGATATATGGCACAAGATGTTTCTAAACTTCGAGTTGCTGAACTAATAAGAAATCTAAAAATACCATATGTAAATAAAAAATTTGATACAGAATCTTTATCAAAATATGTAGAAGAAAGCGATATATTTTTTGAATGGGATGTTGTTATAGCAGGAGGCGATTCTGATATCTCTGTAGATTTTGCAGATAATAAAGTAAATGCATCACTACGTAGTTTTTATACAGAAAATGAAGAAGATTTTATAAGAGTTGGCTCAAATAATAACCGTATCCTTGACCCTGGGATTTTAAATGCAGGTTTGAATGATAGTGAACTTGCTATTATCAAACAGAAAAAAAATCCGACAGCAAAAGACTATCTCGATGGTGTTAGAAAGAAACCAATATTTATTATATATCCTATTGATTTAAAAGTTGATATTTCTCAAAGAGAAGAAAATGAAGATATCGCAACAAAGGAAAAAATCATTGACTTAAAACAAAAAACAAAAAATGCTCTTGAACATAAGTTATTGATAGCTTTTGCTATTGCTTTTCCGAAAAAAGAATCCAAAGTAATGATTAAATATAGAGCGAATAAAGTTAAACTTGATGAATTAACTAAAAACATGGAAGTAGATGACGAAAATGAGGGAATAGACTATGATGCAGAATGATTTAGAGCAATTATACCAAATATTAACCAGCGAAATTAAAGGTACTCAAAAGAAAATTTCCGTAGAATCATGTATAAATGTTTATTTAGGAATGTCTTCTGATGGTTTTATCGGTATTTCATTTATGTCATCAATTCCTGCACCTAAACTAAATTCCACCAAATTAATAAGAATAATACAAGGAAAAGAGAGCGATAATACATATTGGACCTCATTTGATTTACTTCAAGATGATATTAAAACGGTGTTTTTTACTTTTTGCCAAGATATAATAAAATCTATTTCTAACATTTATGATGAACAAATAGCATTAAATACCATAAAAAAAAGGTATGTTACATGGAAATCTTTATTTATAAAGGCAAATTCTTACCAAACTCCTAGAGAAGTTGTTCAAGGATTATATGGCGAATTATATTTCTTAAAAAATTATATGTTAAAAAAGCATGACATTAGAACATCCATATCTAGTTGGAGTGGTCCAGATTCAACAAATAAGGATTTTTCATTGAAAGATAAGTGGTATGAAATAAAAACAATTGGTAGTAATTCCCAATTGATTCATATTTCATCATTAGCACAATTATCATCATCTATTGATGGAAGATTGGTTATCATAAAAATAGAAGATATGTCAGATGAATTTAAGAATGATGACTCAAATATATCAAACATTTTAACTTACATAATATCAAACATAACTGATGAAGATTTAGAAGAACAATTTTTAAATAAAATTGCAAGTTTCTGTTTGCAAGATGAGTGTATAAATAAAAACTTCGATGTTAAATCTATGGATTTATATATAGTTGACGATAAATTCCCCCGTCTAACAGAACAGAATATCACATATAAAGAAATTAGTGATGTTAAGTATTCAATATTAATAAACACCCTTGAAAAATATAAGGAGCAGCTATGAATTTAGAAGAATTTAGAAATAACTTTATAAATGAAGACATAATTGCTGAAGCAACAAATTCCAATCAGCATGAAGCAGAAGTTTTTATTGATTTAGCTGTTGATATACTAAAAAACGATTATTCATTAATTACAGATATGTCACATTGTTATTTTAAGTTTGATAAAGGAACTAAAAAATACAAAAACATGCAAATTGATGCAGCATACTTAGATCTTGCTTCTAATACTATTAATTTGTTATACGTTGATTTTAATAGAGATGAAACTCAAAATATTACAAATGAATTTATATCTAATAAATCACAGCTACTAATTAACTATTTTGAAAATACTCTCAAAGGTTATTTTGCAGAAGCAGAACAATCTGATCCTGCTGTACAATTAGCTAAAGATATTCGAGCAAATATCGGATATATATATAAACTACATTTATTTATTGTTAGTACAAATAAATTAAGTAAAGTTGTTAAAAAATTAGAGCAACCAGATTTTATATATAATGGTAAAACATATAAAGTTGATCTTGATGTTTTAGATATTGAAAAAATATATAACACAAAATTGGTCAATTTTCAAAAGGATGATGTTATAATTAATTGCCAAGATTTTGGTATAAAAGGAATACCTTGTATAAAAGCAGAGCTAGAAACAGATCAATATGAATCTTATTTAGCTATTGTACCAGGAAAGTTTTTAGCAGATATATACAAAAAACACAACGCATCACTTTTAGAAGCTAATGTACGTTCTTTTCTCAAGTTCACAGGAGCTGTGAATAAAGGTATTCGTGGAACTATTTTAAATGAAAATGAAAAGAATAAATTTTTCACTTATAACAATGGAATATCAACAACCGCTAAAGATATAAGCACAATTGTAACAGAAAATGGTTTGCTAATCACATCCTTCACCGATTTACAAATAATTAATGGAGGACAAACCACCGCAACACTAGCAGCAACAAACATAAAAGATAATGCAGATTTATCCGGTATCTTTGTACAAATGAAGCTTACAATATTAAAGGATCTAGATCCAGATCTAATTCGAAATATTGCAAAATATGCTAATAGTCAAAACAAAGTAAAAACTGCAGATTTAAATTCAAGTCATCCATTTTATGTCAGAATAGAAGATTTTTCACGAAAAACTTATGCCCCATTAGTAAGTGGAGAAGTTATTCAATATAAGTGGTTTTTTGAACGAGCTAGAGGTCAATATGAGCAACCAATGATGCAAATGACCAAATCTCAACAAGCTGATTATAAATTAGTTAATCCTAAAAATAAAAAGTTTACATTAACAGATTTGGCAAAATATATGAATTGTGCAGATATGTTGCCTCACTTTGTATCATGGGGAGGAGAAGTTAACTCTGCAAAATTTCATACTAATATGGAAAAATTGTGGAATAAAGGAAATTCTTACTGTAATGAATTGTTATTCAAGGAATTAATAGGTAAAAAGATTCTTTTTTCTTACATTGAAGATACTATCTCTGAACAATTGTGGTATCAAGAAAAGAGAGCATATAGGCCTCAAATAGTTGCATACACATTTGCGAAGCTTGCTTATGAAGCAAAAGAGCTTAAAAAAAGTATAAACTTCTTGCAGATATGGAATCAACAATCTGTTTCTGAGTTATTTAAGCAAGAAATAGCAGGGATAGGAAAATTAGTTTTTGATACTATTTACGATGATAATAGATCAACAGCTAATATTGAAACGTATTGTAAAAAAGAAGAATGTTGGCAAATAATTAGTAAAAAGGATTATTCTTTATCTGAAGAATTTTTAAGTATTTTAACATCTTCTTCCGAACAAGCTGTAGAAAAAGCTATAGCTGCGAAAGAACAAAAATTTAATACCAATATTGCTGATGAGCTGTCAATATATGAAAAAGGTAGCAATTACTGGACTTCCATAATTGAAAGAGGAAAAAAACAAGGGGTATTAAATTATTATGATGAAAAATTACTATTAGTAGCTGTAGGCTATTGTAATGGAAAATATTTGGAATTAACCAAAAATCAAGTTAAAGATATTGTAAAGATCATTGAAAAATTAAAAGAAAATATGATTGAATAGCCTTTATCGTATATTTTCAAATCAATGATGTATTTTTCGATACTATAAAAGTTTTTTCAAAACTTTTATATACGTTATATTATAATTTAGTTAAAATAATTGTCTATAGCTTTTAATTTATTTTATTCTAAATTTAATAAGTGTTAATATGTTTTTTGCCTTGTTTTTATGATATTGTTATTGTAACCTTACAAAAAATAATTATCACTATAGGACAATTACAATGAATGAAGATAACTTTAAAAATATAATAAAAAATTTTCTTATAAAATGTATAGAAGCAAAAAAATTTGAACCAGGAAAAGCGATTCCTAAGGGACAATTTACCAAAGATGCTATTTTTCCAAATAGATTAGATGTGTATAAAAAATTGAGAATTAACTTTAGTTTTGGTAAGGGATGCTTAGCAGATGTATTTCACCTTACTTTTTTAGGACATAATCAACAAATTAGCAGGGGGATTTATCCTTGTATTTTGTTTGCACCAAGAGCAATAACCAATAATCTTGAAATAGTTTATGGTATTTCTGAAAAAGCTCCTCCTCTAGTTAATTGGAATGGTAGTTATATACATGAATTAATAAATTCTAGATTAATGGATGGTAAATATAGCTCATCATATGTTAAAAATTCTTTTACTATCAACAACAATGATGATATTAATTTGAATATAGATGAAATTATAAAATCAATTGATAGTATCATAGATGATTTCAAAAACCAATTTATAATGGATTATAATGAACTCCCTATCAATAATAATGATTGGTATCCGCTTGATTATTCTCCTAATTTTTCCAAACAAGATTGGCTAAATTTATTAAATGATAAAACTATATTTTATGATGATGATTTAGCCATTATGAAAAGATTCAAGGATTTTGGAGGTGCTGCAACATGCTCCCAATTGGCAGACAAGTACGGTGGAACCGCTGGATTTTATAATATAAAATCTTCGAAACTTGCTCACAGAATAGCTGATGCAACAAGTTGTCCAACTTTTAATGATGATAAAAACTCAAAATGGTGGCCAATACTTTATCTTGGAAAGAAAGCTGATAAAGATATTCAAGGTGATTTTATATGGAAATTAAGAGAGGAATTAAGCGATGCCTTAGATGAAATAGATTTAACTAATATTCATTTGTATGTAAATGATAACGATACGTCATACACTAAATACAACTTTTTATCAGATGTGTATACATCATCAGAAGATTATGATGAATTATGTTTATTGCTGAAAAATAAAAAGAACCTTATATTACAAGGAGCTCCGGGTGTAGGTAAAACTTTTACAGCAAAGCGATTAGCATATTCCATTATGGGAGAAAAAGATAATAATCGTATAGAAATGGTGCAATTCCATCAAAATTATACTTATGAAGATTTTGTTATGGGCTACAAACCTAATGGTTCTGATTTTGAATTAAGAAATGGCATATTTTATCAGTTTTGCACAAAGGCTGCCAACAATCCAGATAAAGAATATTTCTTTATTATTGATGAAATAAATCGTGGAAATATGAGTAAAATTTTTGGTGAACTGCTTATGTTAATTGAAAAGGACTATAGAGGTGCTGAACATAAAATTACATTAGCCTATAATCAAAAACCTTTTTATGTACCGGATAATCTTTATATTATTGGTATGATGAATACAGCAGATAGAAGCCTTGCAATGATTGATTATGCTCTTAGACGTCGTTTTAGCTTCTATGAAATAGAGCCAAGATTTGCATCAAAAGGATTTAAAAACTACCAAAAATCACTTTCAAATGATATTTTTGATAACCTTATGATGAAAATTGAAGAGTTAAATAAAGACATAAAACAAGATGGTTCTCTTGGTAGTGGTTTCTGTATTGGACATAGTTATTTTTGTAATCAAACAAAATGTTCAAAGAACTGGATGAAATCAATTATAAGATATGAAATTATTCCAATGCTACAAGAATATTGGTTTGATGATAATCAAAAGGTTCAAACTTGGATTAATAAACTAGAAAGCGTATTAGATGATTAATGATAAAGGTATTTTTATCAAAAATATTTATTATATGCTAACTTATGCTTTTCAAGTATTAAGACAACAGAACTATGAAAAAATAGCTTCAGAAGAGTTTGAATATATTCAAGATTTATTTGCTGAAATATTAGCAAAAGGAATATCACAACAACTTAAACAAGGTTTATATAGAGAATATGTTTCTTTTAATGAGAATTTATCAACTCTTCGTGGAAAGCTTAATATCACAGAAACTGTTAAAAACAAAATTCAAAAAAGACAAAACTTGAATTGTGAATATGATGAGTTGTCTGAGAATAATATATTTAATCAGATATTAAAAACTACTATTCAATTACTAATAAAAAATAAGCATGTAAAACAGGATAGAAAGAACAATCTAAAAAAGATATTAGTATTTTTAGATAAGGTATATACTATAAATCCAGATAAAATTCGTTGGAATATGCTTACATATAAAAGAAATAACAAAAGTTATGAAATGCTGATGAATATATGCCATTTTGTTATTGATGGTATGTTGATGACAACAGACAAAGGCCAACATAAACTACAACAATTTTCAGATGAACATATGTCTAGATTGTATGAAAAGTTTGTACTGGAATATTATAGAAAGCATCATACTTATCTTGATGATGTTAGAGCGATGCAAGTAAAATGGGCATTAGACGGAGATCAAAGTGAGAGAATGATTGAATTCTTACCAGTTATGCAAACAGACATTACATTACAATTTAAGGATAAGATATTAATTATTGATGCAAAATATTATAGCAAAACAATGCAAACTCAATTTGATAAAAAAAAATTGCACTCTAATAATATGTATCAAATATTTACATATGTGAAAAATCAAGATATAGAAAATACAGGTAATGTTTCAGGAATGTTGTTATATGCTAAAACAAATGAAGAAATAACACCTGATTGTGAATTTAAAATATGTGGAAATAATTTCAAAGTTAAAACTTTAGATTTAAATAGTGATTTCAAGAATATTGCTAAACAATTAGATGATATAGCATATAGTACATTCAGTTATAATAATTAAATACCTAAAAACATTTGCTTCTTTGTCAAATTTATATAAATAAGCTTAAAACATTAAATATCATACGCTAATATATTTAAACAAGATTAATGATACAACTAGTTTTATCTCATCATTACTTCAATATCATTGATATCGATACCTTTTGTAGCCAGTACGGACATCAGTGTTTCTAGTGCATTTTTGTAGTTATTTCGCTCATTTTCTAGGGATTTGATATGGTTTTGAGCCTCGTTTAGCTCATTTTTATAGTAGTTTGCCCATTGCTCTTGGTCTTGGGCATCGTGTTTTAGGGTATTCTTTTCAATGTTTCCCATATTAACACCATCAAGGGGCATAAATTTGCGTTCTGAGAGCGATAACTGTCTTCTACCTCTATCATCACAGGTTTTTATCAAATACCCCTCTCTAACCAATTTATTGACCAAAACTTTGGTTGATGGAATTGTGCAACAAATTATCTGTGCCAGTGTCTCGTTGTTCATGAAAAATTTGAAACCATTGTTGGTTTTGTAACTAATGTAAGTTAGTATATAACGCTCTGTAATTGAGAGTTCTGCTTTACTTCTGCTCATTTTAATTCCTTCGCTACGTTTTATTACAAAGGTATTTATCGGCAGATTTTTCATTTTTAGATTTTAACAAAAATAGTGGCGAAATGTATATTTCCACCCCGAAATGTATATTTCCGCTTTTACCCCAAAAAGAAATGTATATTTCCACTAACGAAATGTATATTTCCGCTACTGGAAACGTATATTTCCACTAACGGAAACGTATATTTCCGCCGCCATTTGCTGAAAGTGTTGTACAGCAATGGATTGAAGGCAGTTTTTTGCTCCTATAATAGTATTATAATAGAAAGAAAATATCTATTATAATAGGGCAAGTTAAAATAGCACTTTTCTTAATTTGACAATAGAAAGCAGTAATTTGAAATCAAAAAGAGAATTAAACTGATTACAAATAAATTAGGAAATTAACAGAACTGATTTAATCCCGATTAATTAAAACAAACAAGCACAAGTGATTAAAAAGAAAAAGGTGTAATAGGAATTCCTACTACACCAAATTACTTTGTAAAAAAAACATAAAACGAAGTAGAGCAATTAACTTCATATATATTTATCCGGCAAAAAGTGATTTTGTTAAAATCAAAAAACTACAAATTTCACAAATAAATACCTTTGTAAACAAAACAACGGAGGTAAACATGTTAACTTATAATACCCATTGCAGTCCTTTTCGATTTTGTATCATGCAGATGATAAAATATCAATTTCTCAAATTCTATACATTGACATGTACTCATTATTTAAAACCCTTCCAACGCTCAAAATTTCTATTATATACTAATATATATCACAAATTAATGTAAATAAATAATCTAAAAATCAATATTATTAGCCACTTTTATTCTTCTTCGCACATTTTTGGTCTGATTTTATACATCTGTACTTGGTTGGCAATGTTTCGTATCAGGTACGTCGGATTTGTTAAAGTAAAAAATATCAAAAGAACAGCATATATTATTGACCTTTGATGAAGATATTCAAAAAGTAAAAAATATTTTATACAATTATTTTTTTACTATTAACTAATTCTATTAAAAAAAGGATTATTAGTATTTTTGTGCTTTTTCTGATATTCTAATAAGGGATTTTTCTGTCTTTTTTTAGGTTTTCTTAATGGAACTACTTGAATATTTTTATTTTCTTTTTTTGAATTAAAATAATTACTTATATCTCCTCCGTCCCAATTATCAAAAGTTCCTCCATTTCCTCCACCATTATAAAGAAATGTTATTTTTTGATTATTATTTTGCTTATATTCTTGAAGATTTGTGTTTGCTATTATTGGAAACGCATCTTCATCATATATTTCTTCAATTCTTGTAAAATTTAAGAATATTGGATGATATCCGGTTGTTACTCTTTTTTCTGCTTTTTTTAATTGAGAAAACAGTTTTTCTTCCTCTTTTATTTCTTTTTCTTTTCCAACACGACATTCTGTCAGTAATAGTGGACATTGAAATAGTCTGCACTTACATATATCTTTAATATCACCCTTTACATTTTGAAATACAAAATATTGAGCATCCTTATTGTTTAATATTCTTTTAGAATATACGCATACCGCCGATTTAACAAGTATTTCTTCTTGTTTTTTTGTTAACGATTTATATTTTTTTATTAATTCTATTTTTTTAGGATCATAAATTTCTTCTAAAAAATCATTATCACTATAAGGTACAGACGTTTTGACTGGATACACATTACTATTAAAGTGAATATTACTTTTTAATTCATCCATTATCTTTTCCTTTATATGTTATAACAAATTTCAAGTTTTTCATAATTAAATACATTATATTCTTCTTTTGTTTTATTGTTTCTTACATCTATATGCAAAACTAAATATTTATCTATATGTGTATATATTGTTAATGATTCATCTAACCCACCTAAAACAGGAACGATTTCTTGAAACTCTGCATCGTTTCCTATTTTAAAAATTAAATTTGCTTGTTTTGAGTAATCTGTTGTTGATATCTTAAACTCAGAACGCACACAAGGCAAAGTTTGACCTTTTTTTAATAAATTTAAATTTTGACCATTAGATAACTTCAATCCTATATTATATGGCAACATATATACATTTTCACTTGCTGATGCATCTATTGTACATGCGCCATCAGCAATATCCCACTCTGGATTATCAGGAAAATATAATTTTGCATTATATAACTTTTTTAATGTTTCTCTTAAGTATTTTAAATTACTTGAACCACCAACACATAAAATACAATCAACTTTATCCTTAAATGATTTTAATATAACTTCTGTTAATACATTTAATGAATCATCAACTATATCTTTAACAATATTATTTAATTCTTCATCTGTTACAGATATAAGTATATTTTGTCCTTGAATAGAACACATTTCTGTTATCTTACTTTTATTCATTGATGATAATTTAATCTTAAATTCTTCTGCTAATGCTATTAAACCATCATATTCCTTAGGTTCTAATTCTTCAAACGCGACAAAAGGCAACCCTTTTTCTTTTACCGTTTTCTTATATATGTATTTTGCAAAATCTTTATCTATAATATCTCCAGCCCGATACATATTTTTTGTATATATTTCTTTTATTGAATTTTTATTCACATTTATAGCTGAGACATCAAGGGTTCCTCCGCCCCAATCAAATACTACTATATTATTAAAGATTTTTAATTCTTCATAATGTGCTATAAACGCAGCAGTAGGTTCATTTACAAATTTAGTTATTTGTATACCTGCTTTTTTAGCAGCATTTTCCAATAAAAGCTTTTTTTGAGAAGAAAAATTAACAGGAACGGATATAACACTTTTATCAATATCTATATTATATTGTTTTTTTGCATTTTTCTTTAAATCCTTAAATATTAAACTAGCCATATCTACAGTATTAATTTCCTTTTCTTCTCCATGGCTAACTATTTTCCATGTTTTAGAAGTATCATTTAATATAGTTTTGATTGAAGATATTATTTCATACTCTTTGGATAGAGATCTTTTTTGTCTTTTAACATTATTACCAACTTTATATTTCCCTTCACTATGCTTAATAGCTATTATGGAAGCTAGTGGTTGCTGTATATAATCGTCATCATCTCCAACTAGACATTTACCTTTTAATTCATCAAAATAAACAAGGGTTGTATTTGTTGTTCCAAAATCAATACCACAATAGCTCATTATTTTTCTCCACAATCATCAAATTTAATGCCGAACGATTTTAAATCATCAAACAAATTATCCATTTGATTTTCTACGAATTCTTTTGTTTCTTTTTTGCTTTCTTGACATTTTTTGTATCTTATTTGTAATTTTTGAGATATTTGAGCAATAAATGCTTGTTTGCTTATGTCTTTTGAATTTTGCAAGTCTGCATTTGCTTTCATTGCCTCTTCTAATTTCACATTTAATACATTTATTTCTTTTTCCTTATTATTTAATAACATATCATAATCAATATGAAGTTGTTCCATTTTTTTATTTAAGTCTTCTAACTGATTTTTTAATTCTTCAATTTCGTTTTTATATATTTTGTTTTCCTCTATTAGATTTTTATTTTCTTCTTTTTTTGTTTTTATTATTTCCTCTTTGTTAAGTATTAATTTTTCATTTTTATTAATTCTATCAATTAAATTCTTATTAGTATCTTTTACATTTGATAATAATTTATAGATTAGTGAGAAAGGATCTTCTTCATTGCTTTTATCTGTTAATGAATTGACAGCACTATCAACCTTGTTTATTTCTGTTGTACTATAATCATTAAGACTATTATTTAATCTAAGTTTTTGTTTTAGTTCTTGAGAAGATTTCGTTTTTACTTTCTTTTTTGTAGCTGAATTTTTATTTTCTTCTTTTTTATCAAATGTGTTTTCTTTATTTTTCTTTTTAATTTTATACATAAGTATTTCTTTTACTTTATTAAATTTTGTTTTATCTACTTTACTTGTATTTACTTTTTTAATATATTCATAAATTGCTTCTGCTAATGTTTCATTGATATTTACAAGATGTTCTTCTGATACAATTTTTAAAAAAGTATTTTTATCACTATCTAATTTTAAATTCTTGATAGGTAAAAATATACTTTCAGCTAAATACAGATTTTTACATTCCAAAGAAACATTGAAAAGTATCGATAATATTTCAGCTTTTTTATTTGATGGAATACTATTAAGAAAAGCCACTAATCCATTTTTTGATAGTTCTTCTTTACTATAGCCTTCTTTAATATATGAAATAAAACATTCTGTTTTGTCATTAATTTTTTCTTCATCGTTTTTTTCATTTTTAGCATTCATTTTAATTCTCCCATTTTTTATAATCAAATAATTTCTTACTCAAATGTAACTCTTTTTAAATCGTTTCTATAACTTTCCAAATGAGGCATATATTTTTAAAAAATGTGCTATAAAATTGCGATCAAATTTCAAGTTTTTCATAAGTAAACCTTTCTTTAGAAATAATTATGAATACAAAATATTTTTTCGCAACATTTTTTTTCAAATTCGAACAAGCAAATTTCACAAATAAATACCTTTGTAAACAAAACAACGGAGGTAAACATGTTAACTTATAATAAACAAACCAATACATATAGCAGATACATTCACAAATCAGAAATTGAGGCTACTTTAGAAAAGATGAAAGCAATTAGTAGCCGTGTTCAATATAAATCAATTAATGACCTTCCTGAAGGAAAACAATTAGAAGATTTCCATTTAATAATTGATGATGCAACTAGTTTAGAAAAACTATTTGCTGAAATTCCATCTTTCAAATTAGAGCAACCAGTTGACGGACTGAGAAGAACATTATTTTTAGCAGCCTGTGGTATGAGTGAAGATACAGAAGGAATTGAATACCTTATAAACAAAGGTGCAGAAGTTAATAGAAATGACCTATTAGGTGAAAATGCGATAATGTATGTAATCCAAAACCCAAATATGACAACAGATATGAAAATAAAAACCATCAAACTATTGATAGATAAAGGTGTAGATATAAACTGGATAAACACACGTTTTGAAACACCATTAATGATTGCATTAAACCGAATAGAAATAGAGATTGCAGAATTTTTAATAGATAATGGTGCTGTAGTTTTTAGACCTGCTACTCCGCAATAACAGGTTCCATCCTATTTATTTGAATGTTTTGTATTTATTTGCTTAAACAGGCATTTCGTTTAATAAAACCATTATATGTTTTATTAAATTTTTACACAAAAAACATATAACTTATGTGTAATTTTTACATAAAAAGATATCATGGAAAACGTTAAAAATAAAGAGTCACACCGATTTTATAACAGATTGAGGGGTATTAAAATTTTACACAACAAATATATTTTCATTTTTTAAATATAACATACTTGGAAGTTTTTTAGATTTTTCTGAAAAACTTTCGTTTTTTGCCCCTTTTTTTCCATAGAAGAAAATATACCCAATTTTCTATACTTTTGTGTTTATATGATATAATAAAAACAACAAAAATGCATGTATTTTAATATAAAAGAACTCAAATACCCCATTTTAATATCAATATAAACATTTTTTTTGCACATCTTGACATTTCGTTTTTTATGTGTTATATGTATATACAATAGGAGTAAGTGTATGTTATCATCTTTTAAAATTCAAAACTTTAAGTCTATTCTTGATTTGAATTTAGATTTCAAATTTGATGAAGGAAAAGCACCTAACGGATACAAAGAACTAGATACTGTAGTATTTCTTGAGCCGAAAAGGAATAATAGGTATATTCCATGTTTATCTATATACGGAGCCAATGCTTCTGGCAAAACAAATATTATAAAAGCCTTAGATACATTTAAAGCTATTATAACGTCTCGCATTGACAACCTATATATACCTAATAAAATCAATACTAAATATGTATCGACATTATTCGAACTATCATTTTTTATAAAAAATAAAGAATATACATATCTGGTAGAGTATAACAAAGATACAATTGTTTTAGAGTCTCTAAAAGAAAATAATGATATTATATTTGAAATTTCATTAAAAAAACAAAATCTTATAAAAGTTTCAGGTAAAGGATATACTGAGCAACGGTTAAAAGAAATTTTGGATGTAGAATGCTGTGATACTAATAAAAATCAAAAAATAACCTTTTTAAATCGTATAGCCACGAACTATAGCGGATTAAATAAAATCATATCAGATGTATACAAAGCAATAAAGGAAGATATAGAGATATACCCTATAAATATGTTTCCATTATCATTTGGAATGGAAAAACTGGCGGCTTCACAAGATTATAAAGCAATAAATGCATCATTCGAAAAAATTACATCATTGCTAAGAAAATTAGATATTGATATTGAGCGTATGCAACTAGATAGAAACACAACTAAACTTGCTCAACCTATAGATTTGCAATCACAACCCTATAGCATATCGATAAAAGATAATATTTTATCGGTAGATTATATCTACTCATACCATAAGGATATTGATGGTAATGAGGTTAAATTTAAATTTACAGAAGAATCTGAAGGTACTCAAATAATAGCAGGTTTATTAGGTATATTTTTATCAGCTTTAGATAGAGGAGCAACTCTTATTATTGATGAATTAGAACGTTCTTTGCATCCCTTATTATTAACTGAGGTTGTCAGATTATTTAAAGACAAGAGATATAATCGTAAAAATGCACAATTAATATTTACTGCTCATAATACAGATATTTTAGATGCTGATTTATTAAGAATTTCTGAAATTGGCGTTGTAAAGAAAAATGCTAATAAAGGAACTGTATTAACAAGAGTTTCTTCTTTTGAGGGAATTAGAAATGTAACCAATTTCAGAAAACAATACCTAAATGGTGCTTTCTCTGGTATTCCGCACCCTTATATATAAGGATAGAAAAAATGAATTATCCCAAGAATGTATACATTATTATATGCGAAGGTCCTTCAGAAAAAGCGTATTTGCAAGAACTTAATCGCTATCTAGAAGATAATGATTATCCAGTTACAATCGTCCCCAAAACAATAAACAATGGGCATTTTAAGCCTGCTCAAATAAAATTTAATGAAGTTAAAAAGCAAAATCCTAAAGATATCATTTATATTTGGGTTGATAAGGATACTTATATTAGGAATGATGAAGGCGATGGGGAAAAATATAATAAAAAGCCTAAGAATATTCCCGATTTTCATTTTAATTATCATAATTTTGAAGACTTTTTAGCTATGCATATGCCTGATGATATTTTATCTAATTGGCAAGAAATATGTAGAAAAAAGAACCATTTTAACAAACCTTTACATGCAAATATTTACGAACCATTATATAAGCAAAACATTATTAATGATTATGAAAAGGGTTCTATGCCTTTTCCAATAACAAAAGAACAAATTATCAATGCATTAAAAAATCAAAAAGATACCTCCGTCTTATTTAAGAGTGATTTTTTAAATTTATTAGATGATTTGATAAAAAAATAATAAAAATTATAACAAAGTTATTACATATACTTTCTAACCAAACCTTGAATTTCAGCGGCAAGACCGGCAGCCTTAAGGAGTTTGTTATGTTTGTTGCTTTTATCCGTCATATTAAAATATGCATATAGTAACATATTTGAGACTAAATCTGCCTTTTCCATAATCTCTTTGATAAGGTCTTCAAATGTGCCGTTATAGGCTTCGGATAAGATTTTATAACTTTTAATCTTTTTATGGTTTTGCTTCAAAAACTCGTGCAAACCGTTAATATTATTGAAGTTTTTATATCCTTTGCGATTTGTAATTGTCTCAATCAACACCTTCATATCATGTCCTTTTGCTTTATAAAGGTATTTATGGATTTATATGTCAGATATTGTCGTAATAAAAAGCAATAATATCTAAAATCGCTTGATTTTAAGAATATTATTCAGTTTAATAAAAATATAATCAACTGACTAGGAAAATAAGCAATGAGTATAGAAGACGAGATTAAAGCCTCTAAAGATTATTTGTTAACATTTGTTAGAGAAGATATAAAAATACCAATACTTACTATTGATAATGTTGCCAGAGTTGAAGCAATGATACAAGTAGATTCAAGATATTCTAATAATAGAGATGAATATAATGGAGAGACTTCTTCAAATTTTTTTCATAAATTAAAAGAAATATTAAAAGATAAAGAAGAATTAAAAGATAATGAAAACACTTTAGAGACTTGTATTTATCAAATAGTACGCACAATAGATAAGGAAAACAGCACTCATTTAAATTCAAATATAAGAGCAGAGGATGCTAAAGGTGATAATATAAAAAAAACAGGAAGGTACCTAATAGCAGATAAAATCCTGCAGTTTAATAAAAAACGTTTTCTGGAGCATTTAACAAATCCCGACAAAGCATTAAAAGAAGATGGTCTTTTTCGAATAATTGAAATAAGTGGCGGACGTAAAAATACTTCTTTTGCCAGTAAATTTTGTCATTATGCATGTTTTAACTTATTTGATGATAAGAACAAAGACAATTATTCAATTTATGACGCCGTAATAAGGATGGCTTTACCTATTTACATCAAGTGGCATAAAGTTACCGTTGAAAACATCAATTATAAGAATGAATATCGTAAAATAAGGAATGCTTTATGTAGAATAGATTATAAATTATATCAAACTATTGTTGATACTGTTCTAAAGGCTTCCGAAAGTGATATTAGTAGAAACGGATTTGACCATTTATTATGGTACTATTTCAAAGGAAAAAATGAGCAAGAAATAGAAGAAATCTACAACAGTATAGATACCATGAACAATTCTAAATAATCCTAAATAAATTAGAATATTATATTCTTAAATGGCCGTATTAAAATAAAAACGCCGCTAAATCAGTGGATTATTATAAAAAATATTGATTTTGCGGCTTGACAGCTGATTCTTGATATGTTTAAATCAAATCGAAGCGAGAGACATCGATAAGGTGTTTATCTCAAAAAAGTGAATTTATAACCAACTTGTCCCACTTTTAAGCGGACTAAAAGGAGATTTAAATGAATACGAATATTTCGCATCCGAATATGGTGCAAGCGCTTATGAAAGCGTTATATCAAAACAATTTGCCCACAATTACAGATTTATTGAACCAAGGAGTTAATGTTAATCTACCATATAACGATAACGGCTGGACACCTTTTATGTGGGTATGTAAAGAGTTTTACGAAACTGATGTTGTCAAAATGTTCTTGGCTTATGGTGGCAATATTCATTCTCGCAACAAAGCCGGTGAAACTCCATTTATGATTGCTGCTAAAAAACGAAGCAATCCGGACACATTAGATGTTTTGCTTAAAGAAGGAAGCGATATTAACGCTCAAGATAATTCCGGAAATACTGCTCTTATGAAAGTAGTTCAACATCCGCAAGCAATGATGCGTTTATGTGTAATTGAGTTTCTTATCAAAAACGGTGCCGATGTTGATATTAAAAACAATGAAGGCAAAGATATTTGGGACTATGTCGATAATCATAAAGGCTTAAATGAGTTTATCCTTTGTACATTGTTAGAGAGGTGTGCAAATGACTAATATTCAAGAGATAGCAAGATTAAACGATGAGTTTAGAGCCAATCCATCAAAAGGAGTACTGATTTTAACTCAAGGTATCAGATGTAATTCTTCAGAAGATATTGCAACCATTATCAACAAAGTGCGCAATTTCAATGACTTTAATAAAGACAATAATCCATACGGTGAAAAAGATTTTGGAGCGTTTGAATTTAAGGGAAAGAAGATTTTCTGGAAAATTGATTATTATGACCGAGAACTTCTTTACATCTCGCCCGATGCCTGCAACCCAAAACTGACAAACCGTGTACTTACCATAATGTATGCAGATGAATACTAGGAGGAAATATGAAATACGATATTATATGTTCCACAAGTGTAGATGAACTGATTAAATGGGTAAACCAAAAACTAAAACAAGGTTGGAAACTTCAAGGCGGAATTGCCACAATGACACATCAACCGAGTTACACCGTGTTTTATCAAGCAATTATAAAATAACAGAATATTTAAGACCGAAAGGCTGTGAGACTTATTTCCTTTCACTTACAGCCTTTCATAGGAGAAAGCCATGACAAACAGTGAATTTGTAGATGATAAGAAAATTAAGGACATTTTGAACTTTATAAAATCAATGAAACATGCCGAGCAAATAAGAATGATGTTTCTTTGTTCCTTAAACGGTATGCGTTCAATCAATTTTGCATATTTGCAAGTAAAAGATGTTTTTAATGATGAGTTAAAAGTAAAAGACGTAATATGTCTTGATTATGATAAGAACAAAGGCAAGAACAAGTGCGAATATTATATGAACAGTCAATTAAAGAAAGAGTTTTGCGAATATTTGAAATATCTTCAAAACAAATGGGCTGATAAACTTTCGCCGGAAACATATCTGTTTACAAGCCAAAAACTCAATAAACCATATAACCGAGCATCAATAAGCAGGATGTTCAGTTCAATTTATAAAAAGTTCAACATTAAAGGGGCAAGCCATTTAGGCAGGCACTTGTTTGTATCAAAGTTGGTAAACTCCGGAGTTAATATCTGTTTGGTGCAAAAACTGGCTAATCATAAAAACATATCAACTACACAGCATTACTTCAATTATAACCAACAAATGCTTGCCAATGCCGTAGAGAATGTGAAGATATGATAACACTAGATAAAACGTGTTTTTTAGCGCATTGCGATTGGATTTATAACAATCGGTACAAGTTACAAAACAGACTTTGTGCTGATTTTGTGGTATCCGGATTTGTTATAAATGCTTTTGCCAGTCCGTATTACAGTTATTGTATCGATAAAATAACGGTCAGAAACTTAATCAAACTTTGGAACAATGGATTTGTTTATAATAATTTGCCATTAATCCATTACAGCCAATCTTATGGTGACAACTCAACACATATTGCTTACATTGATAATGGAAACCTAATTAATCAAACATTCTTCTACAATGATGAACAAAAGTATATCCCGACAAATGAAGTAAAACAGATTTTGAAAGATTTGAGAATAAGTGTCAATAAATGACATTTCGCAAATTTAATTAGTTGTCATCAAGATTATTTTTATCTATCATCATCTTACAGCACAAAGAATAATAGATAAAGATGTTAATAGCAGAAATATGAAGGAATATAATATGACAACATATAGAAAAGTATATAAAGGATTAACATTAGAGCAAAAATCTTTATTAAGAGATTTACTCGTTTATCAAATAAGTAAGTATGATATTCAGAATAACATATCTAAACGTAGTACAGCTGTACATTTTCTGCATGATATATATGAAGATGATTTAATAGCATTTGATAGTACTATGATAATGATGGATGACATAATTAAAATATGCAGAACTGTTCCAGAAAACGAAAGAGCAAATATTCAGAGGCAGTTATTGTTAAATTCTGATGACGGACTAGTAGGTATTTTATCAATTTACTCTAATGAAACAATAAATGGACTAAAGGAAATTTTATCTTCCAAAGATAATATTCATATGGCATCAACAAGTTCTGCATGCTGGAGACATATTTAAAACTATTAATTATCAAAATTCTCACCTCTCAAAATGTTAAACAATGTTTGAAATTCTAACAAAGTTTAACATTTTTATTTTACTCATAAGCCCTACCCTATAAAAACACTAGGAAAACTGTCTATTACAAAGAAAATGTTAAAGAAGGAATATTCTTTAACATTTTTATTTTTTTGCTTGTAATATAATTTAAATTAGTATAATATGGATTATATTAAATAATATATGAGGTGGATTATGGAATTTATCGGAAGAACGAAAGAGCTTAAAGATTTAGAGCAAGAATATAAAAATAAACATTCCTTTGTGGTTTTGTATGGTCGGCGCAGAATTGGAAAAACCGAACTGATTAAGCAATTTATTAAAGATAAACCTGCTCTTTATTTTTTGGCAACGGAAGAGGCTGAACCACAGTGTATGAAAAGATTTTCGGCATCTTTAGCAGAATTTACCAAACAAGAATATTTAAAAAATGCAAACTTTAACGATTGGATAGAATTGTTTAAGATTTTTGCCGATGTGCAAAATAACCAAACTAAGATATTGGTTTTAGATGAATTTCAATATTTGGTGAATACTAATCCTGCATTTACCTCTGTATTTCAAAAAGTTTGGGATGAAGTCTTATCAAAAAAGGACATAATGGTTATCATCTGCGGTTCTTATATCAATATGATGACACGTCAAGTTTTATCTGAAAAAAGCCCTCTATATGGTCGCCGCACCGCACAAATAAGATTAGCGCCACTATCGTTTTGTGAAATTCAAGAGCACTATGCAACAGTTCCTTTTGCCGAATTGGTAGAACAATATGCCGTTACCGGAGGTGTTCCGAAATATATGGAATTTTTTGCCAACGACAGTACACTGATGGAAAACATTGCCAGAACAGTTCTGAATACGAACGGTTTTTTGTATGATGAACCGGCATTTTTGCTCAATAAGGAAGTTAAGGAACCGGTTAACTATTACTCCATAATGAAAGTTATTGCAGCTGAAAATCACAAACTATCGGAAATAGCTTCGGCAATGCAAGTAGAAAGTAACCGTTTAACACCATATTTGGAAACCTTGCAGGGTTTGTATTTGTTGGAAAAACGTGTTCCGGTAACAGAAAACAACCCGGAAAAAAGCCGTAAAGGTCTTTATGTTATGCGAGATATTTTTATGCGTTTTTGGTTTAAGTTTGTATTTCCTTACAAAGGAGAACTTGAACTGGATAACCTTAATTTTGTTTTAAGTAAGCTGAATGAACATTTTATTGATAATCATGTTGCTTTTGTTTATGAAGATATTTGCCGTAACATATTTGCCGAACTATGCAAAAAAAGACTGATTGATTTTGTGCCGTCACGTATCGGTTCATATTGGGGTAAAAACGAAGAAATTGATTTGGTTGCCGTAGATGAAAGCAATAAGCGTATTTTTGCAGCGGAATGCAAATATTACAAAGATGACAAACCGGTTGATGTAGGGGTTTTCGCAAAATTACAAGAAAAGTGCAAGACTAAAGATTTTTCCGGAAACGACATTACTTACGGGCTATTCTCCAAGAGTGGTTTTACTAGCCGTTTAAAAGAAATTGCCGCCGGAAATGATAAATTAATATTAATTAACGGCGTAAAACTGGAAAAGTAACCTTGTATTTTCATATTAAAAATAATTTCAAGCATCGAGTAAACTTTTTATCAATTTAACTTGGTCTTTCATTGCCAATATTTCGCTGTAATGATTGACAAGTACATTGTAAAGTTGAGCGGATTTTTCTTTTATTCCTGCGTCCTCCTGCCAGCCAGAGTTCAAAAGTCGTCAAAATGGCGATTTTTTCTTTTATATACAAGCATTTAAGCCGGTTCGAAGATTAGCCACCAAATATACTATACCCCAGATAATCTTCGAACTAATTTTAGCAAGAATTTAACATTTTCAATGAGTTATGAAGTTCAGCATATATTTAAAATTTTACTTTACATAATGACATCAATCATTTACTCTGAACATTATAGGAGAAAACTCATATGTTTACATTGTTAGAATTATTCAAAAATATAAACACAACCAAGGCATATTTTTTAGGAGCATTGATAACAGCAAATGAATGCTATATACAGGATAATATAAAATATTGGTCCGTACCGATAAGACATAATCCTGGACAAGCAACTCCTCACGAACTAAAACAGCACTATAATTTCCTAAAAGTACTGTCTAGAAAGGTTAATGGAAATATTTTAACATCTGATATTTTGGGAAATAAAATGGGATTTGCTTCAGGAAAGCAAGGTTTTGCTGTTTTATTTACAAGTGATTTAAAAACAAATTTATCATCAATATTACAAGCATCTCAGGTAATATTAACAATGAATTCAGATATAAAAAGATCTTTTTTAATTGGTGTTTTTGATGGGAGATCTTCTCTGGATAAAAATAGTACAACGGACGAAATACGAAATATAGCGGTTGATTGTGAAGATAAAGCTGGACATGATATTATTTCATCGATCTTGTCTGATTTTGGAATTACCCCATTAAATCAAAACGAATCTCGAGAAAGATTGGAAGGCGGTAGACCCAGAAAAAATCAGTTAAGAATTCCTAAAAAGTATGTCTCTGAGTTTGCGACCAATATTGGTTTTATTTCTCCTCTGAGATTTAAAGCATTTAAAAATAGCTTTTCTGAAATAATTCCTTATATAAAGAATGAAGACTCTTTATTACCAGGTTTAAAAAGTCTTTCTTATACCCAGACAGAAGATACCATAGAAGAAAATAAACTTGATGATTTGGTTATAAAAAGCACTAATATTGATAATATTAATCCTATTCTCCATACTTATTCAGGGATTGCCAAACCCAAACCTGAACCTATTGTCTCTAAAGGACGTAAATTATATGCAAGAAATCCTCAAACAGCAGTTAATGCTTTAACATTGGCATCCTACAAGTGTGAAATTGATGGTAATCACTACACGTTTATTAGAAAGAAAAATAACAAACCCTACACAGAACCTCATCACTTAGTACCCATGGCGTTTTCTGAAAGATTTGATGTTTCTCTTGATGTAGAAGAAAATATTGTGTCCTTATGCAGTAACTGTCATAATTTTTTGCACTATGGACGTGATGCAAAAGAGCTGTTAAATATTCTTTACCCAAAACGAAAAAATATGCTAGCTAACGTAGGTATAGATATTGATATAGATGACTTGTATGAAATGTACAACTTAGATTAATCTTCATTTAGGAGAATTGTTTCAGCTATTGCCTTTGCTAATAAAGGAGGAACGGCGTTACCGACTTGTAGCATCTGGTCCATTTTCTTTCCATAAAAAATAAAATTATCTGGAAAAGACTGTAATCTTGCTGCTTCCCTAACAGTGAGACATCTATCCTGAAATGGCAAGGTAAATTGTCCTGATGCAGGGGTGTCAAAGCGAGTTGTTATTGTTCTTGAAAAACCTTTAGGATTCATTCGCGTCCATGTACCACTATAAATAGATTTTGTTTGTTGGTCTTTAGGTAAATCATTTTTAGTGCTAGTTAACGTAACTAATTTTAATCTATCTAAAGCTATTTTACTATGCTTTGTTGAGATATGATTCCATACTCCATCTGACTTTATCCTCATAAGTTTTTGGTAATCACTTTTGGGCTGTTGCGTATATGGAACAAATTCTAGACCTTCGCCTGATTTTAAGATTGGCAAATCAGATATAGCATCTTCTACACAAGTTACCATATGATTAGTATTAGGTAGTCTGTACCTTAAGTCACTGCCTAATTTACCTAAAAAAACAGCGCGTCTTCTTATTTGAGGAACTCCAAAATCTTCAGCCTTTAATATTTTTACATCAATATAATATCCTAATTCACCAAAACTATGAATAATCTGTTCTTTAAAATATCCATTTTCTGCTGTTAAAATATTTGGAACATTTTCTAACACAAAAAACTTAGGCTTAACAACTGAAACAACTTCGACAAACTTTTTGAACATAAAATTACGTTCGTCGTTTAGTCCTATCCTTTTTCCTTTTTGTGAAAATCCCTGACATGGCGGTCCTCCCATGACAACATCAATCTGATCCACATATTTTGAAAACTCTTTTACTATATCTATATCTCTAATATCCCTAGAATCAACTATAGTATCTGGATGATTTTTTTTATAAGCATTTGCAATACTTTTATTATATTCATTAGCCCAAAGTACTTTAAATCCAGCTAATTCAAATCCTAAAGACAGACCGCCAACACCAGCAAACAGATCAATAGCTGTTTTCACTTAAACCCTCCCAATTTTCTAGTTGCAATATCATAATATTGCTCTTCCAGCTCTATCCCGTAAAAGCGTCTTTTTGCCTTTAATGCAGCTAACCCTGTAGAACCACTTCCCATAAAAGGATCTAGTACCAAATCGTTCTCATTTGTTAGTAGCTTTATAAAATGAGATAAAATTTCTTCTGGTTTCTGCGTTGGATGTTTGCCTTCTTTTTGTTCTTTAGCACTAATAACAGCTGATTCTATATAATCATGAACAATTTTGCCTTCATTATTGAAAGTACCTGTTTTTCCTTGATTTATAAAATAAATCCAAGCTTCTGTTGAATTGATAAAATGTAGATTCATATTTCTTGGCATAGGATTTTTTTTATGCCAAATTCCAGTGGTTTTATAATAGAAACCATATTTTTCAGCAATATGAATGATTGTTTCTACTCTTATAATCGACATAAACATTATCATAGCGCCACGCTTTTTTAAAACTCTTGCGCTTTCTTGGAAGAATTTATTCATCAATTCCTCCCATTTATCAGCTGCGGCAAAATCCCAATTTGATGCTGAAAAATGGTTTTTCCTTAATGCTCCAAGGTTTGTTTCTCTATTTTTCATAAACAATCCAAGATTATAAGGAGGATCAGTAAGTATGAGATCAACACTTCTATCTCGTATGTCATGCATTTCTGACACACAATCACCTAAACCTAAGACATATTCCTTTTCTTTAATCATATCTCATACTTTTTTTACTTAATTACTCTAATGTGTTAACATAAAACGAATAATCTAAAAAATAAATAAAAAAATAAAGATACTATCAATTTTTCTTAGTAATGTATTTTTATAATAAACATAATTTAGTTGCTATATGATGTCTCTACAATAGCTGAATTTACTTCTTCTTATAAATCTATATCAAATCCTAAATTTCGTACATGGGGTAAAAAACAACTTTTATTATTCAAAAATAAAAGTTACTTTAACCTCGGTTTCCTAGCACCTAAAGTTAAAAACAATCGTATATCATCTCGCAAATTGTGTGTTCTATTTAGCCAAGAAAAAAGTCGTCATTGTTGACGACTTTTTTTGATGTGTTCTTGCCATTGAAAAATGGCTGCTCCCCATAATGCCGATAGTAATGAGCCACATAAAATTCCTAATCTCACTTCTCCTTGCATATATTCCGGCAAAGACAATTTGCCCACAAACAAGGCCATTGTAAAACCTATACCGGCAATAGCTGAAACTCCATATAAGTCCGCCAATTTAACATCTTTGGGGAACGAAGCAATTCCTATTTTGATAAGCATCCATGTACTCATAAATATACCTATTTGCTTTCCAAAAAATAAACCGAATATAATCCCTAAAGTCAATGTATGAGTAAATGTTTCTAATGTTATTCCTCCTAAATATAACCCCGCAGATGCAAAAGCAAAAACCGGCAAAATAACAAAATCGACCCAAGGTTTTAATTTATGGGACAAAGCTTCTAAGGGAGAACTTTTTCTTAAATGAACTCTCATCGGATAGGCCATAGCGACAACAACACCCGATATTGTTGTATGAATACCACCGTTTAGGAAACAATACCACAAAACAACTCCTAATATAAAATAAGGAATAAAATTCGTTATTTCCATTTTATTCAAGAAATATAATGCAATACAGGTTAAACTTGCGTAGCCTAACAAATCAATGGAAACACCTTGATTATAGAATAAGGCAATAATTAAAATAGCGCCTAAATCATCAAATATTGCAATTGCCAACAGAAATATTTTTACAGCCTGCGGAACACTTTTGCCTACCAACATTAAAATACAAACAGCAAAAGCAATATCGGTTGCGGTCGGAATAGCCCAGCCATTCATATACTGAGGAGAATTATTATTTAAAATTGCATAAATGATTGCAGGACACACAATCCCTCCGAGTGCCGCTAATGCCGGAACAATAATTTGTTTTGCATCTGACAAAAATCCCTCTTTCATTTCTCTTTTTAGTTCTAAGCCAATTTGCAAAAAGAAAAACACCATCAAAACATCATTAATCCACCACTCCAGAGAGCGGGAAAATTTTATATCTGCCAAACCTAAAAACAATTGCGTTTCCCAAAAATGGGATATTGGTTCACGCCACGGACTATTTGCTAAACAGACCGAAGCAAACATTGACAAAATCATTAAAATTCCGCTGGAAACTTCACTGCTGAAAAAATTACTGATTTTTTGTTTAATATCCATATTTCTCCCCCTGATAATGGCAAAATTAAAGCCTAAACTACTCCACGCTTAGGTTGTTCAAGTATTTTGTTGGTTTATTCATATTCTAATTAAAACTCGCCCTTCAATATTTAAACTGTCTTTCTATAAAAAATTAACTAAAATCGATTTTTCTTATAGATGACAGAATAATGATTAAAAGTTTCAATCTTTCACCCGAAATATTTACTATAACTTCGGTTATATATATCTTTTACACATTAATAATGTGTAAAAATGTTCTCTAAGTGATTGTATAAATCAATAGTATCTCAAAGGAAACTATAGTACTTTCAGGTGCTTACTTTACATTTTGTTGCAGATATACTACCAATTATTTCATAACAATCTTAACTTCAATAAATAAAGGATATGGATTATGAAAAAATTTTTAGCGACAACCGCTTTATGTACAACTTGTATGTTTAGTATTTCTGCTTATGCTTCAGGATACCAACTTAACGAATATTCTGTTACCAATCTCGGACGTTCTTTTGCCGGTGCCGGTATAGTTGGTGATGACTACTCTGCAATAGCTTATAACCCTGCCGGTATGACCTTGAAAAAATCCGGTACACAACTAAACTTTACCGTTGCGGAAATAGCATCTGAGATGAAGGGGCAAAATGCCAAACAAGGCAAAAAAACAGAAATGGATTTTGGGGTACCTCTACCTTCCGTATATGGACAATATCAAGTTAGCGACAAGTGGTTTGTCGGTGCCGGCATTTATGCTCCTTACGGATTAGCAACTAAATATAAAACAGATAGTTTTATTGCCGACAAAGCCAAAGAGTCTATTTTAGAAGTAATTGATTATAATGTTTCAGCTGCATATAAATTAAATTCTAAATGGTCTTTTGGTGCCAGCTTTATAGCACGTTATATCTACGGCAAAATGACTAATAACATTAATGGGGCATCTTTCGGTGCCGGAGATACCAATATTAGCCGTAGCAAATTTGAACTTGACGGTTGGACATATACCGGAACTTTTGGCATAATGTACGAACATAATGAAAATACTCGTTTCGGATTATCTTATAAACCAAAATCAGTACAAAGAGTAAAAGGCGACCATACCGTATCGTTAGCATATCCCTATAATATGCATCCGATATTAGGTAAATATGCAGGTGTTTATACCGATGGAAAAGCATCTCCCGACTTGCCGGAAACGGTTTTATTATCAGCTTATCATAAACCGTTTGAAAAGGTTGCTTTTACCGGAGCTGTTCGCTTTACTCGTTGGGGAGATTCATTTGAAGAATTTGATATGACTTCAAGTTTCACCAAAGGATTAGGTTTGAAACCCGTTGATTATTCTTGGAAAGACACTTGGACAATCTCTCTCGGAACAGACTATTACGTTAACGATAATTGGACTTTGCGATTGGGAACAGCTTGGGATCAATCTCCAACTCCGGATAATCAACATCGCACTCATAGAATACCAGATTCTGACAGAATATGGGCTTCCGTAGGTCTCAGCTATCATTATAAAAATATGCAACTTGATTTAGGATATGCTCATTTATTCATGAAAGAATCTTATATCAGAGATAGCGTAAATAAAGACCATGACACTCAATATAAAGCACATAGCAATATGTTTGGATTAGGTTTTCAATATAATTTCTAAATCTTTTCATATTCGGCAAAACTCCGCATTTTATCAAACAAAATGCGGGGTTTTGTTTTAATAAATTTTTATTGTGACTCTTTAGTATTAAAATATGTTCCGCAATTTGAATATGTACCTGCATAATTCAAAATATAATTAAAAGGACAATCCACAGATACAAAATACTCTGCATCATCGTCAATAACTTTACAGACCTCTTTCAAACTAACTCGTTTATTATCCTCTTTCGTCAATTTTACTTCATCCGGTTCAATGTTTTGTTCTTTTGCAATGTCTATAACAATTAATTGCTCTCTTAATGCTTCAAAAAAACTCGACACTCCGCTGAATCTCTCTTCTTTAGTGCCCCAATCTCTTCCATTATAAAACTCATTTATATTATTATAATTTTCCGTTAAATTTCCCAATTCAAAATTTTTCTTTAATAGTGCCATTTGATCATTTTCTGCTATTTCTATTTCTTTTTTGAATTTTTCTCTTACCTTATTCGGATAATTAACCATTTCATACCCTTGTGCCATACAAAATTCCGGATAGGCATACGTATGTCTATATATCTCTCCTACGGCAAGTCCCAAATGAAAAGCCGGTCGATTAGTATCAGGCATGTATTTGTCTTTTAATTCAAACATACCAAAAATTCCAATAACGGCTATAATTGAAAAAACAATAGGAAAACGTGTTAAAAAACTTCTCTTTTGTTCATCAATATTTTGTTTTGAAGGACGTATGACAAGAAGCAAATTAGCTAATATGGCAATAGCAATAACTGTATATATACCCCATTTGATTGTAGGGAAAAAAGATACATCTATATCATAAGTCAAGGCACCGGTGTAAAGCAATGCAATATTTGTTAAAATATATCCTGTCCCCGAACTTCTAAACGATCTTGCACGTTTTTGCACCAAAGCAGTCAAACAATATATTAACAGGAAAAATACTATAATATATGATATAAAACCCAATATACATAATCTTGTCATCATCAAAAGTAAAAAAACAGCTATTATGTATGGTGTACGAGCAATTACACCTTTATAAGAAAAAAAGAGTTTAAAAATATTACCCGAAAACAAATATTGATTTATTTTTTTTAAAAATTGATTTATCTGCATGGCTTTCTCCTTACCATCACATTATAATAATGACCTTTAATTTTCAACATTAAATTTTATATCAATTACTGACATATATTCTAATCCCCATCAGATATATTAAAAAATTTAACATTCCTCTCTTGTATGCCACAAAAAAACACCGCTGATTAGCGGTGTAATTTTTAGCGTCAAACACTCGACATCGTAACCTCTAGACTTCGGTATTATTCTCACCATCAAAACCGGGATTGATTCCGATATTGATAATGACGTCGACATACTCCTGTCTGAGCTTTACCGTTTTGACAAAATCGAAGGTCTTCTCACCTTGATGTGCCCTAAGGGTAATAGTCGCTTCCGTGCAAAAATATAGTTTGTCACCATCCTCTTCATCTCCTAATTCTTTGGTTTGATAATCAATCAATTCAAAAGATGGCTCATAGTGCTCGCACTCTGAAGAATAAACTCGTGGAAGCACAACGACAAAATAATAACGCACGACATACGTGTCGAAAAATAAAGCCACTTTGTAGGTTTCTCGAACAAAGTTGATACCGTTTTCCGTGTAATAATTTGCAGATAGCGGTACGACACTCATTTCAAGATAATCACCTACACAATAGGCATCTACGATATTGCTTTCCTCACTAGCCTCATCAATGTAGATGTAAGGAGCGAGTGTAGAAAGTTTGGAACCGTGAGAGCCGACACAGTAAACCGAATAATGTGTATCCGTTGCAGGAGCACATATCATTTCGGTGTCCGGAGAAACATTAAGAATCTCATCATCAGACCATACGCAAGAGGTTGTCATAGCACCTAGTACCATACAAACCAAAATTTTGAAAAACGCTTTTTTCATAATAGTATAGTGTTAGTTATTAGAATAATTTCTTAAGCGTTCTAATACTAACATTTTTTGTCCATAGTGTCAAGTATAACCCTTACCTGATATTTTACGAATGAACGTATTATATAACAACAAAAAATCCTGAACTTGCAAAACGCAATTCAGGATTTTTAAAAGCTTTAGACCAAAGCACGATAAACACATTGGTTACTCATAAGAGCAAATTCGCCCACTGATAATAACCGGTTGGGTTCTTACTTTTTCCGGCAGACCGTTGGCAATCTTATACAAAATAACGGTTGAAACATGGCGGTCAACGGCTACGTTGTAAATATCTCTTACTTGGTCTGATGCAAACTTGATTTCAAATGCCGAAATCTCATTTATATCGACATCTGCAGGAAGTTGTTGCAAAACCTCATCTACTCCGGGACGCAAACACATATAGTATCCGCCGTAACGATGATAACAGATAAAACGAGCTATTTCTTCAAGACCTTCAACCTTAAGAGGTTTTTGTTTGTCATCGCACACGATGTGCTTTTTCGGACTGAAAGAAAAAAGATAACTCTGATTTATGTCAGTCGGTTTTACATAGACCAAAACAGAGTTTTCATCATTTTCTCCGGCATCAAGTTTTCTGCCTTTCTTATCCACACGTACCAAAGGTTTTATCTGTTTGGCACGGCGAATCAACTCTTCATCAGGCATCTCATCAGCAGCAATCAGCATCGGAATAATTCTTTCATATTCTTCTGCAATCTTGCTCATAACACGATTGGGGTTTTTAACCAAATCTTGCAAATTCTCAAATTCACGTTCAAAAATCTTGTCCATAATATAATAATTTAGAAGTTAAAAATACAAAATTAGACTTGCATACTACATCAACGATAAAAAAATGTCAACACCATGCCGAATGCGACATTTTTTGACATATTCAAACAATATCTTTATTTTATATCAACAGAAAGGAAATCAAAATGTGGTATGTTAAACTCAATGGTAATATTCTTCCTACCCCATATCAATTTTTTAGTGATTGTTTAGCCGAATGTATCAGGCTAAAAAACACTATGTGTGCAGTAACAACCGAACCTGTGCTAATAGGATAAGTTGAAAGAGAATGATATTCGAACAAACGAATTTTAAAAACCGCCGTCTCCGGCGGTTTTTTATTTATTAATTCACAATTTTGCCATGACAATGTTTATATTTTTGTCCGCTTCCGCAAGGACACGGATCATTACGAGAAACTTTGCCCCATGTATCAGGATTGTTAGCATCAAAAGCCTGTTTCCCATATTGGAACGGAACAGCTTTTTCTTTTGTCTCCGCTTGCGGTTGTTGTTGATTTGCATTTAACAAGTTTTGCGGTGTTTCGTGTACTTCTTGCATTCTGGTCGGAGTTCTGCGTAATTGCAATTCTTCCGGCGATTGAGTTTGAATTTGAACACGACAAGTCATAAATGTTACTCTTTCACGCAACATATCAAGCATATCAGAAAACATGTTAAATGCTTCTTTCTTATACTCGTTAAGCGGATCTTTTTGACCATAAGCACGCAAGACAATAGTATAACGCATATAGTCTAAACTTGCGATATGTTCTTTCCATAGTTGGTCTAAAACCTGCAATAAAATATTTTTTTCTACAAGTTTAACAATATTTTCGGGAAGATTAGCATTTTTTTCTACCAGTTGCTTTTCAACCGTTTCAACAACACGTTGAATCATTACATCGCTGTCCATTTCCGGTTCTTTTGCCCATTCTTCCAAAGGCATCAAAAATCCGGTAACTCGTGCGATCTCTTGTTTGAGATCATCTAACATCCAGTCTTTTGGAGCAGTTCCTCCTCCTATGGCCGAAGCTACAATGTCGGTCAAAAATTCTTCACGCATATCACTGACGGTATCAGACACATCAGAAACTTGCATCAATTCTTTTCTTTGTTCATAAATCACTTTGCGTTGATCGTTCATAACGTTGTCAAACTTCAACAAGTTTTTACGAATATCAAAGTTACGTTCTTCAACCTTTTGTTGAGCTTTTTCCAAAGCCTTACTTATCCATGGGTGAACCAAAGGTTCGCCTTTAGGCATACCCATTTTCTCCAGCATAGATGACATTCTTTCCGAACCGAAAATACGCATCAAATCGTCTTCCATAGAAAGGAAAAATTTAGATGTTCCGGGGTCTCCCTGACGACCGGCACGTCCACGTAATTGGTTGTCGATTCGGCGACTTTCGTGACGTTCGGTACCAAGAATATATAAACCGCCGGCAGCAATAACTTTTGCCTTATCTTCTTCTATTTCTTTTTTGAGTTTTTCTTTGATTTCGGCAATTTGTTCAGCCGTTTCATCACCTTTCAATATAGACTTTAGGCGCATATCCAAGTTACCGCCCAACTGAATATCGGTACCACGTCCGGCCATATTTGTAGCAATAGTAATAGCTCCTGAAACACCGGCTTGAGCAACAATCGATGCTTCTCTTTCATGGTGACGAGCATTTAACACTTCAAACTTAACATTACTTTTCTTGCTCAACATATCGGCAACAAGTTCCGATTTCTCAATTGAAGTAGTACCGACCAAAACCGGTTGACCTTTTTCGTGACATTCCAAAATTGTTTTAATAATCGCATCATATTTTTCATCTGCGGTGCGATAAATTTCGTCATGTTGGTCATCACGCAAAACCGGACGATTAGTCGGAATTTCGATACAAGATAAACCGTAAATGTCTACAAATTCTGCTTCTTCCGTCATAGCGGTACCGGTCATACCGGCAAGTTTCGGATATAAACGGAAATAATTTTGGAAAGTTATAGAAGCCAAAGTTTGGTTTTCTGATTGGATTCGCACACCTTCTTTTGCTTCAATAGCCTGGTGTAAACCATCCGAATAGCGACGACCTTCCATCATACGACCGGTAAATTCGTCAATAATAACAACTTTGCCGTCTTTTACGATATAATCGACATCTCTAATCTGCATAATGTGAGCACGCAACGCATTGTTAACATGTTGAACTAACGAAACATTACCCATATCATAAAGACTACCGTCTTTAATCAAGCCTTTTTCTTTAAGCAATTTTTCAACATGTTCCATACCGCTCTCGGTCAAAACAACACTTTTTGCTTTTTCATCTTTTTCATAGTCTTTTTCAACCAAATGCGGAATTATGCTGTTTACGGCAACATATTTTTCCGAAGAATCTTCGGCAGCACCGGAAATAATAAGCGGGGTACGAGCTTCATCAATCAAAATAGAGTCAACTTCGTCCACAATCGCATAGTGGAAAGGACGTTGCACCATTTCGCCAAGTTCAAACTTCATATTATCACGCAAATAGTCAAAACCCAATTCATTATTGGTTCCGTAAATAATATCACAAGCGTATGCAACACGGCGTTCTTCGTCATTTTTTTCGTGAACGATATAATCTACGGTCAAACCCAAAAAGCGATAAACCTGTCCCATCCATTCAGCATCACGTTTTGCCAAATAGTCGTTTACGGTAACAATATGAACACCTTTTCCTTCCAATGCTTGCAAATATGCGGCCAAAGTCGCCACAAGAGTTTTACCTTCACCGGTTTTCATTTCGGCAATCATACCTTTGTGCAAAACGATACCGCCGATTAATTGCACGTCGTAATGACGTTGACCTAAAGTTCTTTTTGCTGCTTCACGAACAACCGCAAAAGCTTCGGGCAACAAATCGTCTAATGTTTCGCCAAGTTTTAATCTGTCTCTGAACTCAACGGTCTTATTACGTAATTCATCATCGCTGAGAGCTGAAATGGTCGGTTCTAAAGAATTTATCTTGTTAACTGTTTTTTGTTGTTTTTTGATAAAACGGTCATTGGCACTGCCAAAAAATACCTTTGCGATTTTGCCTATCATTAAATTTCCACCTTGATATTATTAAAAGTTAACCTTACATTTAATGTTTATAATATATAAAGTCAATAGTTTGACTGCATTTATAAACTTTTACTAAAGTTTTTTGTTGGAAAATTTTTATTTTAGGGTATAAATTATATCAGTTTTATTCTTTTGGAGGAAAATTTATGAAAACTAAATATATTGCTGCTGCCGTCTTGGCTTTAACATTGCTCAACCCTCTAAACGCAAGCGCAGAAGGAAAGAATGGTGTTGCTGCTGTTGTAAATGGCGAAAAAGTTACTGTTGCCGAAATTAAGAAAATTTATGACAACACTCCGCAAATTAATACTCAGGAAAAATGGGACGTTTTCTATCCTAAAGCTCTCAATGCGTGGGTGGACAGCAAATTGGTTCAACAAGCCGCTAACAAATCTGATGTAAAAAAATCTAAAGAGTTCAAAGAACAAGTAGAACTTTTCTCTAACGATTTGGCCAGCAGATTATATTTGAAACAAGAAGTTGAGAAAAAAATCAACAATAATGACCTCAAAAATCTTTATAACCAATATAAGACAAACTTTGTTTCCGAAAAAGAAATGAAAGCTCGTCACATTTTGGTTGATAACGAAGCTACCGCTAATGACATTATCAAAAAAATCAAAAAAGGCGAAAAATTTGATGAATTAGCTAAAAAATATTCTAAAGAAAAAAGAGCTGACCTCGGTTGGTTTACCAAAAATATGATGGTTCCTGATTTTGGTAATGCCGCTTTTGCTATGAAAAAAGGCGAGCTTTCACAAAAACCGGTTAAAACACAATTCGGTTACCACATTATTTTGGTTGATGACCTTCGTGATTCTAAACCTTTGTCTTATGAACAAGCCGAACCACAATTAAAAGGCATTCTCGCACAAGAAGCCATTAAAGGGGTTATGGGTAACATTGTAAAAGGTGCAAAAATCGAAAAATATACTCTTGACGGTAAAGAAGCTAAATAGTCAAGATGGCACTTACGAAAAAACTCCGCTGATTAGCGGAGTTTTTTCATTTCTGATAACTTGTTATTGATATATTCTTTTCTTTTTGCCGACAGATGAGTTTTTTCGAGATGTTGTTCCAAAATATTTCTTATTTCTTCTCTATATTTTGCGGAAGATTTTGCAATTTTAGTCAGATAAAAAACCGCACCTTCAAAAATCTGGTCATGTTTATCGTCAAGTTGCGGAACAATTTTTTTATATGGAGGATTGGTATTTGTTCCTTTTTTAGAAGTTCTTTTTTCAAACACCAATTTTTGAATTTCTCTTGCTGCGTTTTCGTTCATTGCTAAACGTTTGCGAGAAAAAAGTCCCGTTCTGTTTATCATTGACGACAATCGTTTAATTAAATTTTCCATCTGTCCTCCTCTATACTTTTCAAGAACATAATCGATAAAATTTAAAATTTCCATAAAAAAGATACTTGAATTTTTATTTTATTTTTTTAAGATATCAAAAAATTATAAGGAAACTGACATGAAAAAGATTTTTTATTCATTTATTGCCATAATATTAATGATTACCGCTTGCGGAAAAGACAAATATGAAACCGCTGATATTTTGATATTTACCCAGCAAGGATGTAGCCATTGTGAAAATGCGGTAGAATTTATCAACAATCGCATATTACCGAAAAATCCTGAACTTAAATTTGTAGAAGTTGACATCACTTATGATAGCAAAAATATACAAATATTAAAAAAATTCCTGACTAAATATAATTTCAAAGGTAACGAAATCGGAACTCCGATTATCATTTTCAACAACCAATTATTGATGGGTTGGAACATCAAAAACAAAGTAAAATTACAAAAAACTTTTGAATTTGATAAAGACTAATAAGTTTTTTGCAATATTTTAGCAACATCGGCAGCACTCATATTGCTTTGCGAGGCTTGTGAGTGCTGTTCTTTTGTTGGAGCAATGTCTTCTTTTGCGGTTTCTCTTTGAGCCTTCTTTGTCGCAATTTTAATATCCCCGAGTTTTGCCCCCAGTTTATTGAAAAACTCTCCATCCAAGGTTTTTCCTTGTTCAAGATATTCTTTATATAAAGGATATATCTTAGGGGCTAAACGGTTCGCCGCATCAAAACCGTGATACCATTCCCTATCCGGATTATCTAAAGGAGAAACTCCTGTTCTTTTTTCATCCATCAACGCAGACGAACAAGCAGCAAAAGCTTCATCAAGTGCAGCCAATCCTTGAGCTCCTCTAACCTGACCTTGAGGACAGGCCTTTATATATTCATCCATAACATTAACGACTTCTCGCATTTTTCCCTTTGCTTCGCCATTAATTATGTCTTTTTTGATTTGTGAACGTGCAAAAATATGGTGAGTTGCCTCGTGTAAAGGAGTACTTATCTTATTTTCTCCTACCGTAGAATTTCCGACATAACTTTTTGAGCTTAATTGATAAGAAGGAAAGTTTTGATAAAAACCGGAACTTGTACACATCCCGTCATATAGCGGAATATTTGGAGAAGGATTGATATAGCCGATCAATTTATCCGTTTTTTCATCTACTCCAAAAAATTTATATAATTTGCTTACATCTTCCGTATAACCTAATTTTTCGTCTGCTTGTATACCATTCAAAGTTACTAAATTAGAAGCCATAGTCAGTTCTGCGGACTTATAAAACTCGTGATATGCACCGAAAGCCTTTTGCAAGTTAGGAGTAATTTTTTCCATATCTTCTTTTGAAATATCTAGATGTAACGACATACTTTGAGCAAAATCATCTATATTTTGAATTTGACCGTTTTGAATATCTTTTCCGAGCAATGACAGTTTTTGAATTTTTCCGCCTATTCCTTTGGGATAACAGCCTTTTATCGCCTCAATATCCTGATTTTCAAAGCTTTTGAGATATGTATCAAATTGCGGCTGCCCATAGGCAGATAAAGTTTCTTGCCACATAAAGTAGAAGCTCATCATCTCATTTGCCTGAAACTCAATCGCCATTTATAAAACTCCACCAAACAATTAAGTTTATTTTATCACACAAATTTAGACAAAACAAGATATTAAATTTTACATTCTCGCATAAGTAATATTTTTCTCTTTATTTTTGCTAATATTTGTTTTATGCTCACAGACAGATGCAGACAATAGTTTGTATTTAGTACCTAAAAAACGGTACGGGGCTTTCATCGGCTCTTACATTGTTCGGTGTTAGGGTATAACATCGTCATATTGTTAGTTGTTAATCTCCTCTAACAGTAAATATATCCCCGATTGAAATGGTTATTAACTTTTTTGGTCGGGGAGCTTTTAGCGTATGTTCAGAAGATTACCACTTTAAAGGCTATAAGAATCATTTAACAATGTATGATTGATGAACTCTCCGACCACCTCAAAAAAGGTGGTTTTATTTTATTTAACTAAATTTGGAGAATAAATCATATGAAAAAATTAATACTAATATTAATGATTGTAGCTATTTTGCCCGGATGTGCTACAATAATTAAAGGAAAAACTAAAGATATCAATATATTAACCAATACAGGGGAAGAAGCCGTAGTTGATGTTGTATCTGCTTCTGGTGTTCAAACTGTTACAATTCCATCAGTTGTAAATGTTAAAAAAGATAACAGACCGATAACTATTACAGTTAAAGGGGATAAATGTCACAGGGCAACAACCACTATAGTACCAGAAAAAGTAGAATTATGGACTATAGCTAATGTTTTCCTGTATGTATTTGATTTAACAGGAACAACAACAGATGCCTCAACTGGTGCTATGTGGGATTATGATGACAGTATCGTAGTACCCGTATATCAAAAAAATGGCTGTTCATCTAGATAAAATTATTTTAAGCCTTTTAAGTATTGTATATATCAATAATGCTTATGCTCAATATGATTTTGATTTACAAAATGATATATACAAATCTTCTGATTGGCATAATTTATTGCATTATGAGAAAGGAAAAAGTGTTATCGATAAAAATAGCGCATTTTTCCTTTCTCCCGAAGGATATAAAAATCCTAAAGCAGAATATATTGCCACAATCAAAGAATTTTTAAATACAGATAACTTAAACGACAAACATGCAATTTGTCGTTATCCGGCAAGATTTAACTATATTTTGCAAACATTAAATTTGTCTGACGATAAATTTCCTAAACCTAATTGCTACGATTATACAGAATATAAAAACAAAGTTCCTTTCGAAAAAATATCCATAATTTTTGCTGCCGAAAACAATATCAGTCCGTCAACAATGCTCGGACATTCGTTTTTAAAAATTGAAGGGCAAAATAAAGCTCACTCTTTCAGCTATTTTGCCGCTTTTGATACAACTAATTCTCTCAATTTTTATACCAAAGTATTAACTTCCGGTATCGATGGTATGTATATATTATCCCCTTATAGAGTAAAACAAAACGAATATATAAATAAAGAAAAACGCTCATTATGGGAGTTTGAACTACAATTAAATGAAAACGAAAAAGAAAAGCTAAAGGCTCATTTATGGGAATTAAAAGATAAAAATATAAAATATAAATTTGTTTCCCATAACTGTAACACGGCTCTAATCAATATCTTAAAAACTGCAAATAGCAATTTTTCGTCCGGTAACATAAAACCTTTTATAACACCGGTAGAATATATTCAAGAATTGCAAGACAAAGACAAAATAAGCAACATAAGTATTGAACCATCAGTATCTCAAAAAAAAGCCATACAAAAATTCGGATTAAATTATGTCGGAAATGCCCCTAAACCTATGCGATTTTCTTTTTCTCAAGATTTATCTAACAATATAAGCAATATAAATTTCAGTCCGGTATATCAAGATATAAGAGATATTTCCAATGCTTATTTTCCCGATTTAGAAAGCAAAATGCTTGATTTATCGTTCAATTATTACAATGCAAAAAAGAAATTTGTAATTGATAAAATTGATATATTAAAAATGCAATCCGTTATTGATTATCAAACGACGGGCAGCTTGTCTAAATATTTTCGTTTAGGTTTCGAGAACAATCTGTTTTCAAATAAAAATTCTATCAAACCAGTTGTAGAACTTGGATTGGGAATAGGAAAGAAAATTGCTTCAACCACTTTTTATATCTTACCTAAAATAGGATATCACTATGATAATTTTTCAAATTTTTATATAAATCCTCAAGTCGGTTTTATATCAAGAATAAATGATAAAACAAAGCTTTTATTTTCTTATGAAAAATATTTTAACAGCAATAAAAATAACATCGAATTTGAAGAAAAATATAACTTGTATTTAGGCTATAAAATATTTGAAAATACTGAAATGTATATTGACTACTCCCATTTTTATAATGCCAGAAACAGTGAAGCACTAACAACCGGTGTAACATTTCATTTTTAAAAAATATCCCGAAAATTGCTTTATCAATTTTCGGGGTATTTCTCATGTCCAAACTTTTGGAAATGTTCATTTTTGTGTGCCTTTTATAAAATCTAGCACATCACTCCATACTTTTTGTTTGCCTACTTCATTTAATACTTCGTGTCTCATTTTCGGATAAATCAAAGAGCTTACATTTTGATACCCTACTTTGTGCATAAAATTAACCGCATTGTAAAATTTTTGCTCAGAAATCATACAAGCGTCATCGGAACCGGAAATAAAGAGAATGGGCATCGTCGGTTGAGAAACTTTCCACCCTTTGTGGCAATAGGTTTCTCCCATCATCTTCATAAGATTGTTCGCTCCGTTCATTGTAAATCTGAAATTGCACAGAGGATTCTCTCGTACACTTTTTCGCGCCTCAGGGTCGGAACAAGTCCAAGCCTGTGTTCCCTCTGATACAAACTTTTTGTTATAAACATCGGATGTAAACATCTGAATCAATTTAGAACGAGAACGACCAAACCCCGTTAAACAAGCAATTCCGGTCAAAAAACGTCCGACAACAGATAATGGATTCCAACTGGGACTGCCGCAAACTATCAAACCGGACAAGGTTGAATCGTTTTGCTTTGCATATACCCTCGCTGCTAATGAACCCATACTGTGACCGAGAAGATAATAAGGTAATCCGCAAAATTCCTTTAGTCCCCAGTCAACTATGGTTTTGATGTCAGCAACAAGTGCCTTGTAGCCGCCCGAATAGAAATATCCGAGATCGTTTATATCCTTAACACTCTCTCCGTGACCACGAAGATCGGCAGCGATACAAACAATACCATTATCCGAAAGAAAATTCATTAGCGGTCTGAACCTTTCTTTACATCCACACATTCCATGCACAAGCTGAATAACGGCCAAAGGTTTATCCTTCGGTAGGCTTACCGCAACAGCAAGACTCAGGTCGTCATAACCTGATTTCAATGTGAAACTTTTCATAGGTAATAATTTATAAGTGATATTAGAATAGACAGAATTTTAAACAAAATCCCAATCCGTGTCAACAAAAAAGCGATGAAATATTGATTTTATACCTATGATATTTATTAATGACGGCGCATTACTAAAAGACCTGTTCTTGTTCTCATATACTCTTTTTTAACCCCATTTTGTCTAATGATTTCCGCAATATCATCATATCCTTTTGTTACAGCATATAACATTGCCGTAGACCCATAATTACTTTCCGCATTAACATCGGCACCTTTAGATAAAAGTAATTCAACAATTTCTTTTTTCCCATCATACGATGCCTTCATCAATGCAGTATCGCCATTATCATCTTTAGCATTAATATCTGCTCCTTTTGATAAAAGTAATTCAACAATTTCTTTATGTCCGTTTGACGATGCATATGTCAATGCAGTATAGCCATTATTACTAGCTTTAGCATTAATATCTGCTCCTTTTGATAAAAGTAATTCAACAACTTCTTTTTTTCCGCTCAACGATGCCATTATCAATGCAGTACCAACATCATCATTAGCATTAATATCTGCTCCTTTTGATAAAAGTAATTCAACAACTTCTTTTTTTCCATTCAACGATGCAAACATTAATGCAGTAAAGCCAGCTTTAGATTTAGCATTAATATCCGCACCTTTAGATAAAAGTAATTCAACAATTTCTTTATATCCTCGACCTGAAGCAGACATTAATGTGGTATTCCCATCATTCGCTATCACATTAATATTCGTACCTTTAGATAAAAGTAATTCAGCGATTTCTTTATATCCGTCCAGTAAAGCAAGGAAAAAAGCAGTATACCCATCATTATTTTTCGCATCAACATCAGCACCTTTTGATACAAGAAATTCAACAAATTCTTTATTTCCTAAAGTTGTAGCAAGTATCAATGCTGTTTTACCTTCATTATTTTTTGAATTAATATTTGCTCCGCTGTTAATTTCTTTTTCTATATCCTCAAATGTTCGACCGTTTAACCATTCAATATTTGCGAGTGTATCAGCACTTTTTAAGCACGTGGTACGATCTTCATTTTCTTTACATCTATATAATTCCTTAAAATAACAAGGCTCAAGATATGGATTTGTTTTTCCAATATTTAATGTACCATAAATGCTAACAGATACTTTTTCGCCTTTAGTGGCTTTTTCTAATTTTTCAGATTCTTCTATACTCATTATACAAGGCAGAATTTCTGATATATCATAATATGTAATACTATCATAATTATCATTAAATTTCATTATATGAAAATCTTTAATTAGAATATTTTTACCATCATATTTGTCTGAAGTTCTTTTTCGCCCTCCCGGACTTTCTAAATCTGCGATAATACATCCAAATCCTTTACAAGCCCCTCGAACTCCAGGAATTACCATATCAAATGTATAATCTATCTTTGATTTTTTATCTGAAGTATCATCTTCTGAAAATGATAAACGGCTATTAGCATAAACATCACACACTTCCTTTTTTTCCTCTATGTGTTTAAAAACATTTATAATTTTTTGAATATCATCTTTTTCTAATATATTTAATGGAAAACCATTTATAATTAAGCTTGTAACATTTGTAATTTGGTTTTTGACCACAGCTTTATCTGATGGCACTATTTCTGTATTATTATCGGGCTGTGTACTATTAAGGTTAAATTTTTCTTTAATATGATTTAATTTACTATCTAAATCACTATCGTTAAAATCAATTTCCATCAATTCTTTATAAACTTCATATGAGTTTTTTCCATTTTGGGAAGCTATCAAAATATCTATAGCTTTTTTAGTATATGTGTTATCAGTCTCCAGTGGTCTAAATACAAATTTTACATCAGGGTTATCTTGGATTAAGCTATTCAATACAGGGAAAAGTTTTTTTGAATATGGACAGTAAAAATCAAAAAATTCTGTAATAACAACTTTGGCATCATCTGGACCTACAACTATTCCATTATCATCATTTTCCAGAATCTTTATTTTTTCATTATTTAATTTTTTAAGATAGTCAGATTTATCTGGTGTCTGGATAATATTAACAACATTTGTTATTTTACAATTTTTGCCATTAGATAAGTTTAATTCTTCTTTCACCTCTCCGTTCTCGTATTTTGAAAGTAAATTGCCATTTAACACACCATCAATATAATTTGCTTCAATTTCAATTCCACCAGATGGAAAATATGAAGTAAACTTACCATTTCTTTTTCCATCTTTATATAATACAACTTTTTCTAATACTTCATTATTATATTTTTTTACAATACCCGTAATCGGTTTTTGTTTTTTGTCATAACATATATTATCCGTATTACAGATAATATCATTATAATTATATTCTTTATCACCACATCCACAAAGTGTTGACAATACAGAAAGCATTAAAAGTGTTTTGTGTCCGAGTTTCATTTTACATCTCCATAAAAGCCCATTTATGGCGATGCTAATTAATTATATTCATATCATTTTATATAAAATTCATAATTTCCAACAATTCTGTGGATTTATAGTCCTTTTTTATTTAAATTTTAACATTTTCCCCTTATTCTCAGGCTATATAATCTAAATGGGCATCTATTTTATATATCCTTGATAAATAATAATACAATTTATCAAGGATTTAGTTATGACAATTTATGCTTATATCAGGGTCAGTTCAGACCAACAGAACTGTGCTAATCAGAAATATAGTTTGGATGAATATGCTGCTAAAAATAAAATTAAAATCAATGAATATATAGAAGAAACCATATCTTCAAGAAAGCATCTAAAAGATAGAAAATTAGGTAAATTATTGGATAAAATTGGTGAACAAGACCTAATCATCACCACTGAAATCTCAAGACTTGGAAGGAATATGCTTGAAGTAATGGGGATTCTCCAACAATGCTTGGAAAAAGAATGTGAAATCATTACTATAAAGGAAAATTACCATCTTGGTGCTGATATTCAGTCAAAAGTGCTTGCATTTGCATTCTCTCTTGCTGCTGAAATTGAAAGGCAACTTATCTCCCAAAGAACCAAGGAGTGTCTTAAAAGATTAAAAAATGAAGGCAAACATTTAGGAAGACCATATGGGTTTACATATAAAAAATTAAAAAAGAAGCATAATAAAATAAAAGAATTATTGGATAAAAATGTATCCAAGGCAGAAATATCAAGATTGATGGGATGCACTTGGTCCACACTTCATAGATACATCAATGAGTTTATAAAAGTAAAAGAACCATAGATTGCTCTATACTCCTAATTAATATTTTTTATAACTTTTTACCTTTGCCCCCAACTTTGACGATGAACCAACAAAAAACCGCCGAAATCGGCGGTTTTTAAGTGGCGGGAGTGACGAGGCTCGAACTCGCGACCTCCTGCGTGACAGGCAGGCGCTCTAACCAACTGAGCTACACCCCCACATAATTCGCTATCCTTATAACCAACATTTTTTATATTTGCAAGTGTTTTTTTTATTTTTTTTCATTTTTTTTATAAAATTAACATTACCGTAATTTTTATCTGGTATTTTTTTATACGTTGTGCTAGAGTGCAACGTCGATAATTTTTTGATAATTAAAGGATAAAACTTTGGTTAAAAAGCTGATAAAACAAATATATCCTACAATTAAGAGCAAACAATATTGGGTTACATTTTGTTCTACATTTGCCATTGGATTGGCCATAATTTTAGTTATGTTCAATTATACACCGGTAGAAGCTTCGATTTCTCCGGAAAAAACTATTGAACAAATCAAAAACGAAGCTATAGAAAATTTTGAAGAAGAAACCGTTTTATCCGATAACGATACCAATTTAGATGCTGTTGAAGAAGCAAAAAATATCCAAATCGTCGAAATAAAATCGGGCGATACATTATTAAAAATGTTAACCGGATTAGGACTTGATTATAACGAAGCCAACAATATATTCCTTGCTACCAAAAAAGTTTTTGATCCCAGAGATTTGCGAGTTGGTCAAAAGTTTGAGATAGAGCTGTCAGAAGACGGCAAATCAGTTATCTCTATGCGTTCAACTTTACGTACCAGCGAACATTTACAATTATCTCAAAATGAAGAAGGTAAATATTCTGCACAAATCATTAAAGACGAGCTTACTTTAGAACTCCAGTCCGCTAAAGGAAAAATTAACGGAACTCTTTCTATTGCGATGAACAACAATGGTGTGCCAAAGAGTATTGTTGCCGATTTTATTAATATATACTCTTATAGCATAGATTTCCGTCGTGATGTAAAAAAAGGCGACAGCTACGAAATTATATATGAAAATTATATCACTCCTGAGGGAAAAATCGCTAAATATGGCAATATTATATATGCTGTTCTAAATCTTGGAAAAAGTAAAATAGAACTCTATCGTTTTAAGGATTCAAACGGAAATGTTGACTATTATGATGCTAAAGGTTTAGCTTTGAAAAAAACATTAAGCCGCCGTCCAATGCAATATCAATCCGGTAGAATATCTTCATATTTCGGTCGTCGTCGTCACCCAATATACAAAGATATTCGAGTTCACTGGGGAATTGATTACCCTGCTCCCAAAGGTTCTCATATTTACGCCGCCGGTGATGGTGTGATTCAAGTTGCTCAATACCGTAGCGGATATGGCAACTACATAAAAATTCGTCATAACAGCGAATATAGCACCGCATACGGACACATGAACGGTTTTGCAAAAGGGATGAAACCGGGAACCAGAGTTAAACAAGGTCAAATTATCGGCTATGTAGGTTCTACCGGTCGTTCTACCGGACCACATTTACACTACGAAGTCATTAAAAACGGCAAACGTGTCAATCCACTGACAATCAAAGCTTCTGCATCTGAAAACTTGCGCGGACAAAAGCTGGCAAAATTCAAAAAAGAAGTTGCAAAAATTAATAGCACTTATGAAAAAATGCTGGCTAACAAGCAAAAAGAAGAAAAAATTGCCCAATCTCCGACTACCAACCCATCTGAGATTTAAATACTTCTTTATCAATTCCGTTGATTGTTAATATATCGGGATTTTTAATAATTTCCGGAAATTCGGTCATACGAAAAACACTTCGCTCATCTGCGCCATCAACAAATGCCGTCACATTACCGGAAGCACATTCTATATATCTCTTTGATGCCACTCGCCAAACCTCGGCAATTTTCTCCATATCATCATCATTTTGAGCAAAGTCTTCTAAATTAAGCTCAAGCAAAGCTTTGCCGCAAGGGGTATAATCAAGAATTGTCGATGACCGATTTTGAGCAACATATTCTTTAGCTTTAATCTTATTTTCTTTTGACGGTTGAAAACTTACTGAAAAAACTACTACACTGTCTTTTGAAGTTTGCACATCATAAGTTAAAGCAATTTCCATTGCTTTTCGCAATAATTCTTTATCCATTATATTTTCTCTATATCCAGTTCGTTATCTTTGACAACAATACTTGCCGTATCATTATCTGCTATATCTCCATTCAAAATTTTTAAGGCAAGTTTATTTTCTATCTGTGTTTTTATCAAACGTTTCAACGGACGAGCTCCGAAAATTTCATCATATCCGTTTTCTGAAATCCACGATACCGCAGCATCACTAAAATACAACTTAATATTTCGTTCTTCTAATCTTTTTTCAATATTATGCAGTTGTATTTTTGCAATTTGACGAATATCCTCTTTACCCAACTTATGAAACATACTTATTTCATCTATTCGATTGATAAATTCAGGACGGAATGCCGTTTTAACAACATTCATAACGTCTTCCTTGCTGCCACCACGCATCAAAATATCCGAACCCAAATTTGATGTCATAATTATTATGGTATTTTTGAAATCAACCGTACGTCCTTTGCTATCGGTTAAACGTCCGTCATCAAGAACCTGCAACAATATATTAAATACATCGGGATGCGCCTTCTCAACTTCGTCAAACAGCAAAACTTGATAAGGGCGACGACGAACAGATTCGGTCAAAGCTCCACCCTCTTCATATCCTACATAACCGGGAGGAGAACCGATAAGACGAGCAACCGCATGCTTTTCCATATATTCCGACATATCAATTCTAAACATTGCGTTTTCATCATTAAACAGAAACTCGGCCAATGCTTTACTCAATTCGGTTTTACCGACACCGGTCGGACCTAAAAATAAAAACGATCCGATTGGTTGTTTATGATCACTAATTCCGGCACGAGAGCGACGAACCGCATTGGAAACCGCCGAAATGGCATCTTTTTGCCCGACAACTCGTTGAGATAAAAATTCTTCCATACGTAGCAACTTATCTTTTTCGCCTTCCAACATTTTATCTACCGGAATCCCCGTCCATTTAGAAATAACTTCAGCTATTGCCGTGTCGGTCACCACCTGTTCCGTTTCATTTTTTTGCTCTTCCGCCAAATTTTCAAGCTCTTTTAATTTCTTTTCTAATTGCGGAATCTCCCCATATTGCAACTGACCGGCTTTTTCAAATTGTCCATTTCTTTGGGCTATCATTACTTCTATTTTAGCTTTGTCCAGCTTGTCTTTTACATCGGTCAAATCAGCCAATGCCTGCTTTTGCGAAAACCACTTTTCAGATAATCTTTTAGCTTTTTCTTCTTCATCCGCAATATCTTTTTCTATCTCTTGCAGACGTTTTTTTGATTGTTCATCTTTTTCTTTTTTCAAGGCTTCTCTTTCAATTTTAAGCTGCAATATTTTTCTGTCTAAGCTATCTAATTCTTCCGGTTTAGAATCTATTGCCATTCTTAAAGCACTGGCGGCCTCATCCATTAAGTCTATTGCCTTGTCCGGTAAAAATCTGTCACTGATATATCTATCAGACAATGTCACCGCAGAAATTAGAGCGCTGTCCGAAATTCTGACTCCATGATGCAGTTCAAACTTTTCTTTAATTCCTCGTAAAATGGATATACTTTCTTCAATTCCGGGTTCTGCAACAAAAACCGGTTGGAAACGTCGAGCCAAAGCAGCATCTTTTTCAACATATTTTTTATATTCATTTAATGTTGTTGCCCCCAAACAATGCAGTTCACCTCTGGCTAAAGCAGGTTTTAATAAATTAGAGGCATCCATAGAACCTTCACTTGCTCCGGCACCGACAATTGTATGCATTTCATCAATAAACAAAATTATTTGTCCTTCCGATGCTTCGACATCTTTTAAAACTGCTTTTAAGCGTTCTTCAAACTCACCTCTGAACTTTGCTCCGGCAATCAATGCTCCCATATCAAGAGCTAACAACCTTTTTCCTTTTAGACTTTCCGGAACATCATTATTGATAATACGCATTGCCAAGCCTTCAACAATTGCTGTTTTTCCTACTCCGGGTTCTCCGATAAGAACCGGATTATTTTTGGTTCTGCGTGATAAAACTTGAACCGAACGGCGAATTTCATTATCTCTACCGATGACCGGATCAAGTTTTCCTTCTTTCGCTTTTGCCGTAATATCTATTGCATATTTTTTTAGAGCTTCAAAATTGTCTTCGGCATTTACACTATCAGCTAAACGTCCTTGACGATAATCAGAAATAACCTGATTCATTTTTTGCGGATTGATGTCATTATTTTTCAAAATATTATATGCTTCGTTTCCGGCTGTTGTTACTAATGCTTGCAACAAACGCTCGACCGTAACATATTTATCGTTAGCTTTATCGGCAATTTTTTCCGCAGATAGTGTAACGGCAGAAAAATCTTGTGAAGCAACAGTTTGAACATTACCTGACACTTGCGGAATTTTTAAAAAAGCTTCATTCACATCATTTTTAAGACGGCTGATATTTCCACCGGATTGTGTAATTATCTTTTCTATTACATTATCATTTTCATCAAGCATGGCTTTTAACAGGTGAAGCGCCGTAATATACTGATGTTGAGATGCAATTGCATTATTAATTGCTGTTTTAATAAGTTCTTGAGAACGAGTAGTAAACTTTTCCGAATTCATCTTGATATCTCCTATATGTAATATATAGTTAACGACAAATTGCAAAATCAAGTATCCAAACAAAAAAACCTCTCCGTTTCCGAAGAGGTTTTTTAATACCTTATATTAAATTGAAATTACTTCAATTCAACTTTAGCACCAGCGTCTTCAAGTTTCTTCTTGATTTCTTCAGCTTCAGCCTTAGGAGCATTTTCCTTAATAGTTTTAGGAGCACCATCAACTAAATCTTTAGCTTCTTTCAAGCCTAATTGAGTGATAGCACGGATTTCTTTAATAACATTGATTTTGTTATCACCGGCAGCAACCAAAACTACTTCGAATTCATCTTTTTCTTCAGCAGCGGCAGCACCAGCACCCGGAGCAGCTACAGCAACAGCAGCGGCAGCAGAAACGCCCCATTTTTCTTCTAACATTTTTGAAAGATCAGCAGCTTCCATAACAGTCAAAGCTGACAATTCATCTACTAACTTGGCTAAATCGGCCATTTTTTTTCTCCATAAATAAATTAAATCTTGTTTTATAAAAAACTACAACACACACAGCAATTAAGCTGCTTCTTTTTCTGAATAAGCTTTGGTAACACGAGCCAATTGAGCACCCGGAGCTTGCAAAAGACCAATAATCTTTGCACGCAATTCGTCGAGAGACGGGATGCTTGCCAATGTTTTGATTTCGTCGATTGACAATACACCGGTACTTAAAGCACCACCAACGATAACCAATTTCTCATTACCTTTTGCGAATTCTACACAAGCTTTACAAGCAGAAATCGGATCATTGGCGAATGCAATAGCAGTCGGACCTTTGAACAAATCTTCAAGACCTGCAAATTTTGTATCTTTCAGAGCCAGACGTGTGATGCGATTTTTAGTAACTCTGAAACCAGCTCCGGCTTTGCGGATGTTGTCACGCAATTCTGATACTTCTGCAACTGTCAATCCCTTATAGTGAGAGATTACAATTGACTCAGAATCATTGAACAACTGCTTTAATTCTTCGAGCAACTGTACTTTTTCATCACGATTCACTTTTCTATCTCCAAATTAAACATTGCATAAACAATGTTTGATTTCACAATTCTACCACTGCAAGCAGTGGCAAGGTTAATCTGTCCGGGAGAAAAAATTAAGAAATTTTATTAACTCCGTCTATGCAGGATATTTAAGGTTACCCGCCTGCAGTCTTGGACAGTTTCTCGGATATTTCCGAGATTGCGGGACGGACGAAAGTCCGTCCCAAACTCTTTAATCTCTAATTTTTACAATCAAGCTAGAGCCGATTATTAAAGATTAGAAAGATCAACATGTACACCAGCGCCCATTGTAGAGCTGATGCAAATTTTCTTCATATAAGTACCTTTAGCACCTGAAGGTTTAGCTTTTATGATAGCATCAATCAAAGTTTTTGCATTTTCATAAATAGCTTCTTCGCTAAAGCTTACTTTACCGATACCGGCATGAACAATACCTGTTTTTTCTGCACGATATTGAACTTCACCGGCCTTAGCTTTTTTAACAGCTCCGGCAACATCCATGGTAACAGTACCCAATTTCGGGTTTGGCATTAAGCCTTTAGGTCCCAAAATACGAGCAACACGACCAGCCATACCCATCATATCAGGAGTAGCGATACAACGATCAAAATCAACCTTTCCGGAAAGGATAGAGTCGATTAAGTTTTCAGCACCGACAACATCTGCACCTGCAGCCTTAGCTTCATCAGCTTTTTCGCCTTGAGCCAAAACAGCTACACGAATAGTTTTACCGGTACCGTTAGGTAAAGAGCATACACCTCTTACCATTTGATCGGCATATTTCGGATCAACACCAAGATTGATAGCCATATCAACAGTTTCGTCAAATTTGGCATTTGCATTTTCTTTAACAAGTTTAACAGCTTCTTTCAAAGAATAGAGCTTTGACTTGTCAATAGTTTTATAGATATTAGCAATTCTCTTTCCTGTCATTGTCCTACTCCACTACTTTAACGCCCATAGAAACAGCTTGACCTTTAACCATATTCATAGCTGCTTCAACTGTTGAACAATTCAAGTCAGGAAGTTTTGCAGTAGCAATTTCTCTTACTTGATCCATGGTAATTTGACCAGCAACAGTTTTGCCCGGTTCTTTAGAAGCAGACTTAATTTTTGCAGCGGTCTTGATGTAGTAAGCAACCGGAGGAAGCTTTGTAATGAATGTGAAAGACTTATCTTCAAAAGCTGTAATAACTACAGGAACAGGAATACCCGGTTCCATTTTTTGAGTAGCAGCATTGAAAGCCTTACAAAATTCCATAATATTCAAGCCTTTTTGACCCAATGCAGGACCAACCGGAGGAGAAGGGTTTGCCTTTCCAGCGGGGATTTGAAGCTTGATTAATCCTAAAATCTTCTTTTTAGATTTAACAGCCATTTTAATACCTCACTTTAGGTTTGTGGTAAGATTATGGCTAATCCCCCACAAATTATTATAAATACACGATTCGCATTTCGATAGAACAGAGTCCTGTCGAAATGTTGCCTCTGTATAACACAACAATTTAATTTTGCAAGCTTTTTTTTACAAAAAATTAATCAATTTTTATTTTTAGCAATTCTTCACATTGCTTATCCATTTGTTCTTCGACGTTAACATAATTTTTTACTATGTCATCAATATCGGCTTGGGTAATTTTTCGTTCTCGCAAGTCTATGGCTTTATAATCTTTTCCATAGACAGAGTAATAATCCTCGTACTTCAAATCCCCACCGATTATTTCATCAGAAAAAGAAACTCGTTTGTTTGGAATCCCCAAAGCATCAGCAAATATTAAACCATGCAAAGAAGAAGATAAAATGCAATAACAATCCATCATATCACGTAAAACTTGTATCGGAGTATCTTCAACTGTAATAATTTTCACATTATCAGGTATAACATTTTTTATACTTTCTTCATTTTTATCATAGAAGTGAGGAATTACACCAATATACTTACCTTTGGGACGATTATAGTCCTTAACTATTTCCCTTATCAAAACAGCCGGATCCGCAGTTATACTTACATTAATCCCCAGTAATTGCTTTATCTTTTCTTGAGATTTTTTTCCTCTTATCGCAAATATATTAAGTTTTCTTCCAAATTTTTCCGGGAACACAATATCTCGATGCATTCCTGTACCTATTATAGTAATTTCTTTCTTTTCACGAACATTTCCCTCAAATATACGCGACAACAAAGAGCCTACACAATATAAATTTGCTCGATTAAGATTAGGTATTACACACCAACCATAAATATAACGAGCAATATAAAGATTAAGCATGTCTCCAAAATTCGAAAAACCGGAAAAAACAGCCATTCTCCAGATTTTTCTTTTTCCCGGATATCGTCTTTTTCTGGTCACATACCAACATTTTAAATATGTAATAATCTTTTTAAAATAAGAGACTTTGGAATATTTGATAATATTTTCTGTTAAAACACAGCCATTATTTTTTGCAAAATCATATATTTTTTCCAGTTCTGCACTTTCAAACCCGTATTTTTTTATATCTGCAAAAACTTTTCTGAAAACTTTTTTATACTTTCGCAATAATAGTTTTCTGTATTCAGGAATATAACGTATATTGATTTCCCCACCCAGAACTGCATATAAATTTTTTATAAGAGCGTTTTGTCCTTGATATATTCCCTCCGCACTTATCCTGTACATATACGAACAATCAGGCAACACCGCCAAATTTCCAAATTTCAACATATAAAGGGTCATTGTTGTATCATTTACAAAATTATATGGAAAATTTTGCGGAAAACCAAAATAAAAAATATTTCTGAAAGTAATAGAACAATTATGTACATATAATTTTTCTTGAATATACGACACTATGGAATAAATTTTAACTTCTTCACAAATAGGGTGAGGTTTCATATTTCCATTTTCTTGAACAAGAGTATGCCCGCTTCCGCATCCTATACATTTAGGATTTGCATTCAATACATCAACTTGTTTTTGAAATTTATATTCATCTCCGTAATAATCATCACCATCAAGCAACATAAAAAATTTGCCTTTAGCGTGTTTAATTAAATTTAAACGATTCGAAGCAGCTTTTTCGATATTTATGCAGTTCAAATCTGCGCAAAAAGATTCATACACCTTAATAAAATCATATTTATCAGTGTATTCCTTTATTATTTTCAGGCTTTCTTCCTTTTTACCATCAAGTCCGATTAGCACTTCATAATCAAAGTTTGTTTTTTGACATACAATACTATTTAATGTATTTCGTATATATTTTTCTTGATTACAAAAAGTTACACACACAGATAACGTTACCATAATGAGCTCCAACAGTACAAAATAATAATTACCTACATAACATAATATTATAAATATGCAACTTTATTTTATTTATTCTATAAAAAACAAAAAAGGTCGCATATCTCTATGCGACCTTTTTGCACCATAAAAAATTATGATTATTTTTTAGCTCTCGGTTTTCTTGCTTTTGGAGCATCTTCCTTAGCCTTTTCAGACTTCAATTCAGAAGTACAATGAGGGCAACGAGTAGCTTTTATATCAACAGTTGAACAACAAAACGGACACTGCTTGGTTGTCGGAGCTGCAGCTTCCGCATCAGCTTCTTTTTTATCCAATGCAGATTGAAGCTTGTTTAATGCCTTAATTAAAATGAACACGGCAAAAGCCACAATGATAAAACTGATTAACGCATTAAAGAACAAACCATAGTTAATAGAAACAGGATTTTCTCCTGAAGAAATAACCCATTTCAAATCTGAAAAATCAACCTTACCTAATAACAAACCGATAGGAGGCATAATTACATCTTTAACCATTGAGTCAACAATTTTACCGAAAGCGGCACCGATGATAATACCGACAGCCATATCAATAACATTGCCACGCATTGCGAATTTTTTAAATTCCGTAAAAAAAGATTTTATCATTTTTAGTTCCTTACATTAGTTTACAAATAAAAAAGGCTGAAAATATCGCTTTCCAGCCCTAAATTTTTCATATTGCCGGTTAAATTTTTTCAACCTGATTAAAGTCTAAATCAACCGGAGTCGGACGACCGAAAATAGAAACAGAAAGTTTCAAACGAGATTTTTCTGTATCAACATCTTCAACCAAACCGATAAATGAAGCAAACGGACCATCACAAACTCTGACTTGTTCGCCAACTTCAAATTTGATAATGGTTTGCGGACGTTCAACACCTTCTTCAATTTGTTTGATAATACGCTCTGCTTCTGCATCAGAAATCGGGAGAGGCTTATTTCTCGGCCCCAAAAATCCGGTAACACGAGGAGTGTTTTTAATAACCATCCAACAATCGTCTGACATTTCCATTTTCACCAAGACATATCCCGGGAAAAATTTACGTTCAGAGTTTACTTTGGTACCCTTCTTAACTTCAACAACATTCTCGGTAGGCACCATAACCTCAAGAATTTTATCTTCCATATTTTTTAATACGGCTTGTTCTCTAAGCGATTCGGCAACCTTTTTCTCAGAACCGGAATAAACGTGAACAACATACCAACGAGCGGCCATAAACTGTCTCCTAACCAAAGATTAATTTAACGAGAAAGCCGAAAAACTGATCAACAAAAAAGAAAAATGTTGCAGCAATAGCGACCAAAACCAAAACCATAAAAGAAGTTTGTGTAACTTCTCCTCTTGTCGGCCATGTAACTTTTTTAACCTCTTGTTTTACTTGTCTGAAAAATGTAATCGGATTAACTTTTGCCATCGACTTTACCCAAATATAAAAACTTTAAACCCAACACCGAAAATCGGCGAAACCACAACTGCAAACATTATCGAATTTAGCCTCGATATGTATCGCAGACTTTTTAAGTTGTGCTTAATAAATATCTTTTAAGGCGATATGTCAAGCAATTATTTTATAATATCCTGATTTTTACTGTTTTTATACATATAAAGCCGGAGGTTATCCGGCTTTATATTCTTTTGTAAAAAAATTAGCTCAAGTCTTTTCGGGTTCCATCCATATTAATTAACGTCTTTACTCCGTCAGCAACTAACACATCCAGTTGTTTACCGAATTTCTTAGAACGTTTTAGCATAGTTACGATTTTACCTTCTTTCTGCAACTCTTTAGCTGTTTTTACTACATCTGCAAAAGACACATTGTCATCATAAGCCAAAACAACTTTTTCATTCATAAGTGGAACAAAACCTTCTTCTTGCAGAATGGCAGAAATTCGTTCAAATCCGATAGAAAAACCAACCGCCGGAACAGATTCTCCCAAAAACTTGCCAATCATACCGTCATAACGACCACCGCCGGCAACTGAAGAGCCAAATTTAGGGCTGACAATTTCAAAAACCATACCGGTATAATATCCCATTCCTCTAACCAAAGACTTGTCATATACCGCTGTATATTTTCCGTCAGATACGGAATTGGCGAAATCTAAAACTTTTTTAAGATTTTCAACCACATCTTTATTAGAACAATATTTTTCCGCAGCCGATAAAGCATTTTCATCTGCTACGCTCAAAATATCTATAAATTTCGCAACCACCTCAGAAGAATATTCTTTTTCCAAAAGCTCGTTTTTAACCCCGTCCAAACCTATTTTATCAAGTTTGTCAAAACTGATGCAAACAGAAGAAACATCATCAGCATTAAATCCTGCCGATAAAATCATATCAGTTAAAATGCGTCTATCATTGATTCTGACCGTAAAATCGCTAAAACCAATATCTTGCAGAGCAGAAGTAGTAGCTGCAATCAATTCCATTTCCGCATTTATACTTGCATCGCCGATTATATCAATATCGCATTGATAAAATTCACGCAACCGACCTTTTTGAGGTCTTTCAGCGCGAAATACCTTATCAATTTGCAAAGCCTTAAAGGGGGATGAAAGAAGATGTCTGTTGTTTGCATAATAACGAGATAAAGGCATTGTTAAGTCATAGCGGAGACCACTATCAACCAAATCATTTTCGGTTAAATTTTCTTGAGATAAATCCAATTTTTGTCCGCGTTTAAGCAATTTGAATATCATTGCTAAATTTTCGCCACCGTCACTTTGATTTAATCTGTCAATATCTTCCATAATCGGAGTATTAATCTTATTAAATCCGTAGCTCTTATATGAATTTTCAATTTTAGAACGCAAATAATCTCTGATTTCCACCTCTTTGGGCAAAAAATCTTTTGTGCCGCGAACCGGCAATGTGCTCATTTTCATCTTTCTTTCCCTTATTTTATACAAACAACAGCAACTTTTATAAAACACAAATAAACATAAATCAATTTTTTTATTATAACTTTCTTTAAGATAATCTTACTGATTTTATTTATACAATAAAAAAAAGGCCCTAAAGGACCTTTTTTAGAAAACTGCTTTCAATCAGATAATCACTTTCTGAGGTGCTGCCGCTTTGAGAACAAAGTGCAAATACACGTCAGAACGTTCCACACCATCATCACACTTCACACCGTTATCCCAACAGTATCGGGCATCAATCCGTCCATGCCAATCAGTATATACCGATGATGTTTTGGCTTGCTCAATCTCAAAATCGAACTGCCTGCTGCAAGAGTTAAACTCGGCAATTTCATCTGCCGCAACCAAACGAGCCCATAAACAGTTTGGATTTTTCTCACGAAATTCCGCCACATAGGCATACGCTTCTTCCAAAGTCAGATTTTTTGCGAACGGAACTGCCGACATATAGACATTAACCTCCTCAACCGCAAAAATCCCCTTAGAACAATCGTGAAAACGATCTGTCTTTAGCCAAGCTACAAAACGTTTGCTTTTAACATCTGCATCTGCGAGATGAAAAAAATCTTCGTTCAGAAATTTAATTTTTTCCATAGTTTTGGTTTTGATTTAATTTAATAAAAATATCTTTTCATAAACTAAACATTATCATAGATTTCTTTGATAATCAACCGCCTTTTTCGATTAACATACAACAAAAACAAGCCCAATCCTAATGATTGAGCTTGTTGCATGGCAATATCAAAATATTATTCTCCTTGATCACCTTTTCCAAAAAATTTAGCAAGTCTTGATGATATGTTACTGCTTTGTGCATCTTGTTTTTTATACTTTGCAACAGTATTTTTAGCATCCATGGGAATACCATTTTCTTTTCTATTGTGTTCTACAGTCATAACTCTAGACTTTTCAATATCACGTATTTTTCCGTCTTTTGTAATTGCACCGCTTTTCACATCTTCAAAATATCTAAAAGTTATATCAGCTACTAAATAAGGATTGACATCATCTCCCATCGCTAAATCATATCGCTCATGAGCCTTTTTCATATCCTCTCTTGAAATTTCTGTTACATCAGTTGGTAATTTTCTTATAAGATGTGCAGCTGCTAATGTTGATAATACCAGTTCAGGAGAATCAGAAAACTTCTCAGGATTAACTTCTTTGAGAGCTTCCATTCTAACCTTTAGAATTTCTGGTATTGCTTCTACCTCATCTGGCCATTTAGAAACTGTTTTTGACAATTCAGATTTACGTCTTTGATACATTCTTTCCATAAGCTCAGATACTTTATCTACATTTTCTTCAGTTACTCTTATGCCTTCCCATCCCATTTTATTCTCTCCCCTAATAAATGATTTAACTAGCAGTTATAATATCACACTTTATAAAAAAAACAACGCCATTATGACAAAATCATTGTTAAAATTTTTGTCCAGATAAATAAGCAAACAAATCTTTAAAGTCTTTTTATCAATAAACAAAAAAACTCTTTACTTTAGACAAAATTTATAGTATTAGTGTAACTAATAACTAAATTATTAACATCTATTAAATTTAAAGAAATGGAACAGAAAATCGTTAATTTTGTGGTTTCCCATAGTGAAATCAGTGCAGAAGATTTTGAAAAAATGACTTGGGCAGAACAAGTTGACTACATCTTACTGCATCTTGCAGGTGGTAGCAATCGTTGGTGCATCAACAAAAACTTCATGAGTTTCATGGCTCAATGTGGTAAGGAATGCATTAAGATGGATAGACAGACAGGACAAAAACTTGCTCCTACACTATTTGTTATCGCTATGCAACGACTTTCAAAGGGTGCGGTACTGCACGATGTGGTAAACTTTAAGGAACAGTTATCAAACAGATTTTGGCTATATTCGTCGGCTCATGATGACTATCATATCATGACGCCTGATTGTCTAGAATTTATCTACAACGGCCTTATGGTTGCTGCACAACTTGAACCTACTAGAGATTATGCTCTAAAAATCGCTTGGGGGCTCACTGAACATCTTGACGAAAACGGCAATTGCCTCAATGGTTTTGACTTGTACTGCGAAAATTCAGCAGAAGAAGGGAAAAAATTATATGCTAAGGCTATTGAAATCATCGAAAAAACTGCATCCGCAGAGGATATCTTTTCTCGATATTCAAAACCGGGACAGTGGCAAAAGCACAAGCTGTGGCTGAAAAACTATCTCATGGAAAACAATCGCTGGAACGACTTTTTCAAAAAGATAGACGTTTCTACGAGTTTGTTTAATTTTCGCAAACGTATGCAAATAATCCGAGAGATTAAATGTGCATAAAGTAGCACAATGATTTAAACAATAAAAAAAGACCGCTTTCAACGGTCTTTTTTTATTGGCAGGGGCAGTAAGATTGACTTGATTTATAAAAATCTGCGTCGCACTGGCGCTCATTGGCTTTTGCCAACCGCGATACCCGGTATCGCTTTCGCTTGTAGTCAAACTCACTTTCTCGTGAGTTCGAACCATAACTTTCCCTATTGCCAACAAAAAAACCACCTAAAAAGGTGGCTTTTTTATTGGCAGGGGCAGTAAGATTCGAACTCACGACACTCGGTTTTGGAGACCGATGCTCTACCAACTGAGCTATACCCCTATTGCATCTTGCGTAAATGTTAATACACAATATTAATCAATAAATCAAGAGTTTTTTTATTTTATTTTATTTTAATTTCCCTCGATATGCAACAACAACGATGCTGATATCATTGTAATTATCAATGTCGGCGCCCATACTGCTAATGTCATCGGAATATAATTATTGATACCGAAAGCATAAATAACCTGTGACAGAAAATAAACAATAAATCCGGTCGAAATTCCGCCAACAATCATAAACATAACACCGCCTCTTCGGGTATTTCCGCGCAAAGCAAAAACAGCTGCCACCAATACCATCGCCATCAACAAAAAGGGTGATGCCCACAATGATAAATATCTCATTTTATGACGTACAACAGAAAAACCCGACTGCTCATAAAACTTTATTGTTTCCGGTAAATCCCAGAATGAAATAGCTTCCGGGTCAATAAAATTCTCCTTAATTCTATCTATCGTTAATGTTGTTTTATAGTCATAATTACTCAATTTTTGAGTTGGTTTTCCGGCCTCAAAAATTTTTACTGACTTCATTTCCATCTGGTCGCCACGCAATTCTGCAGCATAAGCTTCTATTCGGCTCAACAATTTGGAATTTTCACTCAACTCAAGTACACTGACTTTTCGCAATAATAAAACATCATTTTCTTGACGAACGGATTTTGCCTCCAATACTCTGATAGTATTATCTTCTCCCGCCTCTCTAATCCACAGACCTTTATCAGAAAACAAAACGGCTTTGGGATTTTTGGTTTTAAAACGATAGTTCATAGTTTCATGAACTTCGTACAAATATGAAGATATAGGATTAATAATGGCAATATTTATCATTCCGACAACAAAAACCGCAAAAAGAACCGGTGCCAAAAATCCCCATATAGAAACTCCGGCCGCACGCATTATTACAAATTCGTTAGAGCGGCTAACTTTCCAAAATGTAACCATTGCAGCAATCATCATTACAAAAGGAAAAACCATTTCAAATGTTCTGGGCAGTTTTGAAAAAGACATTTTTAATATAAACATAAAATCAACATCAGGTCTTTCGGCAGTACGACGCAGTTGTTCAATAATCTCAAACATTAAAATTACACCGACAATCATCAGCAATACAGCAATAAAACTCAAAATAAGCTGACGTGTTAAATATCTGCCTAAAATAGATGTAGGATTCATATTAAAAACCTCTGTTAATCTCGGCTACAACATATAAAAAAATATCTTTTTTTGCAAGCAATCATTTTTTATCTTTTGCTTCTTCAATGAGTTCATTTACAAACTTTTGCAAACCATCTTGTTGACGAACTCTTTTCATTCTTTCACCGGAAATGATACGACGAATTTTTTCAACCGTATCCTCAAGTTCGGCATTAACCACAACATAGTCAAACTCATCCCAGTGAACAATTTTATCAACTACCAAATTCATACGTTTTTCTATGACTTCTGTACTATCCGTTCCTCTATTTTCCAATCGTTCACGAACTTCCTTAATTGAAGGAGGCAACAAATAAATGGTAACCACATCTTTAGGTGCTCTTTGACGCATTTGACGAGCACCTTCCCAATCTATATCAAAGACCACGTCTTCGCCAACGTTCAGAAAGCTGTCAACTTCAGAACGAAGTGTTCCGTAACGATTTCCATATTGCGAATCAACAAATTCATAAAAAGCATCTTCTTCAATATATTTGTTATATTGTTCATCACTGACAAAATAATAATCAACTCCGTCAACTTCATTATGACGGGGAGGACGTGTTGTTACCGAAACCGAAAATTTCAGTTTATCATCTCTTTTGAGAAGTTCTTTTATAACTGTTCCTTTACCGGTACCGGAAGGTGCATCAATCAAAAACATTGCACCTTTACGAACTTTTCGCAAATAATTGATAATATCTTCCATTTTCTACTCCATATTTTGTACTTGTTCACGTAATTGTTCTATTGTAGCTTTTAATTCCATACCACAATTTATAATTTGCACATCTGCCGCTTTTGAACAGGTTGTGTTTGCTTCTCGATTAAATTCCTGACACAAAAAATCCATTCTGCGTCCTACACTTTGCCCGCTGTTTAAAAGTTGCTCCGCCGTTTTTAAATGCGCACGTAAACGGTCAATTTCTTCTCTTATATCCGCCTTATTAACCAAAAAAACAATTTCTTGAGCTAAGCGTTCTTCTGTAATGTTAATGTCATTCCCTAAAAATTCGGAAATTTGTTGTTTTAATTTTTCCGCAATAGTTGTCGGAACTTTTTCTGCTTTTTCAACAATTTGTTCTACAATATCAGATATTTTTTTCAATAATCCGCCTAAAACTTCCGCTATTTTTTCACCTTCTTTTTGACGGTCATTTTGCAATCCGATACAACATTTTTCAAAATCAGCGAGCAAAACTTTTTTCAATTCATCTATAAGCTCATCATCATAAGTTTTACGTTCAATTTCCACAACCCCGTTTATATTCAATAATTCCCCGGCCGTAGGCATATTAACCTTACCGGATTGTGCTAAATTCAGAGCTGTTTCAGACAGCAAATTTAGTAGTTCTTCATTAATTTTTACTTTTGGTGTTTCAGCATCGGCACTAATGTCCAGATTTACATTTATTGTTCCTCTTTCAAAATATTTTTGTGCCACAGACTTCAGCTCCAAACTCATCACATCTAGCCACGACGGCAATCTTACTTTAAAGTCAAGATTTTTACCGTTAACACTTTTCATTTCAAAAGCCCAATCAAACAACGTATCACGAACTTGACATCTGCCGCTTGAACGTGAAAAACCGGTCATACTGGATATTTTCAAAAAAATTCTCCTCAAATTGTTTTTTTCGTTTATTATAAATATAAAATATTAACAATCAATGGATAAAAAAATATGGCAACAAAATTTAAGAATATCGTTATCACCGGTGCTTCATCAGGTATAGGTGAAGCTCTAACCGAATATTACGCTCAAAAAGGAGCTGAAAATATTTTTATTTGCGGACGTAATGTTGAAAGACTGGAAAAGGTAGCTGACATAAGCCGAAAATATAAATGTAATATATACAGTAAAATTATTGATGTTACCGATTCTGAACAACTGAAATCATGGATTGAAGAAGCAAATCAAATTGCTCCGCTAAATCTAGTGGTAGCTAATGCCGGTGTTGCAACTTTAGAAGAAACTCCCGAAAATATATATAATACGTTTAATATAAACGTATTGGGAGTACTGCATACGATTTTACCGGCTTTGGATATTTTCAAAAAAAGAGAAAATAAAAAAGCTTGCGCTATTGCAATTATGAGTTCAATAGCTGGTTATCACGGTCTTGCAGCTTGTCCGTCATATAGTGCCAGCAAAGCATGTGTCAAAGCCTATGGTGAAGCTTTGCGAGCATCTTTAAGAGGTAGCAGTATTCAAGTAAATGTTATCTGTCCCGGATTTGTAAAATCTCGTATTACCGACAAAAACACTTGTCCGATGCCGTTTTTCATGTCTGCGGAAAAAGCAGCACAAATTATCGGAAGCAGAATTGAACGCAACGTCGGGCTAATCGCTTTTCCGTGGCAAATGCGTTTGGCAACTTGGGCTGTATCAATTTTACCGAATTGGATAAGCAATTATATTTATTCAAAACTTCCGCACAAAGTATAACAAAAAAATCGCTCTGAAATCAGAGCGATTTTTTATAAATGCAACTCAAAAAATACTATTTTGCTGCATCAATTTTTGCTTGAATTTCAGCAGAGAACGGTTGAACAATTTCACCATTCAAAATCAAAGTCGGAACACCGCCTACTTCAATATTTTGAGCCAATTCGTTGTTAGCAGCGAAAGCAGCTTCAACCTTTTCAGATTTCATATCTTCTTTCATTTTGTTAACATCGATACCGGCTTTTTCTGCCAATTCATTAACCAATTCTTCGCTCAAAGATTTTTGAACTGTGAACAATGCTGTATGCAATTCTGTAAATTTGCCTTGTTCATTAGCAGCCAAAACTGCTTTCGCAGCATATTCAGAGTGCGGAGAAACGAAAGCTAATGGTCTCAATACCAATTTTACATCAGTATTTTTAGCCAAAACTTGATTCAACTCTGGGAACAATCTGTGGCAGTATCCGCAAGCATAATCAAAAAATTCAACAATTACAACTTCAGCATCAGCACTACCTTGGAAAGGAGCATTGTCAGCTTTCAAAGCTTCTTCATGTTCTTTAATTTTAGCTTTTAAATTAGCTTCTGCTTCTTCTCTGGCTTTAATTTCATAGGCTTGCAAAGCATTGATTACATATTCCGGATGGTCTTTCAAAATTTGTTCAACATTAACCGGAGCATTGTTTTGTTCAGCAGCTTTTTTAGCACATGGCAAATAGTCTTTAACCAAAGCAGCAACAGCAACCAACAAAGCGATAATTGAAATAACAAGTGATTTTTTCATTATTTAATCCTCAAATTATAAATCATAAAACACTGTTAATCTAAACAATATCTGTTAATATTACAAGAATAAAAAAATATTTATTCCAAAAATCTAATCTTTTTTAACTTTTAAGAATTATTATATAGCGATAAATAATGGAGGATTATACATGTTTAAGCTAAAAATTTCACTTTTTTCAAAAACCAAATCACTGGAAGCAAAAATAGATAGTTTTCATGACAAGATTATCGATTCTGCTACTATTTTTCGCAAAGCTGTAAACACATTTTTTTCAAGTGATGATTTTGATGATTTGAAAAAAGTCAGTAAACAGATAAAAAAAGTTGAACATCAGGCAGATGATTTACGCCGTGAAATTGAAAATCAATTATATGCTCAAAATTTGTTGCCTAACCTCCAAGCTGATATATTAAAATTGGTTGAAAGCCTTGATGAAATAAACAATCACTTCGATAAAGTTGTATATAAATTTTATATTGAACGACCGGAAATTCCTGAAAATTTAAAGAGAAATATTATAAAATTGTGCAATCAAGTTGCTGATAGCGGCGAATATATGGGAATTGCTTCTCGCGCATTTTTTAAAGACTTGAGTGCAGTCAGAGACTACACTCACAAGGTTTATCTGATGGAACAAGAATCTGATGAAACTTATAACACCATAAAAAAAGCTATTTTCAAATCAGACTTACCTTTAGCAAACAAATTACAACTCGATTCTTTTATTAATCGCATTACCGAAATTGCGGATATTGCAGAAGATTGTGCCGATGAATTACTGATTTTCACCCTTAAGAGAGATATTTAATGTTAAGTTTTTTAGTTTTTTTGAGTAGCGGTCTTTTTTTAGGATGGTCATTAGGAGCTAATGACGGAGCCAATCTTTTTGGTACGGCAGTCGGAACCAAAATGGTAAAGTTTAGAACAGCTGCGATAATTTCATCAATATTCGTAACTTTAGGAGCTGTTATTGCCGGTAGCGGCACAACCGAAACAATCAACAAGCTCGGACACATAAATGCTATTGCCGGCGCATTTATGGTAGTTTTTGCCGCAGCATTGACTATTTACTGGATGACAAAAGCTCGCATATCAGTATCAACTTCACAAGCCATTGTAGGAGCCATCATAGGTTGGAATATATACAGCGCCAGACCGACCGATTATTCACTTTTAACAACTATTGCCGGTACTTGGATATTTTGCCCGATTCTTTCCGCAATATTTGCTATTATCTTATACTTTTTTACTAAAATAGTTCTTAAATGGTGTAAAATATCTCTCATCAGACAAGATTGTTATATCCGGATCGGCTTAATTTTAGCCGGAGCTTTCGCAGCCTATGCTTTGGGAGCTAATAACATAGCAAACGTTATGGGAGTTTTTACCGGCTCCAATATGTTAAATGCTCTACCGTTACCATTCGGATTATCGCTTTCTCCGACACAGGTATTATTCTTAATTGGCGGTATTGCAATAAGTGTAGGTATTTTTACTTATTCAAAAGCGACGATGAATGCCGTCGGTAGAGATATTATGCAAATGAGTCCGACTGCTGCTTGGATTGTCGTTGTTGCACAATCTTTGGTATTATTCGTTTTTGCTTCTCCGAATTTACACAACTTTTTAATATCTCATAATCTTCCGGCAATTCCCTTGGTTCCTGTTTCAAGCTCTCAAGCAGTAATCGGAGCAGTTATGGGTATCGGATTATTAAAAGGCGGAAACGGGATTAATTGGAAACTCATAGGCAGAATTATAATCGGTTGGGTTGCCACACCTGCAATCGCCACTCTGGTTTGCTATATTTCGTTGTTTGTTTTAGCAAATGTATTTAATCTGACCGTTTATAACTAACTACACACGATGATATGGGTGTCCGGCAATTATTGTTTGAATACGATAAATTTGTTCGGATAATACTGCTCGCATTAAAATATGCGGTAATGTAAGTTTTCCGAACGATAGCAATAAATCTGCCCTATCTCTGGTAGATTGCAAATGGCCATCGGCACCTCCGATTAAAAAACATAACTCGGAGCATCCGTTAATTTGCCATTTTTCCACTTTTGCTGCCAACTCCGTACTTTTCATATTTTCGCCACGTTCATCAAGAACAATTACTTTTGCTCCGCTCGGTATTACCGATTGCAAAAATTTGGCTTCTTCTTCCTGATTGGAATTATCAGCTTCTTTTATAACCACATTCCAAGATGAACGCTTTATATATTCATCTATCAAAGCTTTTTCCGGAGAATTTTTTTTACATTTTCCTATTGCTGCTATCGTAACTTTCATTTTATCAGTCCCATATTAGAAAAAGCAGTTCTTTTGAACTGCCTTTATCTTATTCTTCACGCATATTAGCGATTGCATTCCACATTTTTTCCAAATTGTAAAACTCACGAACTTCCGGACGGAAAATGTGAACAATTACATCAAAAGCATCAATCAAAACCCAATCGCCTTTTGTTTCACCTTCGCTAACAGATTTATAACCGGCTTCTTTCAAATTTTCTTGGATTCTTTGGGCAATAGAAATTACATGTCTGTCCGAATTACCGGAAGCAACAACCATTTCGTTGGCAATAGATGTTTTTCCTCTCAAATCAATTACTACAACATCTTCTGCTTTACCATCTTCTAAAGAAGATTTTACAATATCTAAAATTTCATTTTCTTTTGTCACTTTTTTATCCTCTCATTAAATCGGAGACCAAGTTTTCTTAACCGGTTCTTCAGTTTTTATTTCTTCTTCAACTTTTTGTTTTCGGTCTCTTTTTATATATTTATTAACATCCAACAAACACTCAAAAACACCGCGACGAGCAACGGCAGAAATAGGATAAACTTTCTTTCCGCAAGCTTTTTCAAGTTTGGAAATACGTTTATTAATCTCTTTTTCATCTAAAGCATCGCATTTATTTAAAGCTACAACTTCCGGCTTTTTTATCAATTCAGGATTATACAGTTCTAACTCTTTGCGAATGGCTTTATAGCTTTTTACTACATCATCAGATGTAATATCTATAAGATGTAAAAACACCTCACAACGCTCAATATGTTTTAAGAATCTGTCACCTAAACCGATTCCTTCGTGAGCTCCCTCAATCAAACCGGGAATATCTGCCAACACCATTTCATAGTTATCAACCCAAGCAACACCTAAATTAGGATGCAATGTAGTAAAAGGATAATCGGCAATCTTTGGACGAGCTTTAGTTACAGCAGTCAAAAATGTAGACTTTCCGGCATTAGGCATACCGATAAGTCCGACATCGGCAATAATTTTTAACTTCAACCAGACCCATTTTTCTTCCCCCGGCCATCCCGGTTCTGCATAACGAGGTGCTTGATTGGTAGAGCTCTTAAAATTTACATTACCTCGTCCGCCATCTCCACCTTTTGCTGCCAAATAAATTTGTCCCGGAGTAACCATATCAGCCAAAACTGTTTCCCCGTCTTCAGCCAGAATCTCCGTGCCGACAGGAACTTTAATAACAATATCCGGAGCTTTACTTCCGTTTTTTTCGGAACCCATTCCGTTTTGACCTTTTTTAGCCTTAAAATGTTGAGTATAACGAAAATCAATAAGAGTATTCAAATTAGCAACGGCTTCAAAATAAATACTTCCGCCCTTACCGCCGTCTCCTCCGTTCGGACCGCCGAATTCAATATATTTTTCACGACGGAATGATACGCAACCGGCACCTCCGTTTCCTGACTGAATAAATATTTTTGCCTGATCCAAAAACTTCATTGTATTTTTCTTTACTAAAAACGATGTTTACAAATAAAATAAAGGGGGCTTATAGCCCCCTCCACCTTAAAGACTGACTGATTATTCAGTAACAACTGAAACAAAAGTCTTATCACCAGATTTTCTGAAGGCTACTTTACCTTCAACCAAAGCGAAAATAGTGTGGTCTTTACCCATACCTACATTATCACCCGGATGATATTTGGTTCCACGTTGACGGATAATGATGTTTCCGGCAATAACTGCTTGACCGCCAGACTTTTTCAAGCCCAAGCGACGGCCTTCGGTATCACGTCCGTTATCGCTACTACCACCTGACTTCTTGTGTGCCATAACTTATCTCCTTTAATCTCTCTATTCGTTAAGCAATTTCTGCAATTTTAACGATAGTAATATTCTGTCTGTGGCCTTTTTTACGACGATAGTTTTGTCTTCTTTTCTTTTTGAAAACAATAACTTTGTCAGCTTTAGCCTGTTTAACAATAGTAGCTTTAACAGATGCACCGGCTACCAATGGAGCACCGATAACATCGTCTTTTGCCAACACTTCGCTGAAAACAACACTTGCACCGGCTTCACCAGCAAGTTTTTCAACTTTAATAACATCACCGGTAGTAACTTTATATTGTTTTCCGCCTGTTCTAATTACTGCGTACATTTTTTTCACCTAATATATTTTGATTATTTAAACACAAAACGTTGTTTGCAATATACATAACTTTTTTTTGCTGTCAACAACATTTTCAATAAAAAATTAACTATTCTTCTTTTTATTCGCAAACCGATACAATTCGGGACGCATAAATTTGCCTTGCCAAATGCCTGCTTTTTCCTTTTTCGCATAATTTTCGGCTTTTTTATACGGAATTCCTTCATCTCTGTATACAACCGCCCAACCGGCACGTACCATTTTTTCATTTATATCCGTATTATCGATGTAACATACACTTAAACTTCTTCTATACCTGTCTTTTGAATGTTCTTTACATTCTACATCTCCAGATTTTACAATATCTTCGAGATATTTTTTTGCTTTTATTCCACAGGAATATTTTTTGTGATTTTTATCATAACAATATTGTTTATATTCCGGCGAGTCGATTCCTAATAGTCTGACACGAGTGCTTCCTATCTCCAGACTATCGCCGTCAACCACTTTAATTTTATTGCTGGCATCAGCTTTTATAACACTTGTATAAGGATAAAAATAATGTGCAATCACAAAAAGAATCAGCGCAAAAATGGTTTTTAAAGCTTTAGACATCGTCTTTCCCCTAAAAAAGAATACTATTAATTATGCAAATACTAAATTATTACTTGATAAGCAAGAAAAATACTTTTATTATAACTACAGTTTTAGGTTAATTAACTAAAGGATTTAAAGTCGTGTCTAAAATAAAAGCCATTGTCTTGTTGAGTTTTGTATTATTTGCAACAAGTAACTGTAGTTTCTGGAATCGTAGTGTACAAGAGGTTATGAACGATCCTTTTAATACTGCAAATACTCCACCTCCGGAATATGTTAAACGCCATGTACAAATGGCCCCGTTACAAATGCCTCGCAACATCATTGTTTGTCGTTCAAAACAATGTGCTCCGGTAAATTTGTCAATGTCCAAAGAATATATCTATAACAGTTTGGTTCAGTTAATGCAAAACAACAATAATCAAAAGGCTTTGATTTGTGCTGCTGACACCGGAACTCGAAATTGTTACAGCAATTTCATTTCTTTACCGATAACAGTTGGCATTACCCCTGCTTATATGTTTGTTGATTCGGTAAAAATCAGCGATGTTCATGTATCAAAAGGTGCTCGCTCAATTAAATTGATGCTTAACTATAATGTTACATATAATGGTCAAACTCCGGATTGTGCTCCTGACAAGACATTGTTATTTGTAAAAAATACCGATAATATTGTTATGGAAGATGAAGGATATCAATGTAAAATGACCACTATCGGTACAACTACCGTAAAAACATTATTCTTAATCGACTACATTGATATGGATTACGGATTTATCGGCGGTTATTACTCTATAGGACTTTCCGGACCTGCATATGGCGGTGGCAGCGGTTATATGATGATACGTTTAGCTAAAAAAGCTCTTCCGTTAAAAGAAAACCTGCCGGTAGCTCCTAAAAAGCACCCCAGTCAAGTAGAAATTGATGCAGCAAATCACATGGCTCATCCGGTTTCAAATGCAATGCCTGCAAATCAAAATACAGGCGGAGTGCAGATTTTTCCGATAAACAGAAAAAAATAAAAACACAAGTAAACTCAAAGGCTCTGAACAATCAGAGCCTTTTTATTTGACATTAACATCTGTTTTGGTACAATTGCGACAACTTAATATTATTATGCCATGATAACATTGTCATTCATTGCAATTGTCCTTTTGGGAACATTGTTTCTTTTTGCTTTCAGCAAGTTACTCAAAAGTATTTTTAATGCTGTTGCCGTTTTTAAATATCGGAAAAATCCTGACGGAATACATATTTCATCACCGGGATTTTGCATTAACGGCAAGTCTAAGAAAATAGAAGGAGGAAGTAAAGTAAAAACCCCTTTCTGAAAAAATAAGCAGGCCATCTGAAAAGACGCCTGCTTTTGCATTTTTATTGTTTGGCAACATATGAAAAATATCGCGGTTTTTCATAAACAACTATCTTACGTATTCTCTCAAAGTTAATTGTTTTATTACCATAAATAATCTTTCCGTCTTGATAAGGCATTTCTCCATGACGTTCTTGGTATTCTTTCAAATCATGCAAATTCATAAACACACCGTTATCAAAAAACACGTTCCAACCATAGCAAGATTCTGTTTCAACATGAATTACTCTGATTGTTTTATCCGTATCCAAAAATTCCGGTGTATTCTCCGGAGAGATTTTGTAGCTTTTATCTTTTAACTCACCACTATACCAATTCAAAATTTCTTGTTGACGTTCAGCTGTATTTTCTACAAAACTACTTTCATCAACCGTTGCCGGATTGAATTTTTCACCTCTTGAAGATGGCTCTTGAACAACAATTTCTTCTGCCGGAGTTGCATCAAATTCAACATCAGAGATATTAAAATCATCTTCTTTATCAAAAGAAAAATCATCATCTTCTACAACAATTTCAGGTTCTGCCAAAACAAGCTCTGATTCTACTTCAGGTTTGATTTCGGATTGTGGCTCCGGTTTAGGTTCTTCCTTTTTGGTCGGCATCGGTGCAGGAATGGGAGCATTAGGAGCAAGTTTTCCGGCACGAGCCGCTTGAAATGAATTTAGTGCGGCATCAAAATCATCAATATCAAAATTAGCAAAATCGGCAGGTGTCGTATTTTGTAATTTTTCAATATCATCAGTGTTTGAATCGACAATATCTTCTATTTCTATAGTAGCATTAGAAAACTCTGCCGACTTATTTTCAGCAACAACATCTTCTAAAAAATCATTTAAACCGGCATCTTTAACATCATCAAGATTGATATTGTTATTATCTTCATCTTCAATATCATACAAGGCTTTTAAATCGATACCTAAATCTTTTTCATCTTCTTCCATATTTATTCCTTAACCAAAAATTCTTTACATTATTTGTATCAAAAAATTTCTTTTAATTCAACACCGAATGTTTACTATCGAAAAACATATCTTCGGATATGCGAATTATAAGGGAATACTAATGAGTACCCTCAAGCCTCCCATCGGTGAATCTTGCAATTCAATTACTCCTCCGTGAGAAGTTACAATATCTTTTGCAATTGATAATCCCAATCCGACACCGCCGGTTTCTTTATTTCTGGATTCATCCAAGCGATAAAATGCCTTAAATACATCTTCTCTTTTTTCGGCAGGAATCCCAGGACCATCATCATCGACTGTAACCTCCACTTTACAACCGACACTTTCTAAACTTACGGCAATAGTTTTTCCGTAGTTAAAAGCATTTCCGATGACATTACTTAATGCACGTTTTAAAGCTTGTTCACGACCTTGAACAGCACTTACTTGGTCATTAGTAGAGTATCGAATAAGAGCTTTATTTGATGTTCTGAACTTATTTATAATACTCAAAATAACTTCATTTAAGTCTACAAAACTCGGCTTTTCTCCACCTTCGCCACTAACAAACGATAAATAACCGTCTAACATTTTTTCCATTTCGGTAACGTCTTGCAAAAACTCTTCTTTATCAAGTCCGCTTTTTTCTTTATTGTCAGGCAATAAAGCCAACTGCAAACGCATTCTTGTCAATGGAGTGCGTAAATCATGAGATACACCTGCCAACATTTGTGTACGCTCGCTAATTTGGCGTTGAATACGTTCTTTCATTTTAATAAATGCAATACCAGCTTTTCTGACTTCTGATGAACCGAACGGTTTGAAATCTTTGTTATCAATACCCTTACCAAAATCTTCCGCTGCTTCTGCCAAATTGGCAATAGAACGAACTTGGATACGCAAAAACATAACCGCAACCAAGAATAAAAGCATTGACGTACCAATCATCCATGCAACAAAACCAAAAATTGAAGTTGAGAAAATATTTTTAGAATTTGTCGTAAATTGATAAAGACCTTCTTGTGTCTCGACAAAAACTATTAAATCTTGATCTTTAAGATATATACTGGTTATATCATCAGGAAATTTCTTTGCTAAAGATTCTTCTAAAAATCCGGTAATCATTTTATTATTACGACGAACTTTTCTTATAACATCATGTTTTTCATCGTTATTATAATATTTAAAACTCAAATCATATTGTTTTTCCGACAGCTCTTGAATTTCTGCAATTTGGTTTGGAGCATGTTCTGCCAGTTCCATCGTAAATGCCATATTAGACGTTAAATTAGAAGACAAACGACGCCCTACTCTTCCCCAAGAACCATCAAAAAATGCCACTATCGACACCACTTGAACAACAATAAGCGGAATAAAAATCAATAACATTGTTCTAAAAAACAATGTCTTTGGCATGAACTTTATTCTGACATATTTCAAAAAATTTTCAATTTTATTTGGAAAAACTAAATGCATTGTTATCTCCTTTATTCTGTCAACAACATATATCCTTTTCCCCTTACCGTTTGCAGATAACGAGGATTTTTTGAATCTTTCTCTATTTTTTTACGCAATCTGGTTACTTGCACATCAATTGAACGAGGACCTTGCCCGGCCCCTAACAATTCTGCCAATCTTTCACGACTGAATATTTGACCGGATTTTTGTCCCAACATAGACAACATAGCCTGTTCAACCGGAGTTATGTGAATAATCTGTCCTTGTTTGTTGGTTAGCTCTTTTTTATCCAAATCGTACCAACATAATCCGAGATTTAATTTTGAATTTACTTTATCTCTTTCTTGCGGTGCTCTTTTTAAAATATTTTTAATTCTCAAAACTAATTCTTTCGGTTCGAAAGGCTTGGCTAAATAATCATCAGCCCCCAACTCAAGTCCGTTAATTCTATCGCCGGCCTCTCCCATTGCCGTTAATAAAATAACCGGCACACTGTCTTCTTTGCGAAGTTTAGATAAAAACTCCAAACCCGTCTCATTTGGCATCATAATGTCAACAATAAGTATATCAAACTTATATTCTTTGAGCATATCCCTAGCCTCGTCAGCTCCTTTAGCAGACGATACCATAAAGTCGTTCTCTCTCAAAAAACGAGTTAAGAGAGAACGCAATCTGGTATCATCGTCTACTACAAGAATATGAGTTCTTTTGCCAATCATAATGGCTCCGCACTATTCAGCTGTTGTCACTGATTTGTTTTTAGGTTTTCTTCCACGTTTTACCGGGTATGTTCCGCTTTTTTTATTTCCCGGCTTAGGTCCGCGTTTTTTCTGTGCGGTATTTTTTACCTTTTCGGAAACTGCCGTCTTTACCTTTACGGCAATTTTCTTTACTTCTTGTTCAACCACTTTAACCGGATTTTTCTTATTATTTTCTACGGTATAAATATAGTCTAAACATTTTTCAAAATATTGATATCCGGTTATAAAAGTAAGAATCCCGGCAACCCACAACATCCATTCTCCCAAGAAACCAACATATTCACCGATAACATAAAGTTTTTCGAGCAAAATCATCGAGATTGCAACCATTTGGAATCCTGTTTTCCACTTTGCCAAGCGAGTTACAGGCATTCCCACACGAAATTCTGCTAAAAATTCACGCAATCCGGAAACCAAAACTTCACGGCACATAATGATAATTACCGGAATATAACTGATAGGATGTACCATCCCGTTTGCAACGATAATCAACAATGCAGAAACAACCAAAAGTTTGTCAGCAATAGGATCAAGCAAACGTCCTAAAACAGAATTTTGATTGCGCGCACGCGCCAAATAACCGTCTAAATAATCGGTAATTGATGCGATAACAAACAAAACACCTGCTAAAATAGACCATAATGTTGTATGAATATAAATAGCTAAAAATATTACTGGAATAACAACAATTCTAGAAATTGTCAGAATATTTGGAAGATTATACATAATTTTACACCTATAATTTGTTTAAGTTAACTCTATGCTATAATATTGCATAATTTTTATTTGTGAAAGTAATTAAATATTTTTTCCGCTATTTTTTTACTGATTCCGTTCACTTTTTGCAAATCTGATATATTTGCCTGCGAAACAGCCTCAAGCGAACCGAAATAATTAAGCAATTTTTTCTTTCTATCACGTCCGATTCCATCAATTTCATCCAGTTTAGAAACAAACATTGATTTTCCCCTCTTTTTGCGATGTGTTCCTATTGCAAAACGGTGAGCCTCATCACGAATATTTTGCATATAAAATGCCAAAGGGGATTGGAATGGCAATGAAAAACTTTCTTTTCCTTTCATGTGATAAAATTCTTTTCCGGCATTTCGCTCCGGACCTTTAGAAATAGCTATTATTGCAATATCTGATAAATCATAATTTTTTAAACATTCATGAACAGCATTTAACTGTCCCATGCCACCATCAAGCAAAATAACATCAGGTTTGTTTTCTGCAGTCATTTTATCAAAACGACGAGTTAAAACCTCTTTCATCATAGCAAAATCATCATTTGTAATTTCTTCGTTTTTTATATTAAACGTCCTATATGATTTTTTATCAAAACCTTCAGGTGTCGCTACAATCATCGCACCGACAGCATAACTTCCCTGAATATGCGAGTTATCATAAACTTCAATTCGTTGAGGAATATTTTTCAGTCCGAAAACCTTTTTCATCTCTTGTAAATTATTTAACACCGAAGTCTCCAAAGCCATTTTACGTTCTAAAGCTTCTTTAGCGTTTTTTAATGTATTTTGCAAAACCTTATGCTTTGCACCTTTTTTATAGGTATTAATTTTTACGCCTAATGCCTGTTCTAAAAATTCTCGTCCTTGAGGCTCTTCCGAAACAATTATTTCATCCGGTAATTGATGACTGGCATAAAATCGGCTCAAAAAAGCTTCTAATATTTCTTTTGCATCTGCACCATGTACTTGTTTCGGGAAAAAAGCTATATTACCGCAGTTTTGTCCGGCTCTGATAAAAAACACTTGCACACAACAACAACTATGCTGAACATATATAGCAATAACATCTGCCGATTTTATATTATCATATTCGGTAGTTTTTCCTTGTTGAATATTGGTTAAAGCTTTTATTCTGTCACGATATAAAATCGCCGTTTCAAAATCGCAAGCATCACTTGCTTCCTGCATTTTCTGTGACATTTGTTCTTGAATATTAATATTTTTCCCCTCAAGAAATTCAACAGCTTCATTCACCAGTTTTTTATAATCTTCTTTTGATATCTTTCCCACGCAAGGAGCAGAACATCTTTTAATTTGATACATCAAACACGGGCGTTCCCGATTCTTAAATTCACTGTCACTGCAAGAACGCAATAAAAAGGCTTTTTGCAATAAATCAAGAGTATTATTGACAGCCAAGACATTAGCAAACGGACCAAAATATTTGTATCCGGATTTTTTAACTCCTCGATATTTTTTTAATACAGGAAAATCATCATTTACATTCAAACTTAAATAAGGAAAAGTTTTATCATCACGAAGTAAGATATTATATTTTGGCTCAAGCTTTTTTATCAACTCATTTTCAAGTAACAAAGCTTTTGTTTCCGATTCGACAACAATAAATTCCATACGACATATTTGCGCGACCATTCTTTGTAAACGAGCCGGAAGTTTATCAATATGCGAATAAGCTACAATCCTTTTTCTTATATTCTTGGCTTTACCTACGTATAGAACTTTTTCATTTTCGTCAATCATTCGATATACACCGGGGGATTCCGGAGCTACTTTTATATTTTTCTCCAGAATTTCTAATCCCCGTTTTATATCAAACAATTTTTTGCTCCGTTAAAAAACAAATTGTTCAAAGATAAATGCGCTGACAGCAGCCGAAGCAATCAATAATATACTTTGACTGATAAAACGTTTAAAAGTCTCTGACCAATCTATAGTTGAACTATATCCTTTAAAAACTTGATTGAACGCAAATGTATACACAAAAGCAATGGCTATCGCTACCAAATAAGTGTCATACCACATAAATATTGAATAGAGTTTATCCGTATTGAAGCGATACGATAAGAAGGCTCCACTACCCAATCCCAGAAGAAACATCGGATTTAAAACCGTGCCACTCGAAAAAAAGTTAAGAATACCTCGAAACATTATGCCTCCTGAAATTTTTTAACCGCATCAATAATCATATTAGCAGATTCTTCAACGATTGCTTTATCGCTACCGGAAACCCATACTCGGATTTTTGGCTCGGTTCCCGATGGGTGTAACACAACTCGTCCTATCCCTTCCATTTTATTCTTAGCTGCTTCAACTATTGTTTTAACTTCATCGGAAGCAACCGCTTTTTTTACTGTTTCTCTATCCGCAACAGAAACACTGACAAAAACATAAGGGTCGAAATCGAATAGCGGAAATACTTCATTAGGTTTTTTACCGCTTTTCATCAAAGCTAAACAAACCAACAAAGCATTAACCATTCCATCACCGCTTTTGCAATAATCAAGAGCAACAATATGACCGGATTCTTCACCACCGATACTGCAACCTACTTCTTGCATTTTTGCAATAATTGCTCTTTCGCCTACTTTTACGCTATGATAATCAAATCCTAAATTTCTGACATATCTTTCCATTGCTGTATTAGAAATAATTGTAGATACAACAGAATCACCGCGATATTTACCGATTTGTTTGAGATATTGCGCCAAAAAAGCTATAAGCTGTTCTGCGGGAACTTTTCGTCCTTCACTGTCACAAACCAACAATCTGTCTCCATCTCCATCAACGGCAATACCTATATGTGCATGCGATTCTCTTACTGTTTCGTATAGTTTTTCCGGATGTTGAGAACCACAATCTTTGTTAATATTATAACCGTCAGGTTCATTACCCAAAACGATTACTCCGGCACCTAAATCCTTAAACACTTGAGGCATAATTCCGGCAAAGCAACCGTTAGCACAATCCAACACCACACGCAATCCGGTCAAAGGACGAGGCTCATCAATAATTTGTTTTGCTTTTTCCAAATACATAACTATAGCGTCTTTCACTTCGGTAATTCTACCCAATTTTTCGCTACCTAGTTCAAACTCACCTCTTTCTACCATTTCTTCTAATTTAGCGGTAACTTCATCATCAAATTTATCACCGGTAGAATCAATAAGTTTAATTCCGTTATCATAATAAGGATTATGAGAAGCAGTTATCATAACCGACATATCTACATCTAAATCCGCTGTTATTGAAGTTAATGCCGGAGTTGGCAAAACACCTAACAAAACAACATCAACACCAGCCGCTAAAAATCCGGCAGTTAATGCAGATTGTAACATTTCTCCCGAAATTCTGGTATCACGAGCGATTGCAACTTTATGATAAACTTTACAAATTTCCAAACCGCAAGCGGTACCTAACTTTGATGCAAAATCAACATTCATCGGAAATTTATTAGCTACTCCGCGAACACCATCAGTTCCAAACAATTTTCCCATAATAAAAACTCCTTAATTAAACAATGAAAATAATATACAAGCATAAAAAATAAATATCAATCATATTAACATTTTACGCATAATTAAAATATTTGTACTATGCTGTTCTAAAGGAGATAAAAAATGAATTTACCCGAAATAATAAAAGGCAAAAAAGTTACACTAATCCGTCCATATCCGGCAACTTTTGAATTGGCAAAAGAAATATTTGCAGCTATTGACAGTTCTCGTTCCTCTTTAGAAAGATGGTTTGCTTGGACCGAAACAACAAAATCTGCCGAAGATTCTTTTATTTATCTTATTGATTGGTGTCAAAAACATTGGGAAGAACAAAGCGGATTTGCTTATATTATCAGAGAAAACGAAAATAATAAATTAGTCGGCATGATAGACCTTGTGAAAGTAAGTAAATCATCGTTAAAAACTCAATTCGGTTATTGGCTAAGAGAAGACGCACAAGGAAACGGTTATATGCACGATGCCGTAACAAGTTTAGAAAAAGTTTGTTTTGACTGCGGTTTCAACCGTATTGAAATCAGAAACAATACCGCAAACATCCGCTCGGCCAATGTAGCGAAACGAGCCGGATATAATTTAGACGGTATTTTACGTCAAAATCGATGGGATAAAAAAACACAATCTTTTCACGACAGCAACGTTTGGTCAAAAATCAAAAGCGATTTAGAAAATACCATTATAAAATAGAAAAGCTTGAAAATGCTGACTAAAAGTCAGTCATTTTCAAGCTCAAGTTACTAATCCCCTAAAAGGCCGTCCCAGAATCTCCACATCACCACAAAGGTAATAAGAGAGAGGACTATTGTCCAAAATATATTAATGCCTATTGCTATATGGAAGAGTCCATACAACAAGTAGCCTGCAAGGAACATGAGAACTCCCTCAACTCCTATAAAGACGATAAACACTAATACGCCGACAACCCTCTTCAAGAAATCGAACATAATATACAGTGAAAGATTCTATTGCTCAAGCAACACGGGCTCACCACCTCCGTTTTTAAAAGAATATAGAACAGTCAGAACTCTTGAGCGAACTGACAGAATAATAATCTAATATAATGTATCTAAAAAGATAATAAATTACTTTTAGCATATCATTTTCTAGACAAAAAACAAGCGTTATTTTTGTCTTGTCATCTGTTGTTTTCATACTAAATCATAAAATTTAGGAAGATGTATAAAAAAAGAGAAAAAATTTTAGTGTATATAGAAATACATGAATTTTTTCTCTTTGAAGTTTTGGGTTAAAATATATCTCATAAAAAACTCGGAGAATGAGGTAAATAATAAGAAACAAGAGAAAAAGTTATGAGTCTTAAAAAGCACAAAGAACAGTTCAGATAGAGTTAAAACAAAAAGAGAAAAAATTTTAGTGTATACAAAAATACATGAATTTTTTCTCTTTGAAATTTTGGGTTAAAATATATCTCATAAAAAAACTCGGAGAATGAGGTAAATAATAAGAAACAAGAGAAAAAGTACCGCAGTGTACAAATAGTACATGAGGACACTTTTTGCTCGCAGTTTCTGTATTAGTTACCCATTATACGAGTTTTTTCTAGACTTCGGGAACCGAACTCTTAGTCTTCAACTCTTCAGGAACAGGTGTTTCTGAGGCCTTTGATATAGTTTCTCCTCGTAGCAAAGCTTTAATTTCATCTCCGCTTAAGGTTTCATATTCTATCAAAGCTTGCGCCAATTTTTCCCATTCTGCATTTTTATCATTTAAGATTTTTAGAGCAGCTTCGTGAGCTTCGCAAACAAGACGCTTTATTTCCGCATCTATAATCTTAGCTGTATCCTCACTCATATTTTTATTTTGAGTTACCGATTTTCCTAAAAATACTTCTTCCGAATTTTCAACATAGAGAACCGGACCAAGTTTATCGCTCATTCCCCATTCGGTAACCATTGCTCGAGCAAGTTTTGTAGCAGCAGCAATATCTGAAGATGCTCCGCTGGTAACTTTATCATATCCGAATTTGATTTCTTCCGCAGCTCGTCCCCCCATTGTTATAATCAAGCGAGATAACATTTTTGCACGAGAATATGAATATTGATCTTTTTCGGGAAGTTGCTGAACCATTCCCAAAGCTCGACCTCTCGGAATAATGGTTGCTTTATGGATAGGATCCGTTTCCGGCACATTTAATGAACAAATAGCGTGACCGGCCTCGTGATATGCGGTTAGCAGTTTTTCTTGCTCATCCATAGCCATAGACTTGCGTTCATTACCCATCATAACTTTGTCTTTTGCATCATCAAAATCTTTTGATGTAACCTTACGCTTGTTTTTACGAGCAGCAAGAAGAGCCGCTTCATTAACCAAATTAGCCAAATCTGCACCTGAAAAACCGGGAGTTCCACGAGCAATAACGGCCAAATTGACATCTTTCGCCAAAGGAACTTTTTTAACGTGAACTTTCAAGATGTCTTCACGTCCTTTCAAATCCGGATTTGTAACCACAACTTGTCGGTCAAAACGTCCGGGACGAAGCAAAGCAGGATCCAAAACATCAGGGCGGTTAGTTGCAGCAATCAAAATTACGTTTTCGTTTTCGTCAAAACCATCCATTTCTACCAATAATTGGTTTAATGTTTGTTCACGTTCATCGTTTCCGCCGCCAAGACCGGCACCACGATGACGTCCGACTGCATCAATTTCGTCAATAAACAATAAGCACGGCGAATTTTTCTTAGCTTGTGCAAACATATCTCGCACACGAGATGCACCTACACCGACGAACATTTCTACAAAATCCGAACCGGATATTGAAAAGAACGGAACATCGGCTTCACCGGCAACAGCTTTTGCAAGCAAAGTTTTACCGGTTCCCGGAGGACCTACTAACAAAACACCCTTCGGAATCTTTCCGCCCAAACGTTGAAATTTGCCGGGATCTTTCAAGAAATCAATTACTTCTTCCAGTTCTTGTTTCGATTCGTCACAACCGGCAACATCAGCAAAAGTAACTTTTTTAGCATTTTCAATCAAACGAGCTCTCGACTTTCCAAAACTCATTGCCTTATTATTTCCCGAATTTGCCTGACGCATAAAGAAAACCCAAACACCAATAAGCAAAATCATCGGGAACCAAGAAACAAAAACACCCCAAAAAGTATCTGCACTATTATCTATCGGTTTTGCTTCTACTCTAACTCCTGATTTACGCAGAGTTTCATACATAGAGGGATCGTCAGGAGCATAAGTATAGAAACTTGTTCCGTCAGAGAGTTGACCATTAACATCCGGTCCGGAAATTGTAACCGATGAAACATTTTTTGCTTCTACCTGGTTCATAAACTCAGAAAAAGGTAAAGCATTTCTCGGCGACATTTTCTTTGTTCCTAAACCGGCCAAATTGCTTATTAATGTCAAAGCGACAATCGCTCCCAGCCAAAACAATATACTTTTTCCTGCTTTCATCACATATTCCTTATAAAATACAACTTATGATAATATAGTTTTTTTATTTTTCAAACTCAACCGCTTTTCCATATAAATTAAGCTTTAATTTATACGGAATATCCGTTTTCAACTCCGGTAAGTATTTTTGTGCATATTCTTCCCATTGTTTTTTTTGAATAATTTTATTTTTTTTATCTTCTTTTATTATCCAAATTTTATTATGAAATTTTATCAATTCACATCCGCCCAAAGTGCATCCGTTAAAATCATCGGCTGAAAGCATATCTTGCAAACGTTGCAATTCGCTATATTCCGGAGCATATTCAGCTCCTCCGATTTCAATAATCATTTTTGCCAAAGCTCTATATTTTATTTCTTTATGCAAAGAGGAAAAAGAATTTAATCCAAAACTATATGCTTCATTATACCAATTTTTGCATTGCGACTTTATAAAACGACTTACGGCCTGCGAAAAATATTCTTTTATACCTGATAGTGCATCAATCGTTGCGCCTATTTTTTGAATATTGATGCCCAATTCTTTTTCCATCAAAGGCAACATCTTTCTGATTCGGACACGCAAAAAGTCATCACAATCATTAGAAGCATCTTCTCTCCATTCGATATTTTGCGCAATTAAAAAATCTCTCAATTCTTTCGGTGCCACATTCAAAAGGGGACGTAATATTTTTATTCCGTTGCGTTCTGAAATTTTTGCCATTGATGACAAACCATCAACTCCGCTACCTCTTTGTAAACGAATAAAAAATGTTTCAGCCTGATCCCGTAAATGATGCGCTGTCAACAACAGATTATACCCGTTTTGTTTACACCAATCAGAAAGTAAATCATAACGAGCTTTACGAGCTTTTGTTTCAATTCCGGTATTAATCTCTTCATGCAGCCAATGCAAAGTCCGGTGCAGGATATTGTTTTTTTTCATTAAATTTGCGACATAATCCGTTTCTTCATCAGCTTCCGGACGAAGATGATGATGTACGGTCAAAACAACAAAACCCAAATTGAAAATTTCAGCATATCTTTTTAGCAAAAAAACCAATGCCAACGAGTCGGCTCCACCGGATACGGCAGCTGCCAACTTTTGACCTTGCAAATTATTTTGTTTTAAGATATGCGTTAATTCGACATTAAAACGCTCTTGCAAATCGTTCATTTAGTTACATTTCAATTTCTTAGCTTCTGTCTTTGCTTTTTCTTTTAAAGTTTTTTCAGCTTTTGGAAATTCTTTTGCCAAACTTGTAAAAGCTGCACAAGCTTCTTTGTTTTTATTCAATCCTTGCATTGCCATACCTAATTTGAGCAAACTGTCCGCAGCTTTTGCTCCGTTTTTATATCCTTGATATCCCTTGGCAAAGGCAACAGCTGCCTTATCAAATTCTTTACGGGCATAATAAGTTTCACCCAACCAATATTGAGCATTTCCGGCCAATTTATCATCTGCAAATTTAGTCAAAATCTTATTAAAAGACTTTTCGGCTTTTTCATATTCATTTGCTTTAAGGGCCTCTAATCCGGACTGATAAATTTCGGGAGCCGTAGAACCTTTTACCGGTTGTAAATTGTCTTCTTTGCTGATTGTTCCTCCAACAATAGATTGAGGAGCATTAATTGCTACCGGAGCAGCAAATTTAGGACTATTATCTTCAATCTGCACATTAGAAGATACAGTCGGAGTTTTTCCTTCCATTAAACTGATACGCACATCAATATCTCGATTTATCATATCGATTTTTTCGCTTAACTGATTGATTTTATAGTCTAATTCATCGATTCTTCCCGTCATGGAACGAACTTGTTCATCCATTCTGCCGACCTGTACACCTAAATCAGCCTCTTCACTTCCCTCGTTATATAACTTTCGTTGTAATATTTTCATTTCTTCACGAATTTCTTCAATATCACGATATATAACCGTTGCATCTTGAGCATTTGCTACCTCGCTCATTAAGAGCACTAAAACAAATAAAATATATTTTTTCATTTTTCACCCTTTAATTTTTTTTCTTTTAAGATATTGCAAAAATTATAATATCTCAAGACAAAAAAAAGAGGTATTAAAGAATACCTCTTTTTCTTAAACTCAGATACTGATTAGTTAGCTGTTTTAACAACAGTTACAGCACGACGGTTTTGAGCCCAAGCAGCTTCTGTGCTACCCAATACAGCCGGTCTTTCTTTACCATAAGAAATGGTAGATACTCTGTCAGCAGCAATACCGTTTCTTACGAGGTAAGCTTTTACAGAGTTAGCACGACGTTCACCCAAAGCCAAGTTGTATTCTCTTGTACCACGTTCATCGCAGTAACCTTGAACTACAACATTAACATTTTCATGTTTCTTCAACCATTTAACTTGTGTATCAACGGCTTCTTTTGCATTGTCTGTCAATTCAGAACTGTCATATTCAAAGAATACTCTATCTTCGGCATTAGCCATAAAGTTACGAGCTTCTCTTGAATCACATTCGCTACCACCAAACAATTCGCTGGTTGTAGAGCAGGCTGACAACAAAGCAACTACGCAGAACAAACCTAAAAGTTTTTTCATTTTATTTTCTCCATATATGGTTTTTCACAATATTCATAAATACACTGTTAAATTAAGCAATAAAAATTTATTTTTCAATAACAAAATCTAAAAAAAGGAAAAAAAATAAAACTTTTTTATATATTTAAGTAAATTCTGATAAAAAATAAAAAAGAGAGGGGAAAATCCGCTCTCTTTTTCGTAAAAAACGAAACAGTTGTTCTACTCTGGCTCAAATGCGTAGGCAATAAGAATTCGCCCTGCCGCCTCGGGAATAGCAACACCGTTATCGCACATACTCGTAACTAAAGACTTAATCTTGTCCCTGTCCTCGAGTTCTGACCACTTTTGAAACAATCCGAAAAACTGTTCGGCATCAAAATCAGGATGTTTTTGAGCCTCATCCCACGAAGTAGGAAAGTTTGCCGCAAACTGCTTGCGTAACAATTCTTTTTGTTTGCGGGTTGATGCCTCTACCGAATACCGGATTGTTTTCTCTTCACATTTAGCCACCGCTAAATTGATATCGCAGGCTGCGCCATACAATACCTCGAAATTTTGAAATCTCATCATAGTAAAAATAATTGGTTTAACAAATTATTTTTACATTTTTTAGACAAAAAGTCAAGAATCAAAAAAGGCAAGCAGATACTTGCCTTTTTATATATTAGTTAACGATACAGCAAACTCATTACCAAGCGTAATTTAATCCGATACCGATTGATGTTGCCTCATAATCTGAACCAAAGGTATAGTTAGCCCAACCATAAGCTGACCAGTTGTCATTGAAACCATAGTTGCCACCGATTTCAATGCGACCCAAGGTTTCATCGTCTACGGTGTCAACTTTGCCGATTTCGGTTATTGTGACTTCATCGCCGTCTACAAGTGTTTGAACCACACTCGGTTTTACATAAATGCTGGCGGCTCCGTTGTCGGTATATACAGCTTTGCTCAACTTCAAGCCGGCTTCTATTTCAACTTGTTTCAAGTCGTTGTATTCTACCGTTTTGCCATAGTTATCGCTTGCATCATCATAGCTGACTTGGGTATAGAACACTCCTAAACTCGGGGTGACATATACTGTCTTATTCAAA
>JAFTWG010000002.1 GCA_017465405.1 Alphaproteobacteria bacterium
ATTGCGAGCGACGAAGTCTTGCGAAGCAATCCAGAATAAAAAAGCATATTCTTTTAACTGGATTGCCACGAAAATTAAAAATTTTCTCGCAATGACAGTGCAGAAATGAAATTACCACGTCGCTTTCGCTCCTCGTAATGACAGAAAAAATTGTCATTGCGAGCGACGAAGTCTTGCGAAGCAATCCAGAATAAAAAAGCATATTCTTTTAACTGGATTGCCACGAAAATTAAAAATTTTCTTGCAATGACAGTGTAGAAATGAAATTACCACGTCGCTACCGCTCCTCGTAATGACAGAAAGAAATTGTCATTGCGAGCGACGAAGTCTTGCGAAGCAATCCAGAATAAAAAGATATTTTTTGAAATAAATTGTAGAAAATATTTGACAAAAAATACTGTTGAAGCTATAATCCGCTCATAAGATTATACTATTAACATAATTATCCACTTTTAAAATCTCAAAGCAATGAAAACTTTTAAGATTTTTGCAATGTTTGCAATGCTGATTATGCTTGCATCTTGCGCAGACGAAAAGAAGACGCAGGAACCTGTTGTTACGGCACCGCCTCCGGTAGAGGTTTATCAGCCTACTCATCAGACTGCCAGTGTTGATCTCACCGCTATCAAGACGTACGAGTACCGCAATGCTCCGACCGGTGTCGCTGCGACATCCGTTGAAGTTAAGTACGACAAGACTCCGTATGCTCAGCCGATTGAGATTAAGTATTCCTACGCGAACGGCGACACGTTTACCTATGTGATTCCGAAGGATTTCGGCATTTGGGCAAATGAGAACGGTAAGCTCCGCGTTGTGAAGGATGCCGATTGCACTGTATGGATTCAGGGACAGACCAAGAGAGGTAAGTTCCATGAACTCATTTTCTATGGCAATCCGAAGTACAACGGAAGCAAGATTAAGCCGAATTCGTACCGCAACCCGCCGGCAGGAGAGATTAAGTATCGTAAATAAAATTTTCTCCCCGGAGCCTTAGGGCATTTTTAGGACATAGAATTTTTCTATGTCCTTTTTTATATGAGAAAAATAAAAAAATCCCGAAAAATGCTATGCAATTTCGGGATTAAGAATGGGAGGATCGGTTAACCGAAAATCAGCTTCCAATACTCTTTTTCTGTCAGGCGTTTTACTTCTTCGTAACAATCTTTACCTGACTTACTTTCATAACTACGTCTTTTTACACTCACAATCGCACCGGCCAAAATGGGACCTTTTTCCGTAGCCTTATAATAAGGCGTGGTCCTTTCATATCCCTCTTGAGCCGTAATGATTTGGTGACCGGGAAAAGCATTTAGATACTCTTCCGTCAGTTCTTTTTCGCCCTCAATCTGAGCAGCAAGCAGAAACTCGTCTCTTTTTGCTTTGAGTTCGGCTTTCAGCAAATCAGATTCCAACGAACGCTTTTCTTGCTCCAGTTTTACAACCTTAATGTAATAACAAATACAGGCAGCTAAAACTACGACAAACAAAATCGTTGAGCCAATCCAACAAAGTGTATCAATCATAAAACTTGGTTTTTGTGAGGTTACCCTCGGTTAATAAAATAAAAATTTGAACACTAATCAATTTGATGGCCCCAAACTAGCACAAGAAATGAAAAAAATCAATAACTATATTGACAAAAAATGCACAAAAATATATATTATCCATATTGAACATATTATAAACGTTTATTAAATATTCAATTTATGAAGAAAGTAACATCTTTTTTTGCCGTTGCAATAATTGCAGCCGCATTAGCTTTTGGACTGCCCGCAGTAAATTTCTGGGGAATGGTTATCATCTTCCTGCTCACAATTATTTTAGCCCTCGGTTCAGCTATGGTTACTGGAGATAGCATGAGCGATTTTAGTGGCAGAGAGTTTGCAATGTGCATATTTTCCGCAATTTTTGGAATATGCGCACTTGGAGGATTGATTAACGGTTACGATTTTCCTTTATGGGTAATCGTGGTCATAACTACCGTTGTTTTGTGGATTAAACCGGATAAATGTATGCTGCCTTTTGCTGCATGGATGACCGGTTGCAGCACAGTGTTCTTTGTGCAAGCGTATCTGCACAATGGATTTATTCTTGAGACATGCGTGACAGCAGCCTGTGTTATTGGTTTCGTTATCAGCACTATTTGTGCTTTTTTCGTAAAGAAAAAGGATAAGAAACAAAGTTAAGTAACTTTCTAAAAAATCAAGGCTCTCACTTTTCATAGTGGGAGCTTTTGTTTAAAAATAAAAAAGAGCAGACATTAGATTCCGCTCTTTTTCCCCAGTTCAAAACTTCGAACATAAGCTTTTCCTTTCCTGCCTTTCCCGACAAGAACAGTAAGCCGATTGTTGTTCAGATAGAAAAGTACTCGATACTTTTTTCCCAGATATTTAACTTCCATAGCCTCATAGTCCCATTTTGATATTTCTATTCTATTTTGGGGAGTATTAGGAACATTTATCCATCCTTTTGTCGTAAAAACAGAGTGTGCTCGATAGCAACTCATATTTTCATTTCCGACAATAATTTCCGTATCGGTTACCTTTATTGTTTCCATAATCTCTATCAGTGCTTTCATACTGTCATTTTGTGCATAAGCACAGGACAAGAAAGGGCTGATAAAGAAAAAAAGCACATAAAAAATGAAATATCTCTTCATAATGTTATGAATATTAAAAAATGACACTTTTGTATCTGATATTTGATTTTATAAATGCGAAAGATTATGCCAAATAATAGATACAACAATATAAATGATATCTGTTTTTAGCATAAATATATTAAAACTGCAAGTTGCTATTTTATCAAAATAAGCGGTAATGCCAATGCTAATGAAATTACACCGAAAATTAGCTGATTTTTCCAACTTTGTTCCTTATATTTAAATGCGGATACTAACATAACAATCGGTGTTGCTAAACGCATAAACATAGAAACAAAAGTTACAGGTAATATATTAATCGAGGCATATATAATTAAAAATTCCGTAACACCGAAAAAAGCACCTGCGGTAACAATAGTTTTATTTTTGAAAATAATTATAAAATCATTTTTTGAAACTTTTGCAATAAGGCAGGTTAAAAACATAAAAATGGACGAATAAAGAAGATGAGCATACCAACCGACTTGAGGGATTGCCAAATGATCTTGAACGCTGAATAAAGCTCCGATTATTATCGCAGCAAAAAAAGCGATTTTGTTTTTTGCCGATAATCTTTTTGCATCTCCCATTATTATAAAAGTAATTCCCAAAACACCGAATCCGCAGATACAAAAGATTTGAAATAATTTTAATCCTTCATTGAAAAATATATTATTGACTAATGACGACAAGGCGAGAGAAACAAAAGTGTAGAAAGCGGAAGAAGATGTACTTTGTTTGTTTATACTTTGCTGAAGCTTTACAGATACCCACAAGAGAATTCCTTTTAATGCACTCAACAATAAATATGGAGAAGTACTAATTTCAATGAAACGATCTGTATATAAATGCCCTAACCATGGAAATGATATCGCCAGACAAACAATAAGCCAAGTGCTTGTAAATAACGAGGATAAATTTAACGGAAAATGTTCAGCTGCGGGTTTATATAAAAACGGACGCATTATCATTGTTAATGTCAATAATAAACCTATAAAAAGCTGAAAATTTGTCATTTTGATATTCTCCTTCTGCCTCTTTATAAAAAATATCGGTTACTAAATTATAAATACATTTAAAATATTTGTAATTAATTTACTTTCTTGTGCCATTTTTTAATAAACTGGGGAGAAGTAATTGTGAAACAAAGAAATTTTAGAGTATTTCTACTTACACTGATTGGTTTTATATATGGATTTGTACTGCTGTTTATTGTAAGTCCCGAAAGCTATGAATGGCTTGTAGATTTTCATTTTTTGGGAAATAGAGCATTTTCTAAAAAAGAAGAAAAAGAATTTGATAAAAAAATAGCTAAGCAACAGGTCGAATTGTACCAAACATACTATTTTAATAAAGATTATCCTAATATATTGCTTTTGGGTTTTAGCGAATCCACCGACAAAGGAAAATGGTCTTACGGTAATTTAGCCAAAATATCGTTTACGCTTCCTAAAGTTAGTTTTCCTGTGGAACTGGAGTTTAAACTAGGTGCATATATAAATCAACATAATCCGGTAATAACAGTGGAACCATCTATAAATGACGTACATTATAATACTTGGCGTTTTGAAAATAATAAAAATTCATCTCAACGGACATTGTTAGTTTTCCCTAAATATATCGGGAATAGTGGAAAAGTTGTAGTTTCGTTTAATATAAAGGGGATAAAATCACCTCATGAATTGGGATATGGAAATAATATTAATAAACTGGGGCTTTTTATTGAAGAAGTGAAGATTAAACCCAAGCATTAATTTAAACATTGCAGAATTTGAATATTTAGATTAAATCATCTGAAAAAATGATAGAAAGGATTTGAAATGGCAAAAATTACATGGAAACCGGGAACAATGGAATATCCGCTACCACCGGTAATGGTTAGTTGCGGAACAATGGAAAAACCCAATATTATGACAGCTGCATGGACCGGAATTGTTAGTTCTGATCCGGTTATGACCTATGTTTCCATTCGTCCGTCTCGTTATTCTCATGAACTGATAAAAGAAAGTGGCGAATTTGTGATTAATTTAACCAATCTTCCTTTAGTTACTGCAGCAGATTATTGTGGAGTAAAATCCGGTAGAGACGTAAATAAGTTCAAAGAAATGAAACTTACACCGGCTAAATGCTCACAAGTTTCTGCTCCGCAAATAGAGGAGAGTCCGGTGTCTTTGGAATGTAAAGTAAAAAATATTACTAACTATGGTACACACGATATGTTTTTAGCAGAAGTTGTAGCCGTAAATGTTGATGATAAATACATCGATGAAAATGGTAAATTATGGTTAGAAAAGGCGGGCCTTATCGCATATGTTCATAATTACTATTATACATTGGGAAGAAATGTCGGATTTTTTGGTTTTTCAGTATGTAAGAGTGCTATGAAAGCCAAAGAAAGAATGAAAAATGTAGTAGTTGAAATTAAAGAATCTAAAATTAAAACGGAAGAAAAGCCTAAAAACAAATTTGAAGGAAATCGTTCTTCTTGGAGCAATAGAAACAGCTCAAAAAATAATAAAAAGAAATTTGACGGTAAGAAAAAATTTGATAATTTTAATAAGAAAGAAAAACAAGGAAACGATATAAATAAAAAGAAAAGTTTTTCATCTAAACCACGAAAATCTTTTAAGAAATAAAAAAAACGGCTCTTTATCATTGCGATAAAGAGCCTAATTTTAGTGCTGTTTCTTCTTGCGTAAAACGATAACTGCACGGGCAATAAGTATTGCGCATGCACCAAGAGCAACCGTCATAAAAATGTAAAAATCTCCCGTTATGTAATAAAGGGAAATAAACATTCCAAGAGAAACAATCATTGCTACTCGCCACCAAATGTTGCTGTATTTAAGAACAACCGCAAATGGAAGCACTACCATAATGATTCCAGCAAATGTGAAACTAATTTGTGCTAACCACACACCGGAGCATAAAATCGAGATTATTACTGCTATACCGGTTATAGTTTGAACAATACCCACAACTCTGTCTAGTTTTGGAGCTTTTTCACGCAATAGCTTCTCACCTGCAAAAAACATTGTAAACAACGCTGCCATAATAGCAACAAACAAAATAATCAATTCTGCCATATATATAAAAATTTTTATTTAGAATATCATTATAGCAAAAAAATACGGAAAAGCAACAATCTGTATAAAAATTAGGATTTTTTTATTTTTTGTCTTTTGTTATGTAGCAGTTGTTGGCGATTTATCGTGTATTTACATTTAACATATAGCACACGATTGTTTTTTTGTTTATCACAAACGTCTTCTTTGTTTAAGTACATATCTACACTTCCGAGTTTATTCAGATTTATTGATAAGGCATTTTTTTCTTCATTTTCTATAATTTTACAAATTTCATCCGCAGTTTTCGGATTATCATAAAATTGGGTTCTGAAACCATATCTGTACATTAATAAATGTTCTTCCCAATCCGCCTCTATTTGTAAGCGAGGGCAGTCATAAAGTTTTCCTGCTTCTAATGCTATTTGAAACAGAGCTTTTATAATATTTTTTTCATCAAATTCATCAGATTTTGCAATAGACCAATATTCGGCAAAGGTTTTATCTAAAAATTGTTCATCTCCGTACCATGAAAAAACCGACCATTTAGGGTATGTACCGAAATTGCTTATGAAACGTCCGTTATCAAGATAAAAATAATTTAAAACAATTTTTCCGATTTTTTGTTTTTTTCGAGTTTGTGTGGCAGGTCTGCAAATGGTATATACTTCCGCTTCGGTATCACAGTCTTCACGGTAAACAAAGAGACGTTCTTTTTTACGTGTTCGTTTATTGTAAATTCGAACATTTCCGACACAGCTTTTCTCATTTATAATTTTTTGATAATCTAATATTGGATTATTAAAACTGTTATATTTATTATTAAGCTCAATTTGAGGCAAATACATCGGTAAACAACCTATTTTTAATATTTCTTTTATGTTGTTGTTTTTTAGGGCATTGTCACATGTAATTGCATCAATCATTTTTTGGTCTTTAGGGCGATAACCCATTTGATAATGGTGTAGAATACTGTTCCAACTGGCGGTTAAGTCAACTCCGTTACAATCTAAATCGTACATTCTATCAAGAACTATTTGTGATAATATATGTCCTACTCGATAATGAGTATCCGTACTGCCAAATAAAGGAACTTGAATTCGATTATTCTCTTTATATAAAAGGCAATAGGCAATAACATGTTTTTTGCGAATTATTATTTTGTATAATTCACATTCATGCCCCATTTCTTCATTAAAATCATTATCAATACACAAAAAAACTTTTGCGGTTGTTTTAAAACGCTTATCTCTGGAATAAACAATCGTCTTTCCAACCAAATACTTTTCAGTTTCCATCTTATCGATATTTATCGGTTTTATTAATATTTGTGTATTTTTTTTTGCCATAAAAGTTCCCCAATCAATACAAGTATAACATATTTACTTAAAAAATAAATAAAATATGATTGACTCTACTTTTTATGGTGTTAATAAGAGGCGTATAATAACTTTATTAAAGAGGGTAAAATGTTTTTTTCACAGTTTGATTTTCAACAATTTTTCGGTGCTTTTGTGGTTTTGTTTGCTGTTATCGACATTATCGGCTCTGTTCCAATTATAATAAATTTGAAAAAACATGGCAAAAAAATTAGCCCTCGTAAAGTATCATTACTTTCGTTAGCAATGTTTTTGGTGTTCTTTTATGTCGGAGAGCTTTTTCTAAAACTGTTTAATCTTGACTTATCATCATTTGCAATCGCCGGTTCATTAATTATTTTTGTTATGGCAATGGAAATGATTTTGGATATAGAAATCTTTAGAGAGAGTCCTGACACACCTAAAGAAGCTAATTTTGTACCGTTGGTATTTCCGCTTATTGCCGGAGCCGGAGCATTAACAACTTTACTTTCTATTCGTGCTCAATATGCCGACATAAATGTATTATTGGCTATTTTTGTAAATATTTTAGTTATTTATATTGTTGTAAAAGCAGCAAAAGTTATTGAGAAGAAATTAGGACAAGGCGGTATCTATGTCATGAAAAAATGTTTCGGTATCATCTTGTTAGCAATTTCCGTTAAAATTTTTATAACTAATATTGCAATTTTAATTGATCAAATATCGAAAGCTTCATAATTTAATCTCTTGATATTTGTCTGATTACCGCTTAAATTTAAGGTAATTAAACAGAGGTTGCTATTATGAAAGATAATTTGCCTGAATTAAGAGATATACACCTTCCGCAAGATGCTGTTTCCATTTGGCCGTTGGCTTATGGATGGTGGGTGGTGTTAGCTGCTATATTTTTTATAATAGCAGGGGGCTATTTGTTTCGTCTATATCGTATAAAAAGTAAAAAACTTTATGCAATAAAGCTATTAGATTCTCTCAAGAAAGAGACATCTTCGGCAATAAAAATGTCAGAAATTTTGCGTAGAATATGTGTGTATAAATATCCGGAGGCTTCAACTCTTCTGTCAAAAGAATGGATAAAATTTTTAAATTCTCACAGCCAAAGCCCCATAAAAGACGGAGCAGCGAATTTATTGATTAATGCACCGTATATAAATCCTGCATCTGTCGCATATAGTAAACAGGATATTAATGATTTGTATGATTTTTGTCGCTCTTGGATTGGAGAAAATTTATGATATCAATATTATATCCTTGGGCATTTTTGTTATTAGTTGCACCAATAATCGTTTATTGGTTGTCTAAACCGGTAAAAGGGATGCACGGCGATGCTCTTCGCGTTCCTTTTGTAAAAGACATCGCTAAAATAAATATCTTATCCGGTTCACTATGGAGCAGAAGCTATAATGCGGTTAATAGCAAAAAAATATGGAATCTAATGTATGTCGCTTGGATATTTTTAACCATAGCCGCAGCCAGACTGCAATGGGTTGGTGAGCCGATTCGCCTAAATAATGTCGGTTATGATATATTAATGATTACAGATATATCAAATTCAATGCGAGAAGCAGATTTCAGTTATCAAGGTCATCAAATAGATCGTCTTACTGCAGTCAAAATTGCGGCTGACGGTTTTATCAAAAAACGTCCTAACGACAGAATAGGATTGGTTTTATTTGGAAGTCGAGCATATCTGCAATCTCCAATAACTTTTGATAAAGCGGCAATTTCAAATATTTTGTGGTCAACAGATGCGGGAATGGCAGGAACATCTACGGCAATAGGTGATGCAGTCGGTTTAGCACTGAAAACACTACGTAAAGAAAAAAATAAGGCCGGTGATAAAATAATCATTCTTCTTACTGACGGTGAAAATAATGACGGAAGTTTGAGTATGCCTGAAGTCTTAAAATTAGCCAAGGATGAAAATATTAAGATATATACAATCGGGGTTGGTTCTGAAAGCCGACTAATCAGTTCATTTTTCGGTATTAAAGTTCCGCAAGCAAGCGGGCTTGACGAACAAAGTTTAAAACAATTAGCAGCAGAGACCAAAGGGAGTTATTTTAGAGCTTCTGACACCAAAGGGTTGCAAAAAATATATCAGGAAATTGACGATTTAGAAGCAAGCATAGATGAAGAAAGATATATTCAGGATAGTAAAGATTTATATTTTTATCCTCTGTTTATTTCTTTGATGATTTCTCTACTTGCACTAATTTTTTATGGGCGGAGAGGTTAAATGACAGAGTTTGTTAATAATTTTCATTTTTTACGCCCATGGTTTTTAGTGTTGTTGATAATTCCGTTTTTTGCATATCGACATTTTTTTTCAAATTTAAAAAATGTATCGGCATGGGAAAATGTTTGTGATAAAAAATTGCTTAATTTTTTGCTTATTCGAGGTAGTTCACGGCAAAGAAGTTTTATCGGCTATTTAGCCATTATCGGTTTATTTTTTGCTGTTTTATCCTTGTCGGGGCCTACTTGGCAAAAAAAGAATATGCCTTCATTTGCACCAGAAAATCCGGTAATGATTTTATTAAATCTCTCTTCGGATATGGAAAACACCGATATTACACCGAACAGATTAGCTCGAGCTAAATACGGAATAAGCGATTTGGTAAAAGAGCTTAAAACACAAACAGGACTTATCGTCTATACTAATGAGCCGTTTCTTATTAGTCCGATTACGGAGGACAATAATATAATTATAAATCTTCTTCCTGCGATAGGGAGAGATATAATGCCTGAAAATGGAGATAAGCTTAATAGGGCAATAGATATGGCTGTCGAACGCCTAAAACAAGGCGGATATTCAAAAGGGAATATTGTTATATTTACCGCAGATGCCGGACAAGAATTTAATGTGGCGTTAGATTCGGCAAGCAAGTCGCTTTCAGACGGGTATATTGTAAATGTTGTTGCGGTTCGAACATCTGAAAATGAAAAACTTAATCTTATAGCAAACAAAGGCGGTGGTATGATGTTGAATATTACGGATAATATGAAACCACTGCTTGATAAAATAAATAATCAAATTTCTGCTGAGTTGAAAAAAACAGAAAATGAAAGAGAAGTATGGGAAGATAACGGATATTATCTATTATTTATTCCGTTACTTTGTTCTTTATATTTTTTCCGTAAAGGAATTTTGATGATTGCTTTATGGTTAACAATGACTTCAACTGCCTCAGCCGGTTTTTTTACTAATGCAAATCAAGATGCGGCAAAAGCATTTTCTGAAGGGAACTATGCACAAGCTGCAGACAATTTCAGTAACACTAAATGGAAGGCTACAGCTTTTTATCGTCAAGGTGATTTTGAAAATTCCGCAAAGTTTTTTTCTCAAAATAATGATGTTGAGAGTATGTATAATTTAGGGAATGCTTTAGCAAAAAACGGAAAAATTGAAGATGCTATTAAAAAGTATGAAGAGGTATTAAAAATATCTCCTAAACACGAAGATGCAAAATTTAATTTAGAATATCTGAAACAACAGCAACAAGAACAACAAAAAAACCAAAATCAATCAGATAAAAATAATAAAGAAGATAAACAAGAGGAAGATAGTAGTTCCGGAAGCAAAAAACAACAAACGGAAGAAGGCGATAACAGTAATAACTCCGGACAGGGAGACAAAGGAGAACAGCAAAAATCTCAAGAAAATAAAGAAGAAAAATCAGGAGGAGAAAAAGGAGAAAACCAACAACAGAATTCGGATAATTCTCAAGATAAAAAAGAAAACAACAATCAACAATCGTCTTCTCCGCAAGCTCAAAATGAAAATAATGAGGAAAAACAATCATCTTCATCGGCAGCAGAAACTCCTGCTCCTTCTCCGTCTGATCCTCAGGAAAAAACAGATGAGGAAGCAACCGCTCAAGGAGGATACACCCAAGATGATAAAGGTCAGTTTGATGAAGAAACGCAAGCCAGAGAAATGGCATATCGCAATATTCCCGAAGATGCAGGCGGTTTATTAAGAGCTTTTATTCGTAAAGAATATAATAAAAACAGATATGGAGATAAGTAATTATGCAAAAATTTTGGTTAATACTTGTTGTTAGTTTGTTGTTTAGCTCAACAGTAAGAGCAGAGAGTTTTGTTGCTAAGATTAATCGAAATCCCGTACCTGTAGGAGAAACCTTTGTATTGACTTTGCAATATGAAGGAAATCCGGGAACTTCTCAGCCGGAGCTGGCATCTTTAGAAAAAGATTTTACGATTTTTTCCGTCGGCAGAGAATATAAAAGCAGTACTGTTAACGGAAAAACCAGCAGATATTATTCGTGGAATGTTGTTATGTCTCCAAAAAAGTCAGGAGATGTAATAATTCCCTCTATCGCATTTAAAGATTTATCAACCAAACCGATAAGATTAAAAGTTGCCAATGAAAATGCACAAGGAACAAATATACCTAAATTTGCTATCGGTAGAAGTGTCAGCAATAATACTCCGTTGGTTCAAGAGCAAATTATATATACATTAGTGATTAAAACCACTGAGCAGGTTCAAGGAAATCTTCCTCAATTTGCAGATAACGGAAATAAGGATTGGGTGATAAAACAACTGGATAATCCCATCGTAACCGAAGAAATTGACAACGGAACAGAAGTTAAAAAGATTGAAATAAAATATGCTCTGTTTCCACAAAAAAGCGGAAAAATCACCGTGCCCGAGTTACGCTTTAATGGGTATTACGTAGATGAAAATAAAGTTCGCAACAGATATTCCGATATGTTTAATGTTTGGTTTGATAACAGTTTTACCGGACTTGGCGGAATGAATCCGGCAATGAGCAGTATTAATTTGGTTGCTCAGCCGATTAATGTTGATGTTCAACCGATACCGCAGGCTAATAATGGTTATTGGTGGCTCCCATCATCTCAAGTTGAAATAAGCTCCGATTGGGATGAACAATTACCTGAATTCAAAGTCGGAGAATCAGTAAATCGCAAAATTACATTGTTAGCTGCCGGTGTAACCGATACTCAACTTCCCAAACTTGTTTTTCCGGAAATAAGCGGAATAAAACAATATCCTGAAAATCCTCAAACTGAAAGTATTGTATCTGAACAAGGTATCATATCTAAAATGGATATCAATGTCGTTTATATTCCGGAAGAGGGTGGAAATATAACAATTCCTGAAATTGCGGTTCCATGGTATAATGTAAAAACTCAAAAAATGGAGAAGGCTGTTCTTCCGTCAATAGATGTCAATGTTATCGGTCAAGCTGCTAAACCTAAAATAAAACCGAGTAAACCTGTTAATGATATTGCAAAAAATGATGAGCAAAATACACTTGAAACAAAAGAAACAAGTTTGCCGCTAAAAACTATTGTGGGATTGATTGCGCTAGCTTTTGCATTAGGACTTGGAGCTAGTTATGTTTTGCTAAAACTTCAACAATCGTCTGCCGATAAAAAAGAAGAGGTAAAAAAAGAAGCTCATCCTGATGTAAAAAAGGCTATAAAAACTAAAGATATTAAAGCTATTCGTGATGAAGTGATTTTGTGGGCAAAAAATAATAATCCTGATGATGTTGTTCGCAATCTTGATGATGTTGCAGATATATATAATAACGATGAATTGTCTTATTGCTTAAAACAATTAACAGCAAGACTATATTCTTCTCAAGAAGGTGAATTTGATTTTCAGCGATTAGATAAAGTAATGACTTTGCTGTCTAAAAAAAATAAAGGCAGTAAAGATAAAAAATCGTTACTGCCGGAACTTTACAAATAGGCTATGCTATTGAGCTTTTTTAAATTGGGCATTATACAGTGCTTGATATGCTCCGTTTTCAATTTGCATTAACTGTTCGTGATTGCCTGTTTCGACAATTTCTCCATTGTTAATAACGACAATAGTGTCAGCATTCTGAATCGTTGATAAACGGTGAGCGATAACAAAAACTGTTCTGTCCTTCATCAAATTATCAATAGCTTTTTGAACGACCGCTTCAGACTTATTGTCAAGAGCAGATGTTGCTTCATCTAAAATAACTATCGGAGCATCTTTTATCATTGCTCGTGCAATAGCCAATCTTTGACGTTGTCCACCTGACAGAGAAGAACCTCTTTCACCGATATAGGTATCGAGACCATCTTCTTGAGAATTTACAAAATCTTCTAAATAAGCCATTTGTAGAGCCTTTTGAATTTCTTCATCACTGGCATCAGGCTTACCCAAAAGAATATTATCGCGAATTGTACCGGAAAACAAAAAGTTATCTTGGAAAACCACAGCGATATTGTCTCGTAGAGATTCGAGAGTATAATCTCTTATATCTTCGTTATCTATGCAGACACTACCTTGACAAACATCATAGAAACGAGGCAACAGATTAACAATAGTTGTTTTTCCACCACCTGAATTACCTACAAAAGCAACTGTTGAGCCTGATTTTATATCTAAATTTATATTTTTTAATACATCAATTTCGGGCAAATATCCGAAAGTAACATTTTTGAAGGATATTCCTTTATTAATTTTTTTCAGTTCTTTGGCGTTTTCTTTATTTGTTATGGTTGGTTCCGTTTCTAAAATTTCCATAATACGTTCAATAGCCAAGAAAGAAACTTGAACATTGTTAAAGTTCTTTCCGATACCTTTTATCGGAGTATATAACATAATCAATGCTGTAATAAATGACACAAAATTACCGGAGGTAATTGTTCCGTTTACAATCAAATAACTTCCGTATCCGATAACACCACCGACACCGACAGAAACTACAATATGCATTGCAGGTGTCATCCAACCGGTTCTTTGCACCATTTTCATCGTAAGTTTGAACAATGAACGCAAAATGTCATTAAATTGGTTATACATTTTTTGTTGTAAATTATAAGAAGCAATAGTTTTACTGCCGGCATAACTTTCATTGTAATGAGTCAAAATTGTAGATGATTCATCGATAGTCTTTTTGATGATTCCTTTAATACGTCTTCTTACTTGAGCCAGCGGTAATAATGCGCATAAAAGAACGATAACTGCAATTATTGCTAATTGCCAAGAGTTATAAATTAGTACTACAATCAAAGACACCGATGAAAAGAAGCGAGAAACAAACAGTTTCAAGTTATCCAAAAGTCCGGTACAAGCTGTATCGGCATCGGTTGTAAAACGCTGAATAACATATCCTGAAGCATTTTTATCGTAAAAAGATGCTTCAAATGACATCAGTTTTTTAAATAAAGCACGTTTTAAATCGTGATTAATCTTCGTTCCTACCCAAGTATTAAGATAGGTTGCGGCATAATTGAGAAATCCTTGAACGGTAGTAAAAGCTACAATTAAAATAGGAATATATGTCGGAGAAGATGCTGACTTGTCAACCAATACATAATCCATATATGGTTTTAAAGATAAAGCAATAACAGAGTCCAAAGCTCCGACCGGAATACATATTAATATGCCCAATAAAGCTCTGAACCAATACGGCTTAATAAAAGGCCACATTTCTTTATAGTGTTGTGAAAATTTAAGCTCTTTACCTACTATTTCGTTTTTAAGTTTCATTATCAAAAATCCTTGTTAGATTTATATAAAATTCAAATATTTGAGTATGAAGTATATTAATGCAGCCTCTGCAAGCATTAATGCCCAGAAAAAAGACTGATAACTTCTTTTTTTGCTTTTATGGCGAAAAAACTTTTGTCCGATTACGGCGCCACACCAGCCTCCCATAAATTCAAGACTATGTAGTTGTGCTTCCGGTATTCTCCAAGCTCCTTTTTGAGCCGCTCGTTTATCAGCCCCATAAGCTAAAAATGTAACCAGATTTATTGAAATCAGATGAATTACCGCAAAAATCATCAGAACACTGCGCCATTTTTGAAGAAAAACGTGCAATTCGACATTTGGAAAATATGTCGTCTCAATATACCAAGCAGCACCGACAACTAACAGAATGTGTAAAATATAAAAGTTATTACGTTGTAACGGCTTGATTAAAGCCAATAACCCCAGTAATATTGCAGAAACGATAAGAACCATTTTCATTCCTAAAATTTTTTAAAGTTTTAGGCACTATAAAACATAAATTTATCTTTGGCAACTGTTGGTAAAATTTTGTTTGATAAGTAATAAAAAATCGTCTATGCTACACAAAAATAATTTTATGGGGAAACATAATGAAATATATTTATGCATTGCCAGTTGTTTTAATGATGGCAGCTTGTTCAAACGGAGCAATATTCGGTAGTGACGATTCTTCAGCAAAAACAGTTGAAGATATCAAAACTCTTCCTGTTTTATATCAAAATAAACCATATAAAGAAGCAACATCACAACAGATATACACTGTTTTGGCTTCTCGTTCGGTTAATAAAATGTTGAAAGATACATCTGCAAAATATTCTGGAGGAAAATTACCGACAATTTATGTTTTAGAACCAAGACAAGAAGGTTCGGTTATTGTTCCAGATAATAAGGAATATGCTGTAAAAGTAACAAAAGACATTATACAGGGAACAAAAAAATATATGTTGGCTGATAGCGAACTCAAAGCCGATTATGTTTTGGAAACAATAATCAGCAGAAATCCTATTCCAGCCAGAAATACAAGTATTATTGTGTACAAAACAATAATGAAAGATAATAGAAAGAATGAAATAGGGTCGTGGGTTGAAACCTTAAGTCCCATAATGAATGATGATCAGAGTTGGTGGTAATGAAATCTAAAATTTTACTTTATACATTATGTTCTTCGCTTATTGCTTTTTCTGCTTCGGCAAAAGAAGACATAATAAATGTATCGGGCACTGCTTGTGAAATTTTTAACAGCAGTCATTCAAAGTCAAGTGTACGAGTCAGAGTAACCGATAAAGCCAGTTACAATGCGGTTAGTCAAATTCCGTCATTGTTGGAACTGAAATCAAATATGTTAGAACACGATTATAATGTTATCGTATATAATTTGGTTGACAACTATGTTCAAAATATGTCGGTTAAAACAACCAGCCAAGATGCAAATGAGCTGTGTGTTGAAGTTAAAGGTTCTATTCCGGCACAAGATATTGTTACCGTAATTGCTAACTATTCTCCGTCTAATCCGGCACCGGAATATGATTTTAAGAAAGAGAATAATATTACTGAAGAAAGTGCGGAGCCGATAAAAGAGGTATCGGAATCTCCGCTTATGTATGACGGGGCAAAAGAATTTAATGTTGTTTCAGAGCCGACAAAAGCCGAAGTAGCCTATGAAGGCGAGCCGACAGAAACAGAAGTTACGGAAGAAAAAACAGAAGTTCAACCGGAAGTAGTTAAAATAGAAGAAACGAATTTATACGGAGAACAGCCTAAAGCATTAGTATATATTGCGCCGGTTCAGTTTTATAACAATACTCACTCATCAAAACCGATTAGTGTATTGAAAGAATTTTTTGTAAATGAGGATTTATATACTTTGTTAGATAATCCTGACGGAGCTGACTATACCATTACGTCAAAGGTTCTCAAAGCAAAGATAGATCCGATAAATGCTCAAACTAAAAGAATGCAAATGGTTGTATCCGTTGAACTTAAAATGAAAGACGCTGATGGCTCCATTAATGATCACCAAAATCGATTCGTTCTATTCGAAAATGGAGAAAACGAACAAGTTGTAGCAATGAACTTGTTGAAAAAGCTCTTACAAAAATCAGGTGAAAAGTTAATTATCAGAATTGAGCAAAACGAAAATAAACGTCCCGACAGACCATTTTTAAGACCGGGCAGTTAAAAATAAAAAAGACAGATGCTTAAATGGCTAAATCCCTCTGATGACAAGGGGATTTAGTCTATTTTCATTCTCCTGCTATTTTAAGGGCTTTATGTAGCCTATCGAAAGCATCGATCATCCATTGGAAATTTTCATCATATTTTTCTTGATTATAAAACTCAGCCTTACGTTTGTATAGTATGCGTTTAGCTTTACTGTTATTCTTACTGGAATACCAATCAAGCTTATTGCCAAAATGAATTTCTATTATCTCTTTTTTACTCTCTAGCCTGCGGAAAGTATCCATATTATATACATAAACAAGTAGAGTGAGATATTTATTTCGAGTGATTGTAAAAGATATATGATAATCAGGCGTTCCAACAGCGATATCATACCAATACCTATCATAGGCTTTTCTGCGTGCAATATCATTATTACGCCCATTTATATTGCAATAATTAACAAATCCGCTCCAGAAATTAAAGTAATTGTTTTTAATGTCATTAGAATTTGAAAACTTCTCTGAGTCAGAGTTTTTTTCTGTCGCTACGGTTAAGCTCAATTCTTCGGGAATATTTCTATTGTCATTAACAAACGATACAAAAGCAAGTTTTTCTAAGTCTCCTTCTGCAAATGGGATGTTCCAACGTTTTGACATGAATTTCAACAAATCTTTACTGCGTTTGTATATTATTTTTGCATCCCAATCAGGCTCTTTTGATACTTCAATTTCAGAATGGGATCCGTTTTCATAACCTCTACGTCCATTAGATTTAGAGTGTTTTTTATCTTCAAAGCTATCGTTTTGTAATCCTGAGTTAACACTTTGTGATAGCAATAATAAGTTTCCTAAAGCTCCAGACAGTTGCTTAATTTCCTCATCGCAGAACTGCCTAAACTGATTTTTCCAGTAAAATTTAGAGGGGGTTTGTGGAAGAATATGTTCAATAGATATCTTATCCTTCTCTGTTTTTGTAAATAATTCCCAAGATATTTTGTTGATGCCATTTTTTTCTGCGAGGCTATATTCGTATTCGTACATAAAGTATTTTATAGGTTTCCAACTATAATATCCGTCCCCACTATTGAAACATTTTTCAATCCGATTTGTAAAATGAGGCAGAGCATATTTTATATTGTCATCGACAATTTGATTAAGATTTTTAGTAATTTGTTCTAAATTTAATTCATCAAAATAAGTACTTCTCGCAGCACGATAATATTCACTACTTTGATACGAGGCATTAAAATTGCCTAAACGAAAGCACACAAAAATAAAACGTTCAATTGCTTTGAGTGCTCGTATTCTTTCTTCAGAAGATACATTTGACTTACTCAAAATTGCTGTTACAAATGGTCTGAAATGGCCGATACCAATTCGATTAAGCCTGTCAATCCATAGTTTTTCTTCAGAGGTCAGAATTTGGCTTTCGTATGGAAAATATGTGTCGTACCAATATTTAGCCATACTCATCAAACTATTTACATAGTCTCTAATTTCAGTAGGTTTTAATTTGGATGCCATGCTTATGTCAGATATTATACTGTCATCGCCGTCATCTTCTTCAAAATCTGTTTCATCTAATTCATGCGATGGTACACTTTCCGTAATAACAGTTTTCTTTTCAAAGATATTTTTTGCAGAAAATTTGCGAAGCAGGAATTGGATATAGTCATCCCCTTTTTTTCTGGAGTAGGCAAAGTATATAATCCAATGTGCTCTTAAAAACTCATCATCAGATAGAGGGGTATTTTTATTACGTCCTAACTGAAAATATACTTCTTTCCACGCATCATTAATTTGTTTACGGAGTTCGTCTTTATCTCTTGTATCAAAAATATCATCACTATAAATAGTGGTAAGATAAATAAGTCTGTTTTTTAATAATTCTAGATTTGTTAGTTTTTTGCCGCGATTATTCATAGTTTCAAAAGCAATGAACACATCGTAATCATCTTTAATCTCGTGTGTATTAAACATCAAATTGAGAGTTAATTTTCGATACAATAAGCTGATACCATCAATGCCGTCTGTTTGGTACAGGTTTGCTATGTTGTCAGCAAAAAATGATTTCGCAAATTTTAAATTCTTAGTATAATATGTTTCTTTTATAATTCTGCCATAAGGCTCACAAAATACTTTGTATTTCAAGTATTCAGCACTGGGATTATCGGATTCATACCCGAAAAAATATGTGGTAACCATTCCATTTGGAGGTCGTTTACGAGATATGTATTGGTCAACAATTTCCGATAGTGTTTCATATCCCAATACGATGTCTTTATCATTTTTACTGTTGTTTTCAGGCAAACTCCTTACAAAAGATACGATTTCATTCAAAAGGATAATAAATGTGGTCAATCTTTGTTGTCCATCCACAATATGATACGGAGTGTATCCCTTTTCAACAAGCCACAAATCGCTTCCCCAAGATTTAATATCAGGACGTTTTAGTTTTTTTAGTGAAAGCAATCCGGTATAGTGATAACGATTTGTTTGAAGATTTATCAAATCATCCCAGAAATCGACAAGTTGAGGCTGGAGCCATGCGTAACCTCTTTGATAGTCCGGAATACGAAACAACTTGTTGTGAAACAGTTGTGACAATGATTGTAATTCATTAGCCACGATATTCTTCTCCTATACATATGTTTGACTTTTGCTGTTGTCGATCAATATTGACTATTTCCTGTCTTTTATATTTCTACATACGAAACTCAAGTTGTTTATGCGTTTTGTTCCGGATGTCAGCATATATCCGTCTATTTTGCTATCAATTAGCATTTTATATTTTTTCAAATTAAAGTCATAATTACTAAAATATAAAACAATCTCAATATCTGTGAAACCTCTATCGGTATATGAGTTAAAATCATAACCGCAAATTAAATTACCGAAATTCTCTGCTACAATTTTTTGTATATTAACAAAATGTGCAGAATATCCCGTTCTGATGTATGTGTCTGCAAATTGATTCAGTGACTTCAATAAAGCATTAGACATATTGGTTGCAGCAATTCTTTTTAATAAAGAGGCATTACCAACCATTAAGGCAAAACGTATCATTTCTAAAGGAAATACTTTCATTCCTTCATTTATATTTTCAAATTTTGGGCGAATTAAAACGGTAGCCATATCTGTCATCCCCAGATTGATTAAATCATCCAGATACATTTTTTCAAACATCAGGCTTATATTCCCGCCTAATTCCCATACTCTGTTAGCAATGGTACGAGCTTTTTGTTCTTGAGAATTCATAATTTGCAAGTGAGTTTGCAAAATTAATAATTCGGTATTATCGCGATATTGAGCTGACAGCCTCTCTATTTCTGCAGTTATACGCAAAATCGAAGTTGTATCACTATATTTTATTTCTTTTATTTTGTGATAGAAATCATTAATTTGTTGTTGCAAAGCATCAAGCATGGTTATTCCTCTTTCGCTTTTTCAAATTCCATTGACTGAGTATCTGTTTTTAATATTAACTTATTTTCTTTTATTGTATACATATATACTTCACTCAAAAACTTAAAATATGCAGCTTCTGTGTTCATTACTTCTTCAGGAGCTGCCATCATCGTAGACCCACCTAAAGAAAATTTGATATTTCCTTTTTCATTCGTATATGTTCCGAAATAATTATTAACGGCCTGTCCGTAAAAATCGTTAGAATTTTTATCAAAAACCAAAGAGATTTCTAAACCTTTGTCATTAGTAACATACTTATTACCCTTAATGCTGTCATAATTGTTTGAATTGCATCCGAATAACAAAGCACAAGTCATAGCCATAAACAGTTTTTTCATATCATTCTCCAAAAAATAAAAACACATACAATATATATTACAATTTAAATTTTTGCTACAAAAAAACTCCCGAAAAATAAACTCGGGAGTAAAAATTTTTTTGATAATTAATAATCTTCTTGCATATCACAAGATGAATCGTTCAACAATTCATTGATAACAGCAAGACGTTTCTCGTCTACAATTTCCTGCGAAAGGATACGAGCTTTTTCCAAACGAAGCTCATGGCGAGAATAAGTCAGATACTCTTCACGAATAGCGTCTAATTCTTCGCACTCATCATAATTGAATTTTGACATAATATATATTGTTAAGAATTGTTAAATCGTATCTATGTTAACATATATACTGTATAAAAGTCTAGACAAAAAATATGATTGGAATGAAGATGATAAAAAAGACATTAGCAACAGCTTGTTTATTAAGCATATTTTCGATAAATGCCAATGCCGGAGAATGGCATTTTGAAGCTTTTGGTAAGGCTAAAACTCTGTATGGTTACAGTGCTTTGGATTCTAGTTCGTCTCGTAGCGATTCGCATAATCATCTGCCGACACGATTATCTGCCAGTTTGATAGCCCAATACCATTTTTCAGAAGATTATCAATTAGGAGCTTATGTTGATTTATCATATGGTATTGATCAGCAATTAAAAGATTATAATCACGGAAATTGGGGAGAAGAAGTTTATGGTATTTTCGATTCGCCATATGGAAAGCTTATTTTCGGACAAAGTTATAATGCGGCCTATCAATTAGGTGTAAGTGCTCCGGATATAGGTGTTTTAGGTGTGAATCAAAGTGATGTTGTAAATTTTATTGCTAATCCTAATTGGCAAAGAAATAGCTTGGGAACCGGTTACAGAACACTAAATTCTACAGACATAAATACAGATGGAACAGCTCCGAAGATTACCTATATCTCTCCGGAATTTAACGAAGGAACAATGTTGGGTTTTTCTTATGTGCCTAATACATACAGTAGAGACGGATTGGTAAATCGTCACGCTTCGTATAAGTATAAATCAGGTTATATTGCATCTGTTTATCATTCCGGAGAATTGGCAGATTTAAGTTTGTCAGGTTCATTAGGAGTAGCATATTTTGATGATAATGACACAGAATTTTCTGCCGGCTTTAATGTTTATCGTAAAGGTTGGACATTAGGTGGAGGTGTTCGCCGTACTTGGGTAAATCATTATGACGAAAGTATAAATAAACCGACAAGAGATGCCATTGAGTATTTTGACGGTTATAGGGATGCTTGGGCGTATAATGTAGGTTTAAGCTATGAAATAGGACCATTGAAAGCGGCATTGACTTATTTTTATTCTAAAGCTGACGGACAAGATTATGAAGATGAAATAATTCAATTATCCGGCTCATATCAATATAATCGTTATATCGACTTTTATACAGCTGTCGCACATGCAAGATTTGAAGGACAAACTTCAGAAGACAGCAACAAAGGATATGCGTATATTGCTGGTGTAGGTATAAAATTTTAGGAGATAAAAATGGCTAATATATTGTTTGTTTCCAAATCTGATGATTTTGCCCTTGATGTGAAAGAGCAATTAAAACTATATACAGAAGGCTTTGCAGTCTTTGATGAGTGGAACGAAGATATAATTTTTGATATGGCGGTTGTTGATGATGATGTCGATTCGGTTAAAGAATTACAAAAAAAGATTCGTAAAAGTCCCATCATATTTTTAGGCGATACGGATGATAATTTGGGCGATTCTGTAATCGTAATATCAAAGCCTTTCCGCCTCGAATATTTTTTAGATATGGTTTTATCTTGCAGTAATTTGTTTGCACACAGCAGTGATGGACAACTTATGTTTGATAAATATATTTTGGATAGCGGTAAAAAAGAATTATATAACACGTCAAGCAACAGCTATACCAAATTAACCGAAAGAGAAGTTTCTATAATCAAATATTTGTATAAAGCTCATGAAAAAGTTGTATCTAAAAATGAACTTTTATCCGAAGTATGGGGGTATAATCCTGAAGCTACAACTCATACGGTAGAAACACATATTTATCGTCTTCGTCAAAAAATCGAAGAAGAAAATCCGGGCGATAATATAATTATTACCGAAGATAATGGTTACAGATTAAATTTCTAATTCGGCAATTATCGGAACATGATCGGAAGGGCGTTCCTGTAAACGGAAGCTTTTGAGTATTTTTACTTCGTTTATTTTTTGGGCGATATCGGGACTACACCAAATATGGTCAAGTCTTCGCCCTTTGTTATTGGTTTGCCAATTAGGGTTTCGATAACTCCACCACGAATATACTTTTTCGGGTTCAGGATATATACTGCGTATGATATCGATAAATTTACCGCAATTAAACCAGTTATTTACTTTTTCAATTTCAATGGGAGTATGTGAAATAATCTTCAGCATTGCCTTGTGATTCCAGACATCATTATCAAGAGGGGCAACATTAAAATCTCCGCAAATAATACGTTTTTTATTTGGTGTTTTTTCAAAAAAATCTTTCATTTCATCAATAAAATTAAGCTTATGAACGAAAGACGGATTATTATTTGCATCAGGAATGTCACCGCCTGCCGGAACATATACATTGTGTAATTCGATACCATTATTCAGTTCAACACTAATATGTCTGGCATCGTTTTTTTCGACACGAGTATATTTTTGTTCTTTTAAAAAAGGAATTTTAGATAAAATTGCAACACCATTATATCCCGGCATGCTATATAGAGCAATATTTTCAAATCCGAGTTTTTTTATTTCAGTAAAAGGAAAATCTGCTTCTTTTGCTTTTACTTCTTGCAAACAGATAACATCGGGGATTTCATCATAAACAAGCTTTGCTAAAAGATTTAGCCGGATTCGAATTGAATTTACGTTCCAAGTTGCAATTTTGAACATTAACGTCCTTTTTTCTTATTTAACGGATTCGTTTTTTTACGGAATTGGAACAGCGATTGATCTAACTCATTATCGGTTTGAATACCATATAAAGAAACAGATATTTCTACACTTTGCGGATCAATGATTTTCCATTGTTTCAATTCGAACGGAGAATTTCCGAAGGTTAAGGTTATCGGTCCCATATCACCTTTTTCCTTATAATCAAGTCCGATAATAGTTGTTCCGCCATCTTTATAAAAAGAATCGACCTTAATATTTTTGCCGTCAATCTTAATATTGTTTCCTAAAATTAGTGACGCCGGAATATCCTCATAATCAATATTACTGATTTGATCTAAATCTTTATCATTATATACGATATAATCTCCGTTACCTACAATTAATACATTGGTCGGGGCATCATATTCCATTCTTATTTTGTTGGGCTTTTCTATATATATGGTTCCTTCAGCCACATTCCCGTTACTGGCATTTTGAACAAATCTGGCTTGTAAGGTTTTGACCGAATTAAGATAGTTTTCGATTCTCTCAAGGTCATTAGCCGTTTGGGCTAATGCAGCAGATGTTCCCAGTAAAGTAAAAACCGTACAAGTTGCAATAAATTTATTCATTATCATATTTCCCATATTTATTTTGTAACTTTTGCTAATATAATCAATTTTGCGCGGTAATACAACAATTAAACTTTTTTAGGATTATTTTTATGAACAAAATAATCCTTTTAGAATCAACGAGTTAAGTTTAAGTAGTTGATTTTGCATAAATAAAAAATAGTCCACAGCTTAATACTTGTTCAAAAAAAATTTTTTTATAGCTTTTATAATAAGGTAGGTGATTGCAAGACATTTATTTTATAAAATTCAAGAAATTGGTATTGCTGAAAAGTGTAGTTTATAGCACTATGAACAAAGATTATTTTTCTTGCCGATTCAAAGCCGAAAGATAGAAGTTTTAAAAAGCTGTGAATACTATATATAGTTTGTTTACTTTTTTTTAATACTATATATAGTACACAGAGAATTAAATGAGCAACCACTAAAATAGAAGGAAAAAAAGTTAAAATGTCTAACCACGAATATGAAGCATCGAAGATAGCTAACAGCACAAAAATCTCCAATGTTACCAAAAGAGATGGTACATTAGCTCCGTTCGATAGTGATAAAATTTTCAATGCTATTCGCAAAGCAGGAGAGTCTACCGGAGAGTTTGGAGAACAAGAATGTTATCTTTTAACCGGACAAGTTTTAAAAGTTTTGGAACATAAGTTTACCGATTCTTTGCCGACAATTGAATGTATTCAAGATGTTGTTGAACAAGTTTTAATTTCGGCGAACTATTTTGCTACTTCCAAGGCTTATATTTTATATCGTGACCAACGTTCTCGTGCTCGTAGTGATAAAAAAGTTGTGGTTGATGTAGAAAGTTCTATCAATGAATATCTGAACAGATTGGATTGGCGCGTAAATGCCAATGCTAACCAAGGATATTCTAATGGTGGTCTTATTTTGAACGTTTCCGGTAAGGTTACGGCTAACTATTGGTTAAGCCATGTTTATCCGGCTAATGTCGGAGAGGCTCACCGCAATGGTGATATTCACATTCACGACTTGGATATGTTGGCTGCTTATTGCGCCGGTTGGTCTTTGAAAAACTTGCTTCATGAAGGTTTTAACGGTGTTCCGGGCAAAGCTGAAGCCGGTCCTGCAAAACATCTTTCGGCAGCAATAGGTCAAATGGTTAACTTTATGGGAACTTTGCAAAATGAATGGGCTGGAGCGCAAGCATTTTCTTCCGTAGATACATATTTGGCTCCATACATCAGAGCAGATAATTTGAATTATGAGCAAGTCGAACAATGTTTCCAAGAACTCATTTATAATTTGAATGTTCCGTCTCGTTGGGGCTCACAAACTCCGTTTACAAACTTTACTTTTGACTGGGTATGTCCGGAAGATTTGCGTGATAAGCATCCTTTGATTGCAGGTGTTGAACAATCATTTACTTATGGCGAATTGCAAAAAGAAATGGATATGATTAACAAGGCATATATTACCGTTATGATGAAGGGTGATATTAAAGGTCGTCCGTTTACTTTCCCGATTCCAACTTATAATATGACCCCTGATTTTCCATGGGAAAATGAAAATACAATTTTATTGTTTGAAATGACCGCGAAGTATGGTTTGCCTTATTTCCAAAACTTTATCAATTCGGTATTAAAGCCTGGACAAATTCGTTCTATGTGTTGCCGTTTGCAACTGGATTTGCGCGAATTGTTGGCTAAAGGTAACGGTTTATTCGGTTCTGCTGAACAAACAGGTTCAATCGGCGTGGTCACATTTAACTGTGCTCGTTTGGGATATGTATATAAAAATAACGAAGCCGGATTGTTTGCTCGTGTTGACGAATTGATGAACATTGCCCGCACATCATTAGAATTAAAACGTAAAACAATCCAAGAGTTGATTGATAAAGGTTTATTCCCGTTCACCAAACGCTATTTGGGAACATTAAGAAATCACTTCTCTACCATTGGTGTTAACGGTATTAATGAAATGATTGCCAACTATACTGACGGAAAACACGATATCGGTGATGAATGGGGACGTGCATTTGCTGAAAAATTCTTGGATTATATTCGTGCTCGTTTAGTGAAAATTCAAGAAGAAACCGGTCACATGTATAACCTCGAAGCAACTCCGGCCGAAAGTGCAACATACCGTTTTGCTCGTGAAGATAAAAAACGCTTTATCGGTATTATTCAAGCCGGAACAGAAGAGAATCCTTATTATACAAACTCTTCACAATTACCGGTTGACTATACGGACGATCCGTTTGAAGCTTTAGAATTGCAATCTAATTTGCAATCAAAATATACCGGAGGAACCGTTTTGCACCTCTATATGGGACAAAGCATATCTTCTCCGCAGGTTTGCCGTGACATTGTTCGTCGTGTGCTGACCAACTACAGATTACCGTACATTACAATTACTCCGACTTTCTCCGTTTGCCCGAAGCACGGTTATATTTCAGGAGAACACAAATTCTGCCCGAAGTGTGATGAAGAGCTTTTGGCAGAAAAAAGAAAGGCTGCCGCTTCTGTAGAAGTTGCATAACAAATGTTAATATGATAAAATAACTTATGGAGATAAAAATGACAGTTGTAAATTTTGAAGATATTAAATTAAACGATTCTGAAAGACAGCCTTGTGAAGTTTGGACCAGAGTTATGGGCTATTTGCGTCCGGTTTCTGAGTTCAACAAAGGTAAAAAGTCAGAGTTTTATACACGTAAATATTTTGCAGAAAGCAAAGCCGTAATCGGTTGCGGATGCGAAAACATTTCAAGTATTGCTGCTGAATAATTTATGATACAAGAAACTATTAGAGTCGGCGGTGTTGAAACATTCAGCACCGTCGATTTTCCTGAAAAGATATGTGCAACGGTTTTTATGCAGGGATGCCCTTGGCGATGCCCGTTTTGTCATAATGCAATGTTGCAAGATATAAATGCGGATAGCGGTTTTGTCTGGTCAAAATTTGTTGAATTTTTAAAAACCAGAACAAAATTGCTTGATGCTGTCGTTTTTAGCGGTGGTGAACCTTTAGTTCAAAACGGGCTTGAAACTGCAATAAAACAAGTTAAAGAACTTGGCTTTAAAATTGGTCTTCATACCGGCGGATATCGTCCCGAACATCTTGAAAAAATTATTCCGTTACTTGATTGGGTAGGCTTTGATATTAAGGCTCCGTTCATTGATGATAAATATGAAAAAGCAATCGGAGTTTGTGTAAAAACGCAGTTGCCTGCAGTATTAAAATCGCTGGACATTCTTCTTGCAAGCGGAATTGATTTTGAATGTCGTACAACTTGTGACCCGAGAATTTTGTCTATAAAAGATATCGAAAATATCGCCGTTTTTTTAGCAAACAAGGGTGTGAAAAAATACTTTTTACAAAAATATCGCCCGATTCCGTCAGATACGCAAACCAGTGATTCTGATTGCGAAAAATTCTTTGTAGATAAAGAGTTTTTATCATCTCTACAACAAAAATTCGAAGTGTTTGGCATTCGTAAATAATTTAATAAAAAATCCATATTTTTACTAAACAAAAAACTAGACAAAACAGTTTTTGCGTGTTATTCTAAACGCAATATGAATAGTTGTACCCATTCAAACGGAGGCTTAAAATGAGTAAGAAAAAATATACTGAAGAAGATATTAAAAAAGCAAAAGCATTTGTAGATTCATTGCTGGAAAAACCGGAATTTCAGGAAGAACTTAGAGTTGCTAAAGAATCTTATAAGGATATGGTCGAGAAAAAAGATGGGGAAAGCCACTTTGTAGAAGCTTTAACCGCTAGGAAAAAAATAAGTAATCATGTTTTGAGTGAAATGAAAAAAACTGGCGAGTTTGATATGTTTTTCGAAAACAAAGATTCTATGTGGATGTCTGAATATGATGATATAGTAGGAGAGCGAATAGAAATTGAAGATTTAAAATATCATGCTTATAAGTACGGAAAACTTCCTGATGGTTTTTTGGAAACAAAAGGGAATGTTAGTAGTGCAATGACTGCTGCTGAATATAAAGCTTTGCTTGAAGAAGCTAAAGAATTTAAGCCACAACAAAAAGTTCAAGGTGAAATTCATGATGGAGACTCTTTAGATAAGGGTGCAACACCTACTGAAAATACCGAAGAATTAGCCGCCGATGAAATTAAACTTGTTAAAAAAGAAGGCGACGTAAATGTTGATCAAGATTGGATTCAACGTTACGAAGCCAGAATGAAAGAGTATGCTGAAGAAAAACAGCAAGAATGGGTTCGTGAAGAAAAAAATGAGGAAGGTCAGCCTTATGAGGGATTAAAAGGAAAAATCGGCGAAGCTGATTATCACTTTACTGCTCCTGATAAGGCAAAGTCTAATCTTGCCGGTATTGATGGTGTAGTTGCACTTGCTCAAAAAGAAGGATTAAGCCTCGCTTATAACGAAAAATGGAGTGATGAATTTAAAGCGGAAGTAATGAGAGCTTGTGAAAAATATGGTGTTTCTATCGAAGGTATGCCGGAACAAACTCAACAGCAAACAGAACAAAGAGAGGAACCGATTCCAGCCAAAGTTGAACGCCCTGTAGTAAAAGAAGATTATGAGAGCACATATAGTGTTGATCCTAAAATAGCAGCTGCTAAAATGAAAGGGCTTTATGTTAGAACAGATGATGCTGATGAAAGTAAAAAAGCCATAAAGGTAAAAGCATTGGAAACTGAAGTTGAAAAACAAGAAAAATTGCTTGCCGGTAGAGCTTATCAAGTTACAGGAGAGGAAAAAGCTACTGCAGAATTGTTGATGCAAAAATATGTTTTAGCTCAAAGACAAGGAAATAAGGAAATGGCAGATACTTGTGCATTGGCTTTGCAACGTTATGGTGTTGACAAAATTGAACGAGATCCCGATAGTGAGGAAGGTATGCTCAAAGTGAGCGCTAAGCCATATTCTGAACGCACTGATGAAGAAAAAGCCAAGATTAATGAAGCTTTAGATAAGAGTTTGCCGAAAAAACAAGAACAATATAATCCGGAAGTTCTTCAGCAACTTGCACAGGCCAAACAGGCTGGACAAGTGCATTAAAAACATATCTCGTGTTGTTAATTATTAATATTTTGTAAAAAAAGTACAAATTTGACAAAAAAGTGCTTGTCGCTATAATGTTTTTATGTTATAGTGCTTGCAAAATCAAGAATTAAACAGGAGACAAAACTATGGACGCAAAGAAAGCCGCCCAAATTATAAAGTCAGGAAACTTTACGGCTAATGACTTTCAAACATTATATGCTGCATTAAACGGAAAAACCGAATTTGCAGAAGAATTTAACAAATTGCGCCAAGCAATGTTGAAATCTTATGCTGATGGAGAAAGTATTGAAGTTAATCAAGCCGGACAGGTTGATCAACAAGATGTTATGGTGGTTGATCAAAATATTGACGAGCCATTAAGCCAAGAAAAACAGTTAAAAGATGTTGAACCATGGAAAATTCAACGCCGCCAAGAAATTATGCAATGGGCAGCAAAAAATAAGAACAGCGAAATTGCAGACATTAAGGCCAACAAAGAAGGCTTGAGTACATCATTCAAGGATGGCACTCAAGTAAATTTTGTTGCAGAAAATCATGTTTCGGTCAAAACTCCTGAAGAACCGAAAGCGCAAAACTTTGATATGGTTGTTGCATTGGCAAAAAGTAGCAACAAAAAGATTAAACTCGGCGAAAAAATGTCTCCGGAATTTCGCGTGGCTTTAATCGAAGCTTGTGCAAAGTCAAATGTTCAAATCAGCAATTTGTCTCTTGAAGATTTGGATACATATATGAAGTTCTTGCCGAAGCAAGAAGAAAAACAGGTATTGAATGTTGTTGAACAAAAACCGCAAACTCAAACGCAAGTTCGCCAACAACAAGATGTTGCTAAAGAAGAGTCCGCATCTGTTGTGAAGGAGGAACAAACGACTTCTGCTACAGCTAAAGATAATGGTGTTGCTCAAGTTGTAGCTGCGGTTGCAGCTCATGCAGAAGCCAGAGAAGCTGCAACAGCTGAAAAACCTACACCTAAAAAAACAAGTAAAGATAAAGGAGCTGAAAGAATTGCAGAGCAAGCAGCAGAAGCTGCGGCCATTGCTCGTGAAATTCAAGCTATGGCTAGAAAACAAAGCGAACAAAAGAGAGAACAAGCTCCAGCTGATAAACCTGTAGCGGAAACGCCTGTTGTTTCAAAAGATGAGAAAAAGCAAGAAGGAAAGCCATCAACACAACAAGCTGCTCAAGGAAAAGGAAGTGAAGGCTCAAAACAAGATATTGCTTTTATTCCTGTTGCTCGCTCATTAGAAGAAGAGCTTGAAGAACAGCCTGTTACTAAAAAAGGTAAAGAAGAAGTAGCAGAAACTCCGGTTGCCGAACAAACTCCGGTTGTTGAAAACAAAGGAGCAAAAGGCAAGGCAAAAGAAGAAAAAGCTCCTGTTGCCAGCAAAACTCCAGTGGCCGAAAAAGGTAAAGAAGAAGCTGCTGCAGTAGCAGAAACACCGATTTCTGAGCAACCTGGGCCTCAATCTAAAGGCGGTACAACCGGAAAAGAACAGCCTGTTAAACCTGCGGACAAAAAACAAGAATCCAAGAAAGAAGGTTTTTGGTCAAAATGGGGAAGAAAAATCAAGCATGCTGCAATTATTGCCGGTGTTGCCGTTGCTTCGTTCTTTGTCGGTCGTTGTAGTAGTACTCCAACGGAACAGGGAGCTGGAAATAACGATGGAGAAAAGGCTAGAACAGAAATTGTTGCCAAGCCCACAATAACTCCGATTGTTGCAGATACATTGCAAAATGATACAACTGACCGAGATTTCCAAATCAGAATGGCTCCGACTAAATGGGATGCCAGCATGGGAATTACCGAAGCTCAATTCAATAATATGTACAATATTATTCATAAACATTCTCCTGATGGTGAATTATGGGGAAGAATGCACTTAAATGCTCAATTGCATGCGGCAGAGTTTAGTGTAGATGAAAATAATCCGATGACTGCAGAACAATTTATGTTCAAAGCTCTTCGTATGGCAGCATGGACAAATAAGCTCAACGGAAAAATTTGTGAAACTCATAATGCTGAATGGGCTCATAATTATAGCGGTGCATTCGGTCATGTTTTAGGTCCGACAATGGAAGTATTGAAGTGCGGAGAACAAATTGATGCTTCTACTCTGGCAAAAGCAAAAATTATGTTGAGTGCTGTCGGTTCAAACGGAAGTATTAATGTCTTTACATTAGACAAGGTTGTTGCCGGAACATCTAAATTTAATAATCACGATGAACATGGTTGGATTATCGGTACTACAAGAAATGTTATGACCGGTATTGATAATGACTGTGGAAGAGAATCTGAAGTTGAATTTAATAGAGGCAAGGTAACTCCTAAACCAACTCCTAAAAAGATAGTAAAACCACAGCCTCGTCAAGTTGTTGAACAAGATACCATTGTTGTTAAAAAAGATCCGGTAACAATTGAAATCCCCGGCGATACAGTAGTGGTTAAAAAAGATGATGTTGTTATCGAAATCCCCGGTGATACGGTAGTTGTTGCACCAACCAGAGCAGTTCCTGCTAAACCGAAACCTGAAGAAAAGATTGAAGTTAATGTAGGTTCTAGAGCAAATTTGAGTGCTCGTCCGGCTGCAGAAGCTGTTGGTCATACTCAAGATATTATAAATAACGGAAGTGACCAAAACTTGACCGGAGCTCAACGTCGTCAAGCTCGCAAAATGGCTAAAGAAATGTTAGAAAGTGGCAGAATAGATCAAAAGACCTATGATGCTATGATTGAAGAAATTAAAGAGCCCGGAGCGAGAGGTTCGACACCAATGAACACCAACACCGGTAGATAAAAGCTAAAAATAAACCCCACACGAAAGTGTGGGGTTTATTGTATACAGCCTCTCAGCAAGGTTGATTTTTTGTAAAATATTAACCGATATAATTTCGTATAAAACGCGGATTCTTGCCGATTCGGGATAATATTTCATATCCTATTGTACCTGCATCTCGTCCGATATCATCAAGAGTATAAAAATCGTTTATTATTTCCGCCATATCTCCGACTTGTAAATTTTCTACATCAGTAACATCACAAATAATATTATCCATAGAAATTCGACCTAATATGCGAGCTTCTTGTATCTTGTTATTAACATTGAAAAATACTTTTCCTTTATTGGATAAAGAGCGAGGAATTCCGTCTCCGTAACCAATGGATACAATTGCAATTTTTCTGTCGGTTGCTGCTCTATATGTAACGGAATATCCGACAAAATCTCCTTTTTTTAATTTTGCTATATCAAGTACCGGAGCAACAATTTTTATACATGGCAACATTTGGTTAGTTCTGTACGGAGCGGTATTAATTCCATACATGGCAGCACCAAGTCTTACCATATCCTTTTGAAAACTTTCTCCTAAAAAAGTTCCGTCAGAAGCAGATAGAGTTGCTTTCAATTTAGGGAAAAAACGCTCTTTTAGTTCATTAAAACGCAGAAGTTGATGTTCATTCATAAAGTGTTCTTTTTCATCTCCACAAGCCAAATGTGACAGCACTATTGAAAATTCTTTTTTATCATCTTCAGATAGTTCTTCTAACTCTTCTTCTCTAAAACCCAGACGATTGAGGCCGGTTTCAATTTGTATTAAAGGTTTGACACCTTTTATTTTATTGTTTTTCCAGAATTCAAATTGTTGAGGGTTAGCAATTACCGGAGTTAATTTTGCTTTTTTAAACGATTCTAAACTGTCTTCGCCGATTCCTTGCAAAACAAAAATATCCGAATTACCGACAAAAGGCCTTATTTTTTCCCCTTCAATACCATGTGCAACAAAAAAATTATGGCAGCCGACACTATAAAGTTTAGCGGCAACTTTTTCTGCTCCTATTCCGTAAGCATCGTCTTTAACTACTGCAGCGGCGATAGCCTTTGGGGATATAGAGTGTAACAGCTTATAGTTCTTAACTATATTATCAAGATTTATTTCCAAAATCGGTCTTGTCAAAATACTCATAACTTCTTATTATCCTTTATATAAAATTTATTTGAAAGCAAATTGTATGGATTTTATCGATATACACATTCACTTGCAAGACTATAAAACGAACTTTGCCACAGATATAGTAAAAAAAGCGCAAACATTAAACTATAAAAAGATGCTTTGTGCAGGAATTTCGGAAAAAGATTGGGATAAGGTTGCAAAATGGACAGATTTATATTCTGACTTGATAGTCCCTGCTTTTGGAGTTCATCCTTGGCAAGCAACTAAGGTAGGTGATAATTGGGATAATTTATTGTGCTCATATCTGGAAAAATATCCGCAAGCCCTAATCGGAGAAACAGGAATAGACGGTTTAAAAGAAAATCCTCAACAACAAAAACAATTATTTATTCATCATATTGACATAGCAAAAAAATATAATCGTCCTTTGATAATTCATGCTGTAAAAGCAATTTCGTTTTTTGATAGTTTGTGGAATAAACTTCCTGAAAAATTTATGTTTCACTCTTTTAATGGGAAAGTCGAACATCTAAAGTCCATTTTATCTAAAAACGGATATATTTCTTTTAGTGCTTCAATTTTGAAAAATAAAGATTTTGAAAAAATAGTACAAAACGTTCCTGTTAAAAAGATTTTATTGGAAAGTGACGGGCCGTATCAACCCTTTGAAAAAGGTACAATATCAACTCCATTTTTTATTCCGGAATTACTAAAATATATTGCCAAAGCTCGAAAATGCGATTATGAAGAACTGGCTTATCAAATATATCAAAATTCTTTGGAGTTTATCAATGTCGGATAATCGTTTCATGCGTACAAAAGCCCTTTTAGGTGACGAGAATTTTTCATATTTGAAAAATTCATCAGTTATGATTGTAGGCTTGGGAGCTGTCGGAGGATATACTCTGGAAGCTTTAGCCAGAGCCGGAGTAGGTAAGCTCATTTTAGTCGATTTTGATAAAGTAGAAGAAACAAATATAAATCGCCAAATTTTAGCTTTAGAATCCACAATCGGACAATCAAAAGCAACAGTTGCAGCTCAAAGAGTAAAAGATATAAATCCTTCTTGTGAAATTGTTATAAAAGAAATTTTTGTAAATAATGAAACTTTGCCCTCGCTTTTGGAAGAAAAAGCAGATTTTGTTATTGATGCTATCGATTCTCTAAATCCTAAATGCGGATTGATGGAAATGTTGGTTAATAATAAAATACCTTTTATTTCCTCAATGGGAGCAGCCTTAAAAACAGATGCTTCCTGCATAAAACTTCAACCATTACATAAAACATCAAATTGTCGTCTTGCTCGTTTTATTCGTAAAAGACTGAAAAAAAGAGGTGTAGATATAAGCAAAATAATGTGCGTATCTTCGGACGAACAAATAAATATCCCGGATACGGCTCTTTTCATAGATGATACGGAACTTCCTGCCGAAAATACAAGAGTTCGACATACAATGGGTTCACTTCCGACAATTACGGCAATTTTCGGTTTAACTATTGCAAATGCGACAATACTTTATCTGTCTAAATTAAAAAAATTTTAATATTGATATCGTAGTATTGCGTCGAAGGGAAGGACTGTCGCTATGAAAATGATTAAACCTGTTGTTAATATATCTAAAATTATGAATGCTCATGATGTAATTGTATGTGGGCTGAATGGAGTTATATATGATGGCAATAGTTTTAATTTGGATGCTATTGATGCTCTTATTCGTCTTCGTAAAAACGGCAAACAAGTTGTTTTGTTAAGCAACACTTCAATGCGAATTTCCGAACTGGTAAATAAACTTTACGCTTTTAATATTTCTCCGTTGGTATTCAATAATATCATAACAATGGGAGAAATTTTACACTACAAATTAAGTTCTTCTAACAGTCAATATGTTGCTTTAGGAAAGCAATATTATAATTTAGGTGATGAACAAGACCAAGGTGTTTTCGAAGGATTAGGTTATCAATGCGTTGAAAATTATGCTCGTGCAGAATTTTTATATGTAGGACAAACATCTAAAACCAGAGCTTTAACTCAAGATGTTGTCGAAGTTTTAAGCCATTCTGCAAGTCTAGGTATTCCTATGCTTTGTGTCGGAAATGATATTTCTGCATTTGTTAATGGTGAAATCGGTAATGCAGCCGGTGCATTTGCAGAGCAATATGCGGTATTAGGCGGTAAAATAATTACTATCGGAAAGCCTGATAAGACAATCATTGAATATGCAATAGAGCCATACAAAAAATTAGAGCGTAATAAAATATTATTGATAGGTGATAGTGTTCAAACCGATATAAAGGCTGCAAATATTGCAGGAATATCCAGTGTTTTGATAACCAAAGGAATTCACGTTAATTATCTCGGTGAAGGATATATTCCTGATGTCACAAAAACCAGAGAATTATCATCGGCAACAGGTGCATATCCAGATTATATAATATCTAATTTGCGCTGGTGATTTCTTCGGCCAAAATTGATATTTCTAACCACTGATTTTCTGCTTCGGATTTTTGATTTTCGAGTTCTTTCAATTCATCGCTCAATGCAAAGAATTTTTCTCGATTGTTCTGGTATAAATCAGCATCGGCAAGTTCGTTGGTAATATTTGCAATTTTGGTTTCAATTTCTTCAATTTGTGCCGGCAAAACCTGTAAAAGTCGTTGTTGATTATAAGACAATTTTTTCATACTTATAATTTTAGGTTTTTCCTGTTTTTCTTGTGGTTTGTTTTTTTCGATTTTTTTCTCTTTTTCTGATTGCGGAGATAGCTTTGCCAATACATCGCTATAGCTTCCGACGTGTTCATCAATGGTTCCGTCACCTTTCATATAAATTATGGAAGTAACCAATTTATCTAAAAAGTCTCTATCGTGGCTGACAATAATCATTGTTCCGTCATAATCGCTCAACATTTCTTGTAAAAGGTCAAGCGTATCCATATCCAAATCGTTTGTCGGCTCATCTAAAAGTAAGAAATTAGATGGTTGAGCCAATACTTTTGCTAACATTAAACGATTTTTTTCTCCTCCGGACAGAGCTGCGACAGGTGATTTCGCTTGTTCCGGCGTAAATAAAAAATCTTTTAGATAGGCAACGACATGTCGATATGAACCTCTTACCCAAATGTGATCGCCCTCATCACAGAGTGTTTGCCATAGAGTTTTTTGCGGATTTAAGGTAAAACGATTTTGGTCAAAATATGCCTCTTGAAGATTTTTTCCGATACGTGTGAAACCAGAGTCCGGTTCAAGTTTTTTGGTAAGTAACTTAATTAATGTTGTTTTTCCGGCACCATTAGGACCTACAATACCGATTCTGTTACCACGAATAATTTTGGTGGAAAAATCTTTAACAATTACTCTATCGCCGAAACTTTTACATATATGTTTAGCTTCAATTACCAATTTTGATTTCCAAGCGGTGTTTTCAATATCCATATTAACCGAGCCGATTTGTTTAATTTGTTCTCTGCGTTCTTGTCGGAGTTGTAATAGACGGCGTAATCTTCCCTGATTTCTTCTTCGGCGAGCAGTAACTCCCTTATGTAACCACTCTGTTTCCTCAGCGAGTTTTTTGTTCAGATTTTTTTGAGCAATAATTTCTTGTTCAATAATTTGATCTTGCCATTCTTCAAAAAATTGAAATCCTTTATTGTTTCGATGCATAATTCCACGATCGAGCCAAAATGTAGTACGAGAAATATTACATAAAAAACGTCGGTCATGGCTTATGACAATGACTGCGCCGGAATAAGAAGCAATAAGTTTTTCCAAAAACTCGATAGTCGGCATATCTAAATGGTTGGTCGGCTCATCTAACAACAAAATATCCGGCTCACCGATAAGAGCTTTTGCCAAAGTAGCTTTTCTTCTTTCTCCTCCTGAAGAAAATTCGGGATTTTGTTCTGCGGCTATTGATAATTGGTCAATTAATATTTGAGCTTTATAATCTTGAGAAGCGTCGTCCTTGGGTAATCCGGAAAGAACAACTTCGCGCAATGTTTTATATTCGCTCAAATCGGCATCTTGAGGCATATATCCGATAGATGTTCCCGGTTGAATAAAAATTTCTCCATCATCGGTTTCTTGAATGCCGGCAATGATTTTAAGCAGTGTTGACTTTCCGGAGCCATTACGTCCGACTAAAGAAATTTTATCTCCACGATTTATATATAGTTCAACGTTGTGAAACAGTTGATTGGTTCCAAAACGTAATTTTATATCTTTTAATGTATATATAGGTGGTTCAAATACCGCCATTTTATCCTCGTAATTATTTAATTTCTCGGCATTATAACGAGTATTTTATAAAAATAAATAGAAAATCTGCCCAAATAAAAAACTATTTGAACAACAATAAAATTTGTATATTATAAATAGAGATATAAAATTTATGGGATATACCGATGATTAAATATATTTTTATTGTACTTTTATCTTTGATATCTTCTTTTTCGGCTGTTGCTGATGACGGGGAACCGTCTCTCATTGACTTATTCGGTGAAGAAGAAAAAAAAGAACAGGTTGAAAAAGAACGTGAAGCTCCCGATTTGTTCAGTAAAGCGGCAAAAGCAGAAGAAATCCAAAAAACAGAAAGCGAAGAAGTAAAAGAAGAAGTAGATGAAAAAGGAATGTTTTCTTTTCTGAATTTTTCGTTTCTTCGTGATAAAGAAAAAGCCAAAGAGTTCACTCGCAAAGATGATGAGCCGAAAGAAAGCTACGAAGAACGTATGACCCGTTTGGCCGAAGAAGGAGATACCGATGCCTGTTTAACTCTCGGATATATGTATCTGTATGGTGAGGGTGGAATGCAATCAGATAGCGAAAAAGCTTTCAAATACTATTCTATAGCTTCGGATAAAGGTGATAAAATCGCCATGAATAATTTAGGAAGTCTTTATTATAGCGGTATCGGAACCCAAAAAGATGTTCGTCAAGCCGTAAAGCTTTTTGATGAAGCCGCAAAATTAGGAAATAATGAAGCTGCCGTAAATTTAGCGTTTATATATCTTACATCAGGTGCAACCGATAATCCTACAGTTAAAAGTACGGTAGTAAAATTGTTCAATCAGGCTGCTAACGGAGATAATATAACCGCTCAATATATGATGGGAATGATTTATTATAACGGCTTTGGTATAACTAAAAATGATGATAAGGCATTTCAACTGTTGAAGAAGGCTGCTTCACAATATGATGAGGCGCAATATCAGTTAGCTTTGCGATATATGAACGCAGAAGGAACACCTCGTAACTATGGTAATGCTGTAGCGAATTTGATTAAAGCAGCAAAACAAGGTCATATCCCGTCAATGTTATGGCTAGGAGATATTTTAGCGGCCGGAACAAGCTTCCCGAAAAATGAATATGAAGCTTATGTATGGTACAATATAGCTTCGGTTTATGATGCTAAAAGTGCTTCGGAAAAACGTGATATGTTGGAAGGAAAGTTAAAAATAGAAGAAGTTTTGCAAGCTCAATCTACCGCAGAACGCTTTAAAACACAACCGACGGCAATAACCGATTATGTTCATAAAACATTCGGAGTTAACTTGGCAGAATATGTAACCGAAAAAGCCCCCTCAACCCCGAAAAAAAGATAAAATAAAGGAGAACACGCAATGATGAAAAAGATTATCGGTTTATTTTATATATTGTTGATTATATTTTTTTGTTGTGTAGGTAAAACCAATGCAGAGGACAAAAAGGCAATAGAAGTTACTGATAAAAATCCCTCTATAAAATATGATTTGTCAAAATATGAGCCTATCGGTAAATACTTATCTTATTCAGAAAGCACAGGAAAATGGGAAAATATGACCGAAGAACAATTTTTAAAAGAAATTCCGAACAAAGATGACAAAACACTTTGTATGGCAGTATATCGCGGTGGTGGTAGTGGCGGATATGTCTTCGGTTATGAAAATGTAAGGATGTGGGTTGATGTTGCAAAAAAAGGAAAACTGGATGAAGAAGAAAAGCGTTGGGATTTTGTATCAAGATTTAAAAAAGATGATTTTTCTGCCATACATGAGTTAAATGTACTATATGACCGCGAAATAGGTATAGATTGGGGAGATTTGGTTCCTTTTGATTATAATCAATATGAAGGATGTTGGGGAGCACCACAAAATGCCGGTAACACTTTTATCTATGACGGAAAAATTTTTGATCCTGATTATTATGTGTGGAACTATGCTGCAGATGAATTGCAACAAATGTTACCGGAATTACAAATTATAAGATTGTCTTCTATGGATGAAAACAAAGTAATAAAAGCAAAGGCAAAAATACCGTTTATAATAGTCAATGACAATGATTATGATTGCTATAAATGGCAATTGTCATATGAAGACCATTTACCGGGAGCAGAAGAATTAGGTTCAATTCATTATATTGAAAAACCAAGAAGAATAATATTTGGTCATTTTGGAGATGCTATTCCAGGTAAACACATATATATTGAGTTTGAATAAATATTTAAACCCTAAAAAATCCCGAAAGTGATTTCGGGATTTTTTTTGCATTTAATTCACATATATAAAAATCTATATAATTCCCATTTTTTGAGCGGTAATGACCGCTTGGGTTCGATTCGTTGCTCCTACCGAGCGGAGTAGGGCGTTGATATGAAGTTTTACCGTCGCTTCCGATACACCTATTTCATAAGCAATTTGTTTATTGGACATACCTTGTGCCACCAGTCCTAAAACTTGATTTTGACGATGAGTTAATATTTTGTTTTTTCCCATATTATCGGTATTGCGGTTTAGAAGAGTTGACGGAACATAAGTTCCTCCGTCCAGAACAAGTTTTAATGCGCTGGTCATAATATTGTTTTCAGAACGTTTACTGATAAAACCGCAAGCTCCCTGTTCTAATATATTTTTGATGTTTCGTATATTTTCTGAGGCAGATACGATTACGATTTTAGATGTAGGAGCTGCTTTTTTTATTTCCTCAAAACCTTTTTCCCAAGAAGATACGTCGCTCATTTCCAAATCGGTTATAATTAAATCGAAATCATTTTCCTGATTTAATATTTTAAGAGTTTGCGCAAAATTTGATGTTTGAACGATGGTTATTGTATCGTCGAGAGATTCAACTAACTTTCCGAGCGCATCTCTGAATAATGCGTGGTCATCGGCAATTAAAACTTTCATAAAACCTCCTAAAACTTGCTATATCTTTGTTTTATGTAATCAAATATATAAAAATTTAAAGAGGTTTTTGAGAAGTTTATTTCAATATTTTATATTCGATTCCCGCTTCTTTGAACATCTGTTCCGAATATGAAAGTTTATCTCTCCAAGTTCCGGTTGGCGTATTCGAGTCGATTTTCATTTCGTTTGTAACCACCATTTTGATACCGGACTGAATAATTGCTCGAGCACAATCGGTACAAGGAGGATGAGTTGCGTACAAAACACAGCCCTTCAAACAAGTTCCGGTCAGACAGGCATTAAAAATAGCATTGCGTTCCGCATGTTCAAAAAAGTCATATTTTGTAGGGCGTTCCATACGTTCCGGAATGTTGTCATCTACACCTCTAACCAAACCGTTATATCCGGTTGCTCTGATTTCTCTATCCGGTCCGACCACTACGGCGCCGGTTTTTGTACTTGTATCTTTTGACCATGTAGATACCAGTTTTGCCACTTCCATAAAGCGATAATGCCATTTATCTGAAAACATTTTTAGCTCCGTTAATTTGTTATTTTTCATAAGTTTAATAACTAATTATAATAAAGGCAATTTTTTTTTGCAAAGTTTGAGCATATAGTTAAGCGAATACTTGACAAATTCATTAAAATAGCCGACTAATATGACAGTTCTATAATTTTAACAAGGAGAAAAAGATGAGTGCTATTGTCGATATTCATGCTCGTGAAATTTTAGACTCACGCGGTAATCCTACCGTTGAGGCTGAAGTTGTTTTGCAGTCCGGTGCTTTTGGTCGTGCTGCTGTTCCGAGTGGTGCGTCTACCGGTGTTCACGAAGCAGTTGAACTCCGCGACGGCAACAAAAAACGTTTTGGCGGTAAAGGTGTTTTGAAAGCTGTTGAAAACGTAAACGACAAAATTTATGATGCTTTGGCCGGTTTGGATGCTGAAGATCAAATTGCTATTGATCAAACAATGATTGATTTAGATGGTACAGAAAACAAAGGTAAACTCGGTGCTAATGCTATTTTGGCTGTTTCTTTGGCCGTTGCTAAAGCTCAAGCCGAAGAAGCCGGTTTGCCACTCTATCGCTATTTGGGTGGTACAATGGCTCGCACATTGCCTGTTCCGATGATGAATATCTTAAATGGTGGTCAACACGCAGATAACCCGATTGATATTCAAGAATTTATGATTATGCCTGTTGGTGCAGAATCTATTCGTGAAGCTATCCGTTGGGGTGCTGAAATCTTCCATACATTGCGCAAAAACCTAAAAGCTGCCGGTCACAATACAAACGTTGGTGACGAAGGTGGTTTTGCTCCTAACTTGAAATCTGCTGAAGAAGCTTTGTCTTTCATAGTTCAATCTATTAAAGATGCCGGCTATGTTCCGGGTGAAGATGTTGTTTTGGCATTGGATGCTGCTTCTTCTGAATTTTATAAAGACGGCAAATATGTTATGACTGGTGAAGGCAAAACATACACCAACAAAGAGATGGTTGAGTTCTACAAAGATTTGTGCTCAAGATTCCCGATTTTCTCTATCGAAGATGGTATGGCAGAAGACGATTGGGAAGGTTGGAAATTGTTGACCGAAGCTATCGGTGACAAAGTACAATTGGTTGGTGATGACTTGTTCGTAACAAACCCGAAACGTTTACAAATGGGCTTGGATAAAGAAGTTGCTAACTCAATCTTGGTTAAAGTTAACCAAATCGGTTCTTTGAGTGAAACATTAAAAGCTGTTGACTTGGCTCAACGTAACAAATATACAGCAGTTCTTTCTCACCGTTCAGGCGAAACAGAAGATTCTACCATTGCTGATATTGCTGTTGCTACAAACTGCGGTCAAATCAAAACAGGTTCTATGTCTCGTTCTGATCGTATGGCAAAATACAATCAATTGATTCGTATTGAAGAAGAACTCGGTGATGTAGCTGTTTATGCAGGTAAATCAATCTTGAAAAAATAATCTGATTTGATTGTTTTAACAATAAAACCGCTCTGATTTCAGGGCGGTTTTTTGGTTGAATCTATAATTTTTTTTGTTAAAATAACAAAGTATGTATTTGTTGGGAGAAAATATTATGAAAAAATTTTTATTAGCAGCAACTTTTTTATCAAGTTTATATTCTTTTCAATCTACAGCATCAACCATTAATAATAGACTGGATATACGAACTCCTTCTTCAATGATTGAGCTTGACAACAATACATATACAGTAACCTATTCAGCCTCTATAGAGCCTTATGGCGGAGCATTATTCGTCACATATGTCGATTTTGATACTCTCAATAATGCTATTTTTACAAATAATGTTCTTAATGCGACAGATACTACAAAACCGGGGCATGGTGGAGCAGCAGCTTTATCAAATTTGTCGTTAAATGAAATAAAAAACACCCAATTTATTAATAATACTCTAAACAGCAGTTACAATGTATCCGGTTCCACTATTTCCAGTGGAGGGGCTTTAGCTTTGCTTGCAATATCCGGTACAACAAAAGGTGTTACATTACAAAATATTGATTCTTGCGTTTTTAAAGGAAATTCGATCCAAGGAGGGATTAATACCACAGGCGGTGCTCTCGCTATTGCCGAATATAGTTCGGTTGATACAATAAAAAATTCTGAATTTAACGGAAACTATGCTTATACGGACAAGATAAACGGACATGCACAAGCAGGAGCAGTACTTGTTAGAGGAAAATTAAGTAATATCGTTTCTTCTGTGTTTAAAGACAATTATGTTAAAGCTGTTTATGGGTATGTTACCAGCGGTGCCATAATGAATCAAGCAACTATGGGAAATATAAAACAAATTTACGATACGACTTTTGAAAACAATCATATCGAATCTAATTCTTCATTTGCATTTGGTGGAGCGATAGCATCTTTAGGAGGTATTGAAAGTATAAAAGACAGTACTTTCAAGAAAAACAAGGCATATACTACCGCTGAAGCACAAGCAAACGGAGGAGCTATTTTTCAACAATCACAAAATATAGGAATTATAGATAATGTAGAGTTTATTCAAAACGAAGCGGTATCTGTTGCCGGTTATGCCAGTGGTGGGGCTATAAATATTAGCAGTAAAATACAAGAAATAAAGAATTCAGATTTTACCGAAAACAAAATTAGAGGAAAAAAACATACTGACGGTGCTGCTATTTATAATTCAGGAACAATAAGTAAAATATCAAACAGCACTTTTTCTTCTAACGAAGCAATCTCTGATACGGGGCAAGGCAGAGGCGGTGCTATTTCAAATTTTGGTACAATTACCGAAATTACAAATTCTACTTTCAGTAATAATAAAGCTGTATCCGAAAACAATAGTGCTATCGGTGGAGCTATATTAAATATTGGTACATTGAGCATTATTAATTCCGATTTTATCAATAATTCAGCAACGAGCGGAGTTACAGCAAGAGGTGGAGCCATTTATGCCAATGCTGAGACTTCAATTATTTCTGATAATTATAATATGAAGTTTTCGGGGAATACAACACAAACCGGAAATGAAGAAAAAGAATATAATGCCATTTATGTATCAACAGGTGCTCAACTTAATTTATCTGTAATTAATAATGGTAATATAACTTTTGACGATTCTATAAACGGTAATACATTTTTATTAAATATCGACGGAGATAAAAGCGGTAAAATATACCTTAATAATGAAATAAGTAATGCAACAAACATAGATGTTAACAAAACAGCCATGATATTAAATAAGGGAAAATATGGTCAGGGAAAATTTAATGATAATCCAAATCTTTCTTTAGCGAATGCGGAATTACATATTGCTAATGGATATTTAGAAGAATTATCTTTGGGGGAATATTCAGCAAATAACAGCATCTTACATCTTGATGTAAATCCCGATACAATGACTTCCGATTTATTAACCGTAAATGGCGATGTAAAAGGCGTAACAAATCTTATTATTTATGCAACATCAGATACGGATATAGTTGATAAGGGACGAATTTTGTTTGCTCAATCCACAGAAGATACTACAGGAAACAAAAATTCATTTGCGGTATCCCGCGTATATAAAAGTCCATATTTATATGATGTAAAATATACAAATATTGCGGCAAATTCAAACGAGTGGTATTTTGAAATGAATACAACCGATAATCCCGATTATGTTCCGGAAGGACCAATCAAGGTTGCACCTGAGATTATCGGTTTTGAAGCCTTGCCGAGTGCCGGTTTAGCTCAAACTAACGGAATGATATATAACATAATGCGCAAAGTTAACGTAAATCGTTTATATTGTCCGGGTTGCGGTTTTTATGATTATAATTGGGATGGA
>JAFTWG010000023.1 GCA_017465405.1 Alphaproteobacteria bacterium
GGTTTGAATTTCGGCATTTTGCATACCGCCGTAAACGGTTGCGAAAGCATACCAGTCATTATAGTCATAACGATAATATAAACCGGCTAAATAACTGTCGATATCGATTTCACTTCCGATTGTGGAGTAATATTTTTCGCCTTTACCGTCCATTTCATAATTACCTTGACGATATGATGCGAAAATACCGAGTTTATTATTCAAATCGTGTTGAATATCTGAACCGGCTTCAATACCCCATACTTTTGCTTCAATCTCTACCGGAGCTTCGATTGTTAAGCCGTTGTAGGTTGTATCTACCCAAGCATTATGGAAAGGTTCGCCATCCCAGTTATAGTCATAGAAACCACAACCTTTACAATATGATTTACTTATTCCTACTTTACGCATAATATTATAAACCATTCCGTTCGTTTGTGCTAAACCGGCATTCGGCAAAGTCTCAAATCCGATAATTTCCGGTGCGACCTCTGTTGGTCCTGATGATTGAGAAGGTGTATCGGGAGTATCCGGTGTCGGAACAACAGGGTCATCTTTTTCATCAGGATTTTGCTCTTTGGTTGAATATAATCCCCATTGTTTATTGGTATCATTATAGCTAACTTCCCACATATAAGGACTGCCGATAACACGATAAATTTTGAAAGAATCTTCGTCACCGAGTGTATCATTTGTTGCGGTTGCAAAAACAATACTTTCTTCTTTTGCTGTTTCTTTGTTTTGAAGAACATTTACGATTACGTTTGTTGTTCCGTCAACATCGCCATCGATATTGATTTGACCGACTTCACGATTTACCGCATCTAAATCTAAACGAAGATAAGGATTATTTTGTGCAACGTAATTATGAACAATATTTATAACCGCGTTTTTACCTAATGCCATTTGAGTAGTAGTAAGAGTCAGGTCATAAACACTATTAACTTTATTGTTAAAAGTAACTCTATTTATAAAATCTTCTTTGTCAATGTCACCATTAACATTGATATTATAGTACTCTCCGTCAATTACATCATCAAAAGTAATTGTTCCTTTATTTTTAACTGATAGATTTAAGTCAATATATCCGTTTGAAGTTACAGCATTTGTTGACAACAATGCAGGATTTATAGGGGGTTGTCCTTGTAGATAAATAGCATTACTTTTATTATTCGCCTTATTTCTACTAAACAAAGAAGTACCATTATCCGCAATAATGTTTAATGAGCTTGTAGAATAAATGGCACCGCCATAGGCAGAAGTTCCTAATACATAATTGTCTATAAAATTAGAATTTATTATTTCTCCGATTGTACCTCTATTATAAATAGCTCCACCAAATGCGTTTCCATTTTCTGATGTTACGTAGTTTCCTATAAAATTTCCAATTATATTTCCTACTTTTGCAGATCCGGATGAAACATTATTTGCATTATAAATAGCCCCTCCATATGCATCAGCATAATCACTACTAGTAGATACATAATTGCCTATAAAATCACCTGTTATGTTTCCTATGGTTACCATTATTGTATCATAATCATAATTATAAGCGTAATTTACTATAGCACCACCTCGTGCTCCGCTGAGTGATGTCATGTGATTCGCAATGAAATTTCCTGTAATATTACCTATAGAGGATGAATATGAATTTGAAGCAATATTTGTAATTGCACCACCATTATCAGAATCAGATATTGCATTATAGTAATTATTAATGAAATCGCCTGTTACACTCTTGATGCTAGCAGCTTTGTTAACTATTGCTGTACTATATGTGCCGTATTGTGCTGTTTCGATATATTTTCCGACAAAAACTCCGACAATATCCCCAATAGAAGCACCTTCTCCGTAGCTTCCGTCGTTATATATATTTCCAGAACTTTCATAACCATAGTTTCCGACAAAATCTGAATTTATATTTATATCCGAATTATTTTTTTTATTATAAATAACTCGATTTGAAATGTTGTTAAATAAAACATCTGTTACATCGGTAGAATCTAGTGTATCATCAATATAATCCGATGTCGTTTGATAATTTCCTATGTTGTTATAAGTGTATTTATAAAACTTATCACCAATTTGTACTGCATTTGTATCGCTTGCAGAAGCATCCTGCCAAGTGACTTTTTCTCCGGTTAGGGAATCAAGGTAATCAGTATTAATGGTCGGAACAGTTTGTGCAACTGCAGATGTTGATAAAAATGTTCCGGCTAAAAGAATGGGGAATGCTTTGTATTTCATTGGGAAATCTCCGGTTTAGTTTAAACATAATTAAACGTACATTTATTTGGAACACGATTTTTCTTTTGCAAGCCTTGGTTTTTGGTCTTGATTTTTGTTCAAAATAAATGTACATATAATCGGAACAAGTACACTTATAATATATTGTTTTAACATAATAAAAATTTAGCGCTTTTCTTCTTGCAATCACAAAACATCCCCATTTTTACCCCAAAACTGTCATTGCGAGCGACAAAGTCTTGCGAAGCAATCCAGAAAATATATGCCTTATAACCTCTATGGATTACCACGTCGCTTCGCTCCTCGTAATGACGAAGTGATAAACTGGATTACCACGTCGTTTCACTCCTCGTAATGACGCTGTGGGATGTGGATTGCCACGAAAATCAAAGATTTTTCACAATGACGAAAATTAAAAAAAAAAGACACCGATTTTAACTCGGTGTCTTTTTCTAAAAACAATCATTTACGGACTATACATTGAACAAGAAATTCATTAAATCACCATCTTGCACAACATATTCTTTTCCTTCGGAGCGCATTTTTCCTGCTTCTTTGCACGCCTGTTCTCCGCCAAGTCTTACATAGTCGTCATACGATATGGTTTCTGCTCTGATAAAACCTCTTTCAAAATCGGAGTGAATTATACCTGCACATTGCGGAGCTTTTGAACCTTTTACAAATGTCCATGCTCTAACTTCTTTTGGACCGGCAGTAAAATATGTCTGCAAACCTAACAAATCATATCCGGCTCGAATAATTTTTGCCAATCCGGTTTCTTGTAAGCCTAATGTTTCTAAAAATTCTTGCTGTTCCGCTTTATCATCGAGTTGAGCCACCTCGGCCTCAATAGCCGCAGAAATAACCACTGACTTTGCCCCTTCCGAAGTAGCTTTTTCAGCCACTTTTTTTGAAAAATCATTACCTGCCGCAGCTGAATCCTCATCTACATTACAAACATATAAAACAGGTTTCGCCGTAAGCAGTTGTAACATTCTATATTCTTTATACGCATCTTTATTAGAAATATCGGGAGCAGCAACTCTTGCCGGTTTTCCTTCTTTCAATGCCGCAATTATCGGCTCCATAACTGCTTGTCTGGTTATAGCTTCTTTATCGCCGCCTCGTGCCTTTTTTATGGTTTGGTCATAGCGTTTTTCCAAAGATTCCAAATCTGCAATCATTAATTCTGTTTCAACAATTTCAGCATCTCTGATAGGATCAACACTTCCTTCGACATGAGTAATATTGTCATCTTCAAAGCAACGTAAAACATGGACAATGGCGTCTACTTCACGAATATTGGCTAAAAACTGGTTACCCAACCCCTCTCCACGAGAAGCACCTTTTACCAATCCGGCAATATCCACAAATTCTAACTGCGTCGGTACAACATTTTTAGGCTGAACCATTTCAACCAATTTATCTAAACGAGAATCAGGAACGGCAACTCTCCCTGTATTAGGTTCAATAGTACAAAAGGGGAAGTTGGCAGCCTGTGCTGCTATCGTTTGAGTTAAGGCATTAAATAATGTAGATTTTCCTACATTAGGCAAGCCGACAATACCACAATTAAATCCCATAATATTCTCCTTTATTTATGACGTAACATACCGATTTTGTTGCTAAAAGCATTTACTCCTTCTTTTAGCAATATTCCGATATTTTCCGTAACTAACTCTATATTTTTATCCAAAGACGTTTGCTCTGCTTTTGAAAAACGAGAAAGAACATGATTTACCACAACTTCACCGACACCTTTAGGATGTCCGACACCTAAACGAATACGGTGATAAGCATTGGTTATGTGAGAATCAATACTCTTTAAACCGTTATGTCCTCCGGCTCCTCCTCCCGTTTTTGCTTTAATTTGAGATATGTCCAAGTCCATATCATCATGAATAACCACAATGTTATCAGGAAGAATTTTATAGAACATTGCGGCTTTTACTACCGAATTTCCCGATAAATTCATATAGGTTTGCGGTTTTAATAAATAAACTTTTTCTCCGGCAATTTTTCCCTCAGATATTAACCCATCAAATTTTTCACGCCAAGAGGCAAAACCATATTCTTCAGCAATAGCATCAACCGCCATAAAACCTGCATTATGACGCGTATTAACATAATCTGCACCGGGATTTCCCAAACCGACGATTAAAAACATTTTTTCTCCATAGAAAAAATCGGAGCGCCCGATTCTCCGTTTATTGTCAAAACAAACAACCGAGAATTTATGCGCCCCGATAATCCTTAAAGCTTACTTTCTGAGGAAGTCAACGTGAATTGGTTTGTCAGAAACCGGATGGAATTGAACATCTTGGCAAGAAACTTTAATTTTTTTGCCATCAACAGCAACTTCAATATCCGCATCGTAGAAACCAACCATATCCAAAGCTTTTTCAAGCTCAACAGGATGAAGGCTAATCATAACCGGTTCTTGTTTGTTACCATAAATTACGGCAGGAACACGACCTTCACGACGACATGCTCTAGCTGCCCCCTTACCTGCTCTTTCGCGCTTTTCAGCATTAAATGTAATATCTGTCATTTTTATATTCCTTAAAAAATTAACACACACCGACAAACCTCCAGGGGTGTTTATCGGATAAACTGCTTCTACTACTTTATTTTTGTTTTTTCAAGTATTTTTTATATTCAAAAATTTTTCATCATCAACAAAGATTATTTAAAAACAAAAAGAGGGAACGAAAATTCGCCCCCTTTATCTCTTTTTGCTTGTAGAACTACTTTACGTAGTTAGTGACCTCAGCAGGTGACTTCTCGCTAAGGTTAACGGCCAAGCATTCACCAAGGTGATACTGACGGTTAGCATTTACGAGAGCTACCTCTCCGCCGTGCACACGCAACTTAACAACATACAAGTTGTCTTCACCGACGAGACGAATAAGCTCTGCAGTGTCATAGCAATGATACGAAGCCTGCGTAACAACTTTGACAGACTTTGTGCCACACGGTTTTGCCCAAACGACACTCTGCTCCTGTTCATCCGGTGTCAACTCTCCTGTTAAGAAACCAAGACGACCATTGTCATCAGAAACAACAACTTGATCGCCAACCACGGCAACAACATTCAATTTGCGGTATCCACGCACACGATTAAGGATACTAGAAAAAACATTTTTCATGTTGGTAAGATTATATGATGAATAATTAGTTTGAATATATCATAGATACACCTTATTTTATTTTTTGTCAATATTTTCGTTAAAAAAAAGGCGCTGCCATGGCAACGCCTTATAAAATATGATAAAATTAAACAAACATTGTATCTAAAAGCTCTTTACAATATGCTCTCAAATCAGGATTTTTCATTAAAGAGAGTTTCAAATTTGAGCGAGCTAAATCAGCATTTGTTCCGCAATCAAAACGAGTAACATCACACAATACTCCGGTTAATTTCATACCTCTTTGAGCGGCTAAACCGGCTGCATCAGCTAAATTAATCTCGCCATTGTTACCTTTTTGAACTTCCGGCAGAATATCCATAATTTCATTTGGTAAAATATATGGTCCCATACTTGCATAGTTAGAAGGAACATCTTCTAAAGCAGGTTTTTCTACTTTACCTTTTGCTCTAACCACACGGCCATCACGAACCGCACCGATAAGAGCACCGTAACGAACCATTTCTTCACGAGGAAATTCCATAATATTTTCAACCATGCCGCCTTCTTGTTCATAAACATCCAACAACTGGCGTAATACTCCCGGACCTCCATGAGTATTAATATAAACATCATCAGGCCACATAACCACAAAATCTCTGTCGCCGACATATTCTTTAGCCATCAAAACCGCATGACCGTTTCCTTTCGGTTCGGATTGTTCGGCAAAATGAAATTTCATGCCTTCGGGAATAATATCCTTAATTACCTTAAGCAAATCAAGTTTACCTTTTTCTTTAAGGTGTTCTTCAAGCCAAGGATATGGTTTATAATATGATTCAAATAAATGTTTACAAGATTGATCGCTATATATAAAAACAATCTCTTTAATGCCGATTTCTGCACAAGCATTAACCGCATATTGAATTATCGGCAAATTATTAAGTGTTAAAAAGCCTTTATGCAAAACTTTTGTAGCAGGCAGGTTGCGTGTTGACAAACCTGCCACAGGGAGGATACATACCTCAGGTTTTCTGTACATCAAAATCTCCAAATGATTAAATTAATTGATGCTTATATATATAACACAAAAAAACCTTTCTACAAGTTATTTAACTATTCTTCCACCGCTTTCTATTTCTTCGCCGTCACTAACTCGCAATATTAATCCGCCTGACGATTCGTCATTTGAATTTGAAGTTGACGATTGTTGTAAAGAACTGCGGATAACACCGCTATTGCTTTGACTACTAAAATCAAGCACTTTACCTTGTTTTTGAATAGCTTGCTCCGAACGATTAATCTCCTCCAAATCACGCTCAACGGTTACTGTTTTTCCACCGGCAGTCGCAATTTTTCCGGTATTTTCGGAAAGTTTTTGCTTAATAGCCTCGTCTTCAAGTTTTTGTTGATAAGCTTTTTCTTCAGCTGTTATTTTGGAATCAACGTGCTCTTCATAATTTTCGAGTATTTTTTCGGCTTCAGCTATTTTATCACTGACATTTTCCAAATCTTTACGGAAATCAGCTGCAAATTTTTCCAAAACAATTATGTCACTGACACCTTGAGATACAATACTGTTACCTCCGACCTGAATATTAATTTCATCAATACTTCCGACTAACTTTTCAAGTTGTTTTTTCATATTTTCAGCTTCTGCATCTCCTTCAAGATAGTAATCGGCATTAAATGCAGCCAAACGTTTTCCGAACTCACCGGTTATATCAAGCAATCTTGCCGGTAAAGTTTGTGATTGTGATGCTATTTCATTAATTTTAGCAACATCTTCACGGATTCGCAAACGAACGTCCTGAACTCTGGTAGAGGTCAAATCTCTTTCTATTTTAGATAAGCGTTCCTCAATCAAATCGTTTTGAGTTTTCAACTTAGCGATTACATCATCATCAATATCAGCCATTCCTTTTTTAGAAGTAACTTCGGCAATATCCATATTTGTTTGTACTATTTGTTTATTTATAGCCGAATAATATCTCTTCATTTTTTCATTTTCAGCCAAATTATTACCGGCCTTAAATTCTGTTACAATAGAGCCATTTAATCTCTGTTTTGATTTTTCTGCCCTTTCTTGCTGTTCATCCATTAAATCACGATATTTTTTAACTTTTGCATCTTGTTCCGCTTTTGCTTGAGCAACGGCCTGTTTTTCATTTGCATCATAAACATCAGTTATCGGACTTACATCAACTTCAAGAGACGGTGCATTAATGTTGCCATCAAGAGTAAAACTCAAGCCCGAAACATTTTTGACCGTTTTAAATATCGGAGTAAATGTCGATGTAATACTCCAAGTGCCTAAATTTCCATCGGCAGATAAATCTACGGCATAAGTATCTCCGTCAAAGGTTGCATATCTTATATTGTAGCTTCCGTTTTCAAGTTTAAACTCTCCGCTGAAAGAATTAAACATTGTTTCACCGGAACTTAAATTTTCCTGAACCAATGATTTAAAACCGTCAGAAATAACTCTGCTTTCGAGATCTGCTTCAATTACACTCAAATCCCAACCCTTAACAACCGGCTTAATAAAATTAAATTTACCTGTTCCGCTAATTTGTGACATAACACTATCAACAGAATCCGCAGAAGTATTAAAATCTAAACTTGCTTCTAAAATAGCTTTTTCAATACCATAAGAACTTCCGCTCCATTTAGCTTTTTGTAATTCCATATTATTTAAAACAAGTTTTCCGCTTAATTTCGGATTTTGAACCGTATTAAGTTCAAAGTCTAAATTAACCAATCCATTTTCTTTTTCACCGATAAATTGAGCTACTTTTAATATTTGCTTATTTAACACCATTGTCCAAGAAGTGTTTTTAAGTGCATAATTTTGCAAAGACAAATCATCAACATTAATCTTTGCTTCCATATCCCAATTTTTCAACCAAGAATAATCTATTTTTGCCTTACTTAAAGCAGGTTTAGGCAAAAATGGTACTCTCTCTGTTTTAGGACGGAACACACCCGTTTCGTTTCTTGTATTTTTGTTATATATGAAGCGTTCAAACTCAAACTTATTTGCTTTCAAATTAGTTTTTAAGAGATTTCTCCCTTCTTTTTTCGAAAACAAAATATCTCCCACAAAATGATTTGAACCGATATACATATCCATGTTCTTTAACAGCAACGCATTTACGCTTCCTTTGATTTCGGAAGACATCTTAATTAAGCCCAAAGGAAATTCGGGATTATAATTTATTGAGAAATCATTTAACATTCTGACCATATCATTATTATTTAATTCGACTTTACCGTTTAAATAATATACGTTGTCAACTTTTGAAATTTCACCTTTATACACATTATCAATATTACCTAACTTTGATACTGCTTTTATGGCAGCTCTGTTCAGTCCTCCGGTAACAACACCTTTAGAATCAAACTGTAACAAATGATCAAAATTGACCTTAGGAAATTCAAGTCCCATTCTCTCTGTAAATGCTTTATTATCTGCAACAGCAATTCCATATTTCAAATTTTTAAATTTCGGTTCTCCGCCAAAACCGGAAACTTCACCTTTTAGAGCCACTTGGGCGCTTGCAACATTACCGATAGAAAAATCAGAAAATTTTGCAACCCCATCTTTTATCACTGCTTCGGCCGAAACTTTTTCAAACGGGATCTTATTCCATATACCGGAATTTAATTTAGCTCTGAATTGAATATCTAAATTATTCAACTTTGCTAATTGTTTAAATCGATATACAACTTTATTTTCCCAACTGTTTTGTAAAACAGCTTCAGGTAAAGCTTCGATATAATTATCTAAATTTATATTATCAACATCGGCAATAACAAAATACTTATTACCATCTTTACGCAACCATGCCAATTTAGCATTAACAGAAGTTTTATCCATATTAAAGACAAACGGACTTGCTTTTATAGTTTCAAGCGTGCCAGACAAATTAAATTTGGTAGATGCCCTCTTATATACACCTTTAGTCAACGGATTAACTTTATATCCCAACCAATTTGCAGTTTTAGCAAAATCTAAAGTGCTTGCATCTATATCAAAATTATATGTCAAAACCTTTTCAACACTGAACAATTCTCCTTTAAATTTCACCACTCCGTCAAAAGGAAGCTGGGCACTAAATTTTTGCACGACAAAAGTATTATCCATAAAATCAAAACTTAAATCAAAGTCTCTGATAACTTGATTTTTATAAGTGGTTTTAACTGATTTTACATCACCGATTATATCAAAATTATATTCCGGAATGTAGTTTTTACCGTCATATTTTTTCAAAAAGTCTTCTACCACTTGCAAAACGGGTTCCAGATTGAGTTCCGCCATATTGAATGCTAAATCAATACGACGACGTTGCATACCCTCTTCACCGATTTGTGTTTCTTTTCTGGGAATAAGAATATTACCGGCTCCGGCACTTTCGGCATATTTTACAACGATATTGGAAAGAGCTATTTGTGTTTTATCGCTCTTTACCGCCAAAGACATTGCTAAAGGATATTCATAATCCTCCGAAATTTTGGCTTTAGAAAACATACTGTTTATAAAATTAACCGGATTTTTCGATTCAACCACAATATTTCCGTTTACGGCATCATTTTTCAATAAAACCGTTCCGTCAAACCTAACATAACTTTCTGATTGCGGGTGACTTATAACCATATTTACAGATGTTGCAAAACTATCAGAAAATTTACCTAAATCAAGGGCAAATCCTCCTGGGGTTCCGTCTTTAACATAACTTCCCTCGATTCGATAAGGTCCGAATAAACTTCCTGCAATCACTTCCGCATTAATATTGGCGATTACCGAGTCAATTTTATACATCTTATTTATAAAATGAAGTTTGGCATCTTCCAACATTACACTGCCGAAAGATACTTCAACATTATTTATGGCAAAATCTTCATTACCGCTTTTTGCTGATTCCCAATTAAGTGTACCGTCTTCATACCCTTCTATAAAAATTTCCGGATTGACGACTGTCATTTTTTCGACATTGATTTTACCTTGAATAAGTGAACGCACGGATAGAGATGCAACCACTTTATTGATTTTTGCCAAAGTAACCTTTTGTCCTGTTTTATCATGATTATATACATCAATATCAGCAGCCTCCAAAGATGGTGTCGGAAAAATATGAAAACTTACCGAACCGTTGAAAGCAACATTTTTTCCGGTTGCCTCCGCAAATTGTTGCGCAATACTGGCTTTATGCTGATTCCAGTCTATCATATTAAGATAAACGGTAGCACCGATTAATCCAACAATTACAAGACCTAAAACCCCAAAAATCAACTTTTTAATCATAGTCTATCCTTTTTATAATTTGCCTTAATTTAACTTTATTCATAACTGCACAAAGTTAAAAAAATCTTTGCTAAATACATAATCGTAGCATATTATAAAGCATATATTGATTAATAAAAAGCTTAAGGTCAAGAGATAACATGAAAAAAAATCAACTTCTTTTAAATTTTGCCGTCAATTCTATGAAAAATGCTCATGCCCCTTATTCCAATTTTAAGGTTGGAGCAGCTATTTTAGCCGATAACGGCAAAACATATTCCGGTTGCAACGTCGAAAACATATCTTATCCTTGCGGAACTTGTGCCGAAGCCGGAGCTATTGCTGCAATGGTTGCTGACGGAGGAAAAAAAATCGTAAAAATAATTATTGTTTCTGACGGAAACATAATGATAACGCCTTGCGGAGCTTGTCTGCAAAGAATTAAAGAATTTTCTACATCAGAAACCGAAATAATATTAACTAAAGGATGTGAAGAAATAAAAACAGTAAAAATTTCAGATTTACTTCCTTTAGCTTTTGAGGAGTTTTAGAATGATAGATTTAAATCAGTTACACAATTTAATGCAGGGACATAAACCTGAAACAGCAATTATACTCGGCTCAGGATTAGGAGGAATTGCCGATATTTTGCAAGATAAACTCATCATAAAATATGAAGAAATCAGCGGATTTCCTCGAAGTACCGTTGCCGGTCATAACGGACAATTTGTTATCGGAAAAATTGATAATAAAGAAATATTATGTATGCAGGGACGTTTTCATCTTTATGAAGGACACAATCCCGAAATTATCGCCAAAGTAATACAAGCATTAAAATACATAGGTATAAAACAATTAATTATAACCAATGCGGCAGGATCATTAAATCCCGATTTTCATCCCGGAGAAATTATGCTTATAACTGATCATATAAACTTTTCGGGTTGCAATCCTCTGCTAGGTGCTAATGATGAAAAAATAGGCCCTCGCTTCTTTGACATGAGTAATGCGTATGATAAAGAATTACAAGAAAAGGCCCGTAATATTGCAAAAAGAAAAAACATCAACCTTCATGAAGGTACCTATTTAATGGTATTAGGTCCTAATTTTGAAACTGCCGCAGAAATTCGAGCTTTCAGAATTTTAGGAGCAGATGCCGTCGGTATGTCAACCGTTCCCGAGGTTTTAGCAGCTGTTCACTGCGGAATAAAAGTTTTGGCAATTTCAGCTTTGACCAATTTCGGAACAGGAATACAAGCTACCCCGCTGAGTCATGAAGAAACCCTTTCGGGTGCAGCAAAAGCATCAGGAAGTTTAACAGATTTAATCATAAATTATATTAAGGAGGAATAAATTATGCGAGATTTTGAAATGGCAAAACAACTTATTTCTTGCCTTGACTTGACATCTCTTAATAAAGATGACAACGAAACAAGTATCACAAAATTATGTGAACGAGCAATTACGCCTTATGGTAATGTCGCTGCTGTTTGCGTATATTCAAAATTTATTCCTCTGGTTCAAAAATTGCTTGAGAATACAGATATTTCTATCGCTACAGTAGTAAATTTTCCTGAAGGAGGAACAGACATGGAAGCAATCGTTGAGGAAATAAGAAATGCCCTAGCTTATGGTGCAGATGAAATCGACGCAGTTTTTCCATATAAAAGTTTTTTGGAAGGAGATATTGAAACTTGCCGCAATTTTATGGATTCCGTAAGCAATGAATGTAAAAATCATAAATTGAAGATTATATTAGAGAGCGGAGCGTTTCCTCATATTACTCAACTACAAAATGCCTGCAGCTTGTGTATGGAATATGAAATAGACTTTTTGAAGACATCTACGGGAAAAACCGAAGTTTCAGCCACACCGGAAGCAGCTAATGCAATTTTGGAAACAATTCACAACACTCCTCGTCACGTCGGCTTTAAGGCAAGCGGCGGAATAAAAACTTTTGAACAAGCTCGCAAATATTACGTTATAGCCCAATCAATTTTTGGCGAAACTTGGACAACATCCGAACATTTCCGCATCGGAGCTTCTTCTGTTTTAGACGATTTATTAAAAGTTATAAAAAAAGGAATTTAATATGTTACCGCAAGAATTAATCCGCAAAAAGCGTGATAAAAAAGAACTAACCGCCGAGGAAATAAGTTTTTTTATCAAAGGCGTTACTGACAAATCTATCGCCGATTGTCAAACAGCAGCTCTAACTATGGCCATATATCTCAATGGTTTCAGTAAAAATGAAACCACCGCTCTAACTATGAGTATGAGAGATTCCGGTGATGTTCTAAAATGGGATGATATAAACGGGCCGATTGTTGACAAACACTCATCTGGAGGAGTAGGAGACAAAATAAGTCTTATGTTGGCTCCGATGTTAGCATCGTGCGGAGCATATGTTCCTATGATTTCCGGACGAGGTCTCGGGCATACGGGAGGAACACTTGATAAATTCGATTCTATCCCCGGATATCAAACTTGCCCGTCAAATGAATTATTCCGTAAAACCGTAAAAGAAGTCGGTTGTGCAATTATCGGACAAACCGGAAACCTTGCTCCTGCCGATAAAAAAATATATTCTTTGCGTGATGTATGCGCAACCGTAGAATCAATTCCTCTTATTACTGCTTCAATTCTCTCCAAAAAATTAGCAGCCGGACTTGATTGTTTAATTATGGATTTAAAATGTGGAAATGGTGCATTTATGAGCAACATTGAAGATGCTCGAGAATTAGCCAAATCGATTGTTAATGTTGCAAACCATGCCGGAACAAGAACCAAAGCATTGCTTACGGATATGAATCAGGTTTTAGGAACAACCGCCGGCAATGCGGTAGAAATGCAAGAAGCCGTCGACTATCTTAAAAATATCAATGTTGATAGTCGTTTACACTCAATAACTATGGATTTATGCGCTAATTTACTGGTACAGGCAAAATTATTCCATACTACCGATGAGGCACAAATTCAGTTACAACAAAATATTGATAACGGCAAAGCCTTGGAGATTTTTGCAAAGATGGTAAGTTCGTTAGGCGGACCTGCGGATTTTGTTGAAAATACCGAAAAATATTTACCGCAGAGCCCTCTGAAACTTCCGGTATTTGCAAATACTTCCGGCTATGTTAATGCCATGAATACTCGCAACATCGGATTGAGTATTATCGAACTCAAAGGCGGACGTATTACGCCTGAGCAAAAGATAGATTATTCTACCGGATATTCCGGCTTCTGCCAAATCGGAGATTATGTTGATGAGCAAACTCCATTGGCTTTTGTTCATGCCGCTAACGAAGAAGATTATGAAAAAGCTGCAAAATCATTGCAAAACAATATAATCATCGGTGAAAAGGCTCCGATTGTCGGTAAAAATGTTTTTGAGGTTATTGAGTAATGCCGCATATATACAATGCTCCTAATATCCCTTTAGCAAAACATGCTTTTTTCGGAAGAAAAGGTGGTGTGTCTAAAGGGATATATAACAGCCTGAATTTTAATTATCGAGGTAATGATAAACCTGAAAATCTTTCTCGAAATTTAGATATTATCGGAGCTTATTATGGTTTTGACGGCTCAAGAGTCGTTCGTTTATTACAAGCTCATACCAATAAATCTGTATATATTGACAAACCGTCGCAATATCAGATAGAAGCAGACGGAGTTGTTACCGACCAAACAGGCATAATTTTAGGTATCACCACCGCTGACTGTATCCCTGTATTGTTGGCTGATTATAAAAACGGCATAATCGGAGCTGCTCATGCCGGATGGAGAGGAGCATTAAGCGGAGTAGTCGAAAACACCATAAAACTAATGTTAGAACGTGGAGCTGAAATTACTGAAATAGCAGTTGCAACCGGACCTTGTTTGCAAAAAGCAAATTTTGAAACAAAAGATGATATGCGAGACATGTTTATTGCCCAATCAAACGATAATCAACAATTTTTTACTCAAATTGAGGACGGTAGATATCTCTGTGATTTAGAAGAATATGTAAAACACAGAGTTAAATTGATGGGCATAAACAATATTTCCTCTTCAGGAATAGATACCTATTCAAATCCTGATTTATATTTCAGCTATCGTCGCAGTTGTCATCAAAACCTCATTAAACAAGCTGGAGATTTTGGAATTGAGTTATCAACCATTTGCTTATAAAAAAGCCGACCTACATCATTATAATCAACGAAAATATCCCATTGATATGCTGGTTATACACTCTATGGCTCACGATGCGATGGAAGGAATTGCTCGTTTAGATGAACAAAAACTGAGTTCGCATTATGTCGTAGATTATGACGGCACAATTTTTCAATGTGTTGACGAAAACAATCGGGCATGGCATGCCGGCGTAAGTAGTTGGAAAGGGCTTAACGACATAAATTCCCGTTCTATCGGAATTGAAGTTTGTCATCGTTCTTTGGGACAAAGCAATTTTAATAAAAAGCAGATAAAATCCCTCATAAATTTATGTAAGGACATAATAGAACGAAATAAAATTGCCCCGACAATGATTGTCGGACACTCGGATATTGCTCCTAATCGCAAACCCGACCCCGGAAAAGCTTTTCCTTGGCAAGAGCTGGCTGCTCACAATATAGGAATATGGTATGGGAGCCGTTTCTCCGAAGAAGAAGACGTTGCAAAAATGCTTTCAGAAATCGGATATAATGTAGAAAATGAAGAAAATATTGCAACTTCTGCTTATGCCTTTTGTCGTCGATTTTTTCCTAAAAAAATTGTAACCATGCCAACAAAAAAACTGCTGGATAATCCATATCCGAATAATTGTTCTTCACTGTTAAAAGATTCTGCTTTTATCCGAAGTTTACAAAACATCAGCATGCAATATAAATTATACGGCAATGTAAAAAAGGGCTCTTAACAAGCCCTTTTCAATTATTCAACAATCGGGAAGAGAGGATCACCGACTTTTATTGTCGAACCTTCTTTTAACTCAAACGGCTTAAATTCGGCTTTGAACTCATTCAATTCAATACCCAATGATGTTTCAATTTTTTCTGCAGTTGCCGGAGCTAACGGATAAAGAGCTAATCCGATTAATCTTAAACATTCCAAAGTTGTATAAACAACTGCATCAAATCGGCCTTTTTGTGTCGGATCTTTCGCTAAAACCCAAGGGGTATTGGCAGCAAAATAAGCATTTGTCGCATCCCCTGCTTTCATAATACTATCGGCAAGTTCGCTGACTGTTTCCAAACTCATTTCTTGACTGTAAATACGTTCGAAACGACCGGCAATATCGGTAATAAGTTTTTTATCTTCGTCATTCAAAGCTGATTTTGACGGAACTTTTCCTTCCAAGCTTTTTTGAACCATTTTCAAAACTCTCATTTGCAAATTACCGATATTATTGGCTAACAACTTGTATCCTTGTTTTAACAAATCAACACTGATTTGACTGTCGCCGGTCATTGTCATATTGTTAATAAGGTAAAAACGCAAAGCATCAACACCTAACAAATTTACAACTTCAACCGGATCAACAACGTTACCTAAAGACTTTGACATCTTAACACCGCCTTCTCCAATCCAATAACCATGGACAAAGCAATGTTTAACCGGATTTAAGCCCAGTGCATGCAACATAATCGGCCAATAAATACAGTGGGGTTTCAAAATATCTTTTGCAATAAGGTGATTTGAGTTTGCCCAAATATTTTCAAAATCAGGATTATGTCCGTAGTTATGAGTAGAAATGTAGTTGACCAAAGCATCAAACCAAATATAAGTTACGTATTCTTTATCAAACGGAAGTTCAACACCAAGCCATACACGAGATTTCGGACGAGAGATACACAAATCTTCCAAAGGCTCACGCAACATACCTAATACTTCGTTAGCAAATTTTGCCGGCTGAATCCAATCAGGATTATTTTTGATGTGCTCAATCAACCATTGACGATATGGTTCAAGGCGGAAGAAATAGTTTTCTTCGCTGATTGCTTTCGGTGCAACTTTATGGTCCGGACAACAACCGTTTTCATCTAAATCGGTCTTTTTCTTGAATTGTTCGCAACCCTCACAATACAAACCTTCATAAGATTTTTTTACAATTAAACCTCTGTCGTAAATATTTTGCAAAATTTCTTGCACAATTTTTTTATGTTCCGGCTTTGAAGTACGAACAAAATAGTCAAAATCGATACCTAAATCCACAAACAAATTTTTGAAATTATCACTTTGTTTTTGTAAAAATTCTTCGGCAGATAATCCGCTTTCTTCAATACTATGCTGATTTTTTTGACCATGTTCGTCGGTTCCGGTAGAATAAAATACATTATTGCCCCGCATTTGCTCAAACTTTTTCATGACATCGCCCAAAATAGAAGTATATGCGTGTCCGATATGAGGCAAACCGTTAAGATAATAAATCGGGGTAGTAATATATTTTTCCATTTTTAAAACTCCTATAAAACTGTAAAACAACGGGAGATTATACCAACCCCTTGTTAAAATCAACATTTTTTAACAAAAACTATCTACTTTCTCTATCGGGACGAGATAATGGCAATTTAATTTTGTCTGCCGGAATGTCGTTTTCAACTTCGTTTATTTGCGGATTTTCTATATCACGATTTATGCAATCGAAAGCATAGGAGCGAAATTCTTTTAACTTATCGATACTACATCCCTTATTCGTAATCAACTCCGCATTTGTTCTGTTTTTATTCCATATTGCAATGGCATAAACTTTTTCTTTATCTTTCAAAACAATACACCTGTCACCTTTTAGCCAATCTATTTCGTCTTTGCTCGAAAATCGTGAAAAAGCTCTTAAGTCTTCATCATCGCCGGCTTTAATAACAATTCCCTCTATTGTTTCCTGATTCGCGTTAGGATTGTTTTTTATAATTCTTTGAACCTCGGCATCTGTATAACCTTCATAACCATCGGGAAGAGGATTAGTCGATGAAATTATTTGCCCCTCTAAATAGATATCATTCCCACTATTACCAACGGTTATATACTTATAATTATCTTTTGAAAACTCTTCAACCATTCCCAAAAATAAAGTTTCTACCTGTTCTTCACAATGTTCATGTGTATCGACCTCCACATTATCAAAAGTAAGGCCTTTAAAGTTACCGTTTTGGCTCGCATAAAACCAACTGCAGGCTACAATTTTCCACGGCTCATCTTCATTTTTTCTACTCTCAAAAATTAAACATCCCGAATTAGGGTTAATAACACTGTCTACGGCACAAGGGCCACCGACATCTCCATAACTTTGGCAACAGGATGTTTTTTCTCCGACAAACAAAATTCGAACATCATCCTTTTTGGCAACCGAACATCTAAAATTTTTGTCACTGCTATAAAGAACAGGTTTATCGGCAAAACGTGAGGGGGTTATCATCCCTTTATAATAAATAACTTCTGCTTCATCGTATGTATCTTGAGAATCAACATACGCAGAATTTTCAATAGCAAATTCTCTGCATGTATAATCAAAATTAATTTTTGATAAACGCTCATATACTTCGCTATATTTCATAGAGCTCAATTCTTTATCCGTCAGATATTTCAATCGGGGGATTATTAAACTGAAATCATCTGAAAATTCCAAATCAGTACGTTCTATATCGTTCAAACTTCTTAGTCTTTTCTCTTCCAAATGAGGAGCATTAACTCGTAAAAAGGGCTGTCCGACAATATTTTTTGCCTTAATATTCTTATCTGCAAATTTTCGGATTCGTTCAAAATCTGCTTTTGTGTTTATGGCTTTAACCATCCAACTTGTCGCTCTTTCAAAACCTATCGGTTTGAATTGGTCATCACTTATATAATTAGCTGTCGCATAAATTGTCCCTAACAAACCTTTTCTTTTGACTGCAAGTCTGCGTCTTTCTTTTTTTATGTCAAACGACGAAGATGACAACACATTATTTTTCCATTCGTTAATATATTTCTTAATATGAGAATCAATCTCATACAGGAACAAATTTTTCTTTAGAGCAACTCGAGCTAACAAAGCGCTATCAGGTAAATTTTCAAGACTCTTGAGAATAAAATCGGTCGCCAAGTACATAAACTCAAGTTCTTCTTTTTTATCATCATATTCATTTGACTTTTTCCAAAACTCATCTGTATTTTGGGAATTTGCTCATTATAGTTTTCGATAGTTCGAAAATAATTCATATATTCTTTACCATAAATTTTGGCACACGCTATTGCAGAAGGAATAACCCATCGTGCATTGGCATCTTCTTCTTTTTCAAAAATATATTTTTTTATATTCAAATATACTCCGATGTTAAAATCCTTACAAAAACCAGCCCCATTAGTCAGTAATGCCATTTTTTCATCAAAATTTAATTTTTGCGATGACAATATTCTATTTATATGAATTTTTTCTTCGCTGGTTAGTGATTTGTATTCTTCTTCGATGACAGAACGTTTTTTATTCCATAACAAATGATTAGCTGTTCCGTCACGAAATATGAAATCACCTTTAGCAAAATGTTTTCTTATTTCTTCAGCTAACTGCAATTCCACAAAAACATTCGGCATTTTATCACCGACAGATAACAAAAAGCTTTTATACGTATCAAGCCCTATTCTGATTTCTCTATAATTCCAACGATTATTGCAATATTTTTCGTCATTCAACCAAAATTCGGGCAAAACTTTTTTATCTTTTGCTAATGCCACGCTTTTATCAGCTTGTTCCGGAAAATGCGAAGCAAACTCATTTAAAAATTTCAAAGCAGCAATTTGTCCGTCACAATCCATTTTTTGCGGAAGCATTTCAAACATCTTCAAAATACGTTCCGGCTGTACTTTAGATTTAATAGTTATTTGCTCTAAACAATTCAACATTGATGAGTATTTACATTTTTCAGGTAACGCAGAAACGTATATTTTCCATATTTTAATACATTCATCTGATAATTGCGGACAATCTTTTAAAATTGTTGCTAAAATTCTATCCATTTGATACGGAGGAATTGTCCCTGTATCATTCATTTTGCAATGATGATGAGCCAGTTTTTTTATATCTGACACAATTTGTTTCATCATATCTTCATTATCAGGTTGTGTTGTCACATGTTCAACTATGTCTAAAACAGATTCCCAATATGTTTGAAGAAGTTGAGTTTTCGGCTCTTTAACCTTTCCAAAATTAGCAATATTTCCTTTAATACATTCAAACGCTTGCTGAAAATATCCTCTTTTTATCAATAGCGGACAAAAGTTATTAGATGTATTTTGGGCTAATAACAAAATATCCGGTATAATTTTTTCATTAGGATAATCATCCGGTAACATTTCATAAAAATCTAAAACATCTCCGATAATATCACGGTTATGAGCTACTTTTTTTATCAACAACGGAATTTCGTTATGAAGTAGTCCAACGGCCTTATCTCTAAATTCATCATGTACAACAAAATCCATACATAGTGAATTAAAATCAGGAATAACTCGTGTTTTATTTTTTTGAACCGATTGAACCAAACTAAACAAAATATTTTTATCAACTCCCGGCTCTTCTGAAAATTCTTTTGCCAACAACAGAGCATAACAACAAAACTCATCACTTATGTTTTTTTGTTTTAATTGTTTGTCAATTTTGCTTATTTCATCAATATAAATTTGAATACTTCGTTCATTGTGATCAAATTTGAACATATCCCCGCTGATGAAATTACCGTTTAAAGCAGCAACATTAAGAATATCCAAAGTTTTTCTTCTGATATCCGGTGTAATATTATTGGCCTTGAGAATATTTGCACATACATCAGAAATATTATCTCCGCAATCAATACTATTTTTTATATTTTTAGCGGCAAAATCAAGATGACTAAACAGAATATATATATGTTCGTTATTGTTCATATCCAAAATACCGGCAAAAGCAACAATAGCATCCGTATATACTTCAGCATCTGTTTCTTCTATAACTCCGGATGGAACAGCTCTTAACATTTTGCCGATTAGTTGTGTTTGTTCATCGATTCTGTTATCTTCATCTACACCATCTCTGATTATATCTTTGGCATAATCCAAAATCTCATAATATGCTTCTTTATTTCCGGTGGAGTTTGCTATTGTTTTTTCCAAAATACGTAAAGCTTCCGTAGTCTTTTTTCCCGGCCAGACATTTCTAGAAACGCAATTTACAAATTCTCGGCTATATTCATACCCGTTTTTTTTAGAAAATTTTTCAATCAGACCTAATGTGCTATCGTTATGCAATTCGGTTAAAGTTTTATAAAAAATTTTACAGAGTTTTGAAGATGGTTTTTCAAATTTCGGAGAAGAAACAACTTTTTCCAATAAATTAATTAATTCTGTATTACGCAAAATTACGGAAGAACATATATTTCCTATAATATTTTCGCAATCTTCATTAGATTGTATCTCTGATATTTGCTGTTCAAAGCTTTTAAAAACGCTCATACATACCTCCGTAACGAGCAAAATGTTACCATATTATAAAAATTTTTGCAAATTATAAAAAAGTTCTTTATTTTTCAAAAAAATATGTTATATGTTGACTATTCTTTCATATTAAGTTTTTGAAAGTGGGGCCGAAAGCCCCGCTTTTTTGTTAGAAAAAGGAAAAATTTATGCAAAAAAAACATCATTTGCACGATATGCTTGAACCCACAATTAATAATTTAGGGTTTGATTTGGTGCGCATTATGACAATCGGCAACGTTAATCCTACTTTGCAGGTTATGATAGAGAAAAAAGACCGCAGTAATATGGTGGTTGACGATTGTGCTACCGTAAGCAGAGCCATATCTGTCATTTTAGATGAAAAAGACCCGATTTCGGGAAGATACACACTTGAGGTTTCTTCTCCGGGATTAGACAGACCGTTGGTTGCTCTTGAAAACTTTGTACGTTTTGAAGGTTTTGAAGCTAAAATTGAAACTGATGTAGAAATCGAAAAACGCAAAAGATTTAAGGGACGTATCATTCGTGTTGATGGTGAAGATATCATATTTTTAATGGACGATAAGGAATGGACAATTCCTTATGATGCCGTATCAAAAGCAAAATTATTGCTTACTGACGAACTTTTAGCTATCGCAGAAGCTGAAGCAGCTGCGGAAGAAGAAGAATAAATTAACCCAACTTTCAATAGAGGAAAAAATGCAAAATATTGAAAATATGCCCAGACCAGAAATCATTATGGTTGTAAACTCGGTAGCTACCGAAAAAAATATTGATAAAGAAGACGTTTTTACTGCTCTAGAAGTCGCAATTCAAAAAGCCGGACGTTCTCGTTATGGTTTTGAAAACGATATCAGAGCTCATATTGATCGTAAAAACGGTGCAATTTCATTGGCTCATTATCTTTTAATTGTCGAAGAATATGACGAAGAAAATAAATGTAACCAAATTTTGCTAAAAGATGCGTTGTTAGATGATGAAAATGCCAAAGTAGGTGATTATGTTATCGACCCGCTCCCTCCGATTGATTTTGGTCGTGTTGCCGCTCAAACCGCAAAACAAGTAATTGTTCAAAAAGTTCGTGAAGCTGAACGCAACCGTCAATATGAAGAATATAAAGAAAAAATCGGCACCATTATCAACGGAACAGTTAAGAGAATTGAAGTAGGCTCAAACGGCAACTTAAGAAACGTTATTGTTGATATGGGTAAAACCGAAGCTATCTTGCGCTATGATGAAATTATACCAAGAGAAAAATTCAAAAATGGCGACAGAATCAGAGCTTATGTTTTAGATGTTCGCCGTGAAAACAAAGGTCCGCAAATTTTCTTGTCCCGTACCTGCCCACAATTTTTGGCTGCATTATTCACTCAAGAAGTTCCTGAAATTTATGATGGTATCGTTAAAATCATCAGCGTTTCTCGTGATCCGGGTTCAAAAGCAAAAATTTCGGTAAAAGCCAACGATTTAACCATTGATCCGGTTGGTGCTTGTGTAGGTTTAAGAGGCATCCGTGTTCAAGCCGTAGTTAACGAATTACAAGGCGAAAAAATTGATATTATACCTTATTCTGAAGACAGAGCTCAATATATCGTAAGTGCTTTAGCTCCGGCTGAAGTTACTAAGGTTGTAATTGATGAAGAAAGCAATCGTATTGAAGCGGTTGTTCCGCAAGAGCAATTTTCTATCGCAATCGGTCGTCGCGGTCAAAATGTTAAGCTCGCATCTCAATTGCTCGGCTGTGATATCGATGTATTGACTGAAGAACAAGAACAAGAACGTCGTGCAAACGAAAACAAAGTTCGCTCTCAACGTTTTATGGACGCATTAGATGTCGATGAAATGATTGCTCACTTGCTTATTGCCGAAGGCTTTACAAATGTTGATGAAGTTGCCGGTGTAGCTTTGAGTGAATTGGCTGAAATTGAAGGTTTTGATGACGATATTGCTACCGAGTTGCAACAAAGAGCAAAAGAATTCATCACCAAACGTAATGCCGAATTTGCTAAAAAGAGCAAAACTTTGGGTATTGATGAAACAATCAAAACCGTTACCGGTCTTGACCAAGATATGATAATTACTTTGGCTGAAAAAGGTGTTAAAACTCTTGATGATGTTGCCGATTTAGCTGCTGACGAATTAATCGAAATGCTCGGAGAAAATACCTTATCCGAAGATGAAGCAAATAAAGTAATTATGGCTGCTCGTGAGCACTGGTTTGAAAATGAAGGACAAAATTTGGATGACGAAGAATAATCCAAATCGTAAATGCTTATTGACAGGCGAGGAAAAACCGCAGGAAGAACTTCTGCGGTTTACCCTCACTCCTGACAATCAGGTAATACCGGACTTTAAAAAGAAACTGCCCGGAAAAGGTTTTTATATAACCTGCTCCAAGCAGTCACTTGAACAAGCAATTGCAAAAAATATTTTCAAAAAGTTAGGTAAAAACGTAAAACCGATGGCTAACTTGTTGGAAATTGTAGAAAATATCTTGAAAAGCCGTGCGTTAGAGGCTATAAACTTGGCTAAAAAGGCAGGTATGCTGGTTTCCGGCTTTGATAAAGTAAAAGAAAAACTGGCAAAAGATAAAGTGGCCTACGTTATTGATGCAACAGATGCCGGCGAAGACGGCAAAGCAAAAATAAAAGCAGCCGCAAAGAATGTAGAAATTTTGACATTATTTACAGTTGAGGAGTTAGACAAGGCACTAAACAGAGTTAACACGGTCCACGCCGCTCTACTTAAAAGCGAAATGGCACAAATGGTATACAATCAATTACAAAAATGGCAAAATTTTATTAATTCTTAAAAAATAATGGAGAAAAATTTATATGACAGAAGATAGTGCAAAAACCAAATTAACCTTATCGGGCAAAAAAACCCTGACATTAAAAGGTTTGGGAGAAAAAGCATCTTCTCACGACGGTAAAAAAGTTGTGCAAGTAGAAGTTCGCAAAAAAAGAGTTATTGCGACATCTGCACCTGCCGAAAATAAAGAAGTACAATTAGACGAAGCTACACAAGCTAAATTGCGTCTTATTGCCGAGGCAAAAGAACACGAAGCAAAACGTCAACAACAAGAAGAAGAAAAACAGCTTGCCCGCCAAAAATTAGAAGAGGAAATTAAAGCGGAAAAACAACGCAAAGAAGCTGAAGAAGCAGAACGTTTGGCTTTGGAAGAACAAAAAATAAAAGAAGCTAAAGAAGCAGAAGAAAAGGCTGCTAAGGAAAAGGCTGAAAAAGAAAAAGCGGCCGCACAAAAAATGGCTCAATCCTCACCAAAAGAAGAAAAAACATTCAAAAATAACGACCGTCACTCGAAAGATTATGATGACGATGATGACGATGAAAAATTCAGCGGCAAAAAACGCAATGTTAATAGAAATGAGGCTTTTGAACAGGATCGTAAAAAAGTTACAAAACGCAGTTTTGAACCGCAACGTCGTAATAACAAGGTAAGCATAAACAGTTTTGGTGGTGATGACGATGATGACGATTACGGATTTGGAGCACCTCGCCGTCGCTTTAAAAAGAAACAACCTAAACCGGTAGTTGTTGTTCAGCCGCAAGAAAAAATCATTAAAGAAGTTACAATTCCTGAAATTATTACTGTTCAAGAATTAGCAAACCGTATGGCAGAAAAAAGTGCCGATGTAATCAAAAAATTAATGTCTTTAGGCGTTATGGCCACAATTAACCAAGCCATTGATGCCGATACCGCTCAAATTATCGTTGAAGAAATGGGACACAAATGGAAACGTGTTGCCGACAGCGATGTTGAAGATGTTTTGAAAAATGACGAGGACAGTTTGCCGGAAAGACAATTACCGAGAGCTCCCGTTGTTACCGTTATGGGACACGTTGACCATGGTAAAACCTCCCTACTTGACGCATTGAGAGAAACCAATGTCGTAGCTAAAGAAGCCGGAGGTATTACTCAACATATCGGTGCTTATCAAATTGAAGTAGAAAGCGGAAACAAAATTACATTTATTGACACTCCGGGACACGAGGCATTCTCAGAGATGCGTGCTCGCGGTGCAAAAGTTACCGATATTGTAGTTTTGGTTGTTGCCGCAAATGACGGTATCATGCCACAAACCGTAGAAGCTATTCGTCACGCACAAGCAGCCGAAGTTCCGATTGTTGTTGCAATCAATAAAATTGATTTACCGGGTGCCGATCCTATGAAAGTTAAGACAGCGTTATTGCAACATGGTATTGCCGTAGAAGAAATGGGTGGTGAATACTTATGCGCCGAAGTTTCTGCTAAAAAACGTATTAATATTAATAAGTTGGTAGAAGCTATTTTATTACAGGCAGAAATTTTAGATTTGAAAGCTAACCCGAATTGTAAAGCAAGCGGAACCGTTGTTGAAGCCAAAATGGAAAAAGGTCGTGGCTCTGTTGCTACTGTTTTAGTTCAACAAGGAACTCTCAATATCGGTGATATTATCATTGCCGGTAAAGAATGGGGACACGTTCGTGCAATGTTCAACGAACACGGACAAAAACTCCAGTCCGCAGGTCCGGCAACTCCGGTAGAAATTTTAGGATTGCAAGGAACTCCTGCTGCCGGTGACAACTTTAACGTTGTTGAAAGCGAATCTCAAGCAAAAGAAATCGTGAATTATCGTATTCAGAAAGAACGTGATGCAAAACTGGTTAAGAGTGCGAAATCTGCAATGGAACAAATGCTTGATAAAATTAAATCCGGTGAAGTTAAACACCTACCAATTGTTATTAAAGCCGATGTTCAAGGCTCTATTGAAGCTATTGAGGGAACATTGAACAAACTTTCAAACAACGAAGTTAGTGTTCAAATTTTACACTCTGCTGTCGGACCTATTTCTGAGTCTGATGTAACCTTGGCAAAAGCATCTCATGCTTTCATTATCGGTTTTAACGTTCGTGCAATTCCGCAAGCTCGTGATATGGCACGTCGTGACGGTATTGATATTCGTTACTACTCTATCATTTATGATGTAGCCGACGATGTTAAGAAGGGACTTGAAGGTATGCTCTCTCCTGAACTCAAAGAAAAGATTTTGGGTTATGCTGAAATTCGTAACGTATTCAATATCACCGGAGTAGGAAGAGTTGCCGGATGTATGATTACCGAAGGTATGGTTAAACGTGGAGCGAAAGTTCGTTTACTCCGTGATAACGTTGTTATTCATGATGGTAGTCTTGGACAACTTAAACGATACAAAGATGACGTAAAAGAAGTTAAAGAAGGTTATGAATGCGGTATGAGTTTTGAAAACTATAACGATATTCAGGTCGGTGACTTTATCGAATGTTACGAAATCGAAACTATTGCCGCTAAACTCGACTAATTGGAGAAATATAATGGCATTAAAAGAATTATCCCAAAGACAATTAAGAGTCGGGCAAGAAATCAAACGAATTATAGCAGAAGAAATCAATCAGGGACGAGTTCGCAATCTTGAACCTATTGATACTTTGGTAACAATTATGGAAACAACAGTTTCTCCCGATTTAAAATATGCCGATGTGTATTTTGTAACAACAAACGGAGAACTGGATGAAAAAGTTCGTGAAGCACTACAGTTGGCAGCAAACCACTTCCGCAAAGTGGTGGCTTCAAAAACCATGCTTCGCTATGTTCCGGAAATTCGTTTTTTCATTGATAACACAATGGCGGAAGCTGATAAAATTGAAAAATTGCTTCATGATCCCAAAGTTCAAGAAGACTTAAAAAAGCAAGATGAAGCATAAAAAAGGCAATAATGTAAACGGCTGGTTGATAATTGACAAACCGCAAGGTATGGGATCTACCCAAGTTGTCAATTTCACCCGCCGTTTTTTCAATGCTAAAAAAAACGGACACGCAGGAACTCTTGACCCCTTTGCTACTGGTGTTTTACCTATTGCATTCGGTGAAGGAACAAAACTTATCGACTTTATAACCGACGGCGATAAAGAATATGAGTTTACTCTTGCTTTCGGTTCGGAAACGGATTCATCCGATTGTACGGGAAATATAATTGTCAACGGAGGAAAAACTCCGACAAAAGAAGAAATTATCTCGGTTATTCCTAATTTTATCGGTAAAATAAAGCAAACTCCTCCTGTATTTTCAGCAATAAAAATCAACGGACAAAGAGCCTATGATTTAGCCCGAAAAGGAGAAGAAGTCTCGATTCCCGAAAGAGAAATTGAAATTTTCGGACTGGAGCTTATTGATACAAAAGATAACCTTGCATTTTTTAGAGTTCAATGTTCAAAAGGGACATACGTTCGCAGTTTGGGACGAGATATAGCTCGTTCTCTGAATACATACGGACATTTAACCGAATTGCGACGTACAAAATGCGGACTTTTTACAATCAACGATACGATTTTACTGGAAAAATTAAAAAATATAGTATATGTTGAGCAAGCTAACGAATTTTTGCTTCCGTTAGAAACCTCTCTGCGCGACATCGCGGTTATGGCTGTTTCGGAAGCAGAGGCTGAAAAACTTAAGCACGGACAAGCACTGAGCCCAAAAGTATGGGAAGGAAAATTTCCTCCTCAAACAATGGTGGCAACAACTTGTAACGGAGTTTTAACAGCCATGGTACTCGTCGAAGAAACAAGACTTTCTCCGATTCGGGTTTTTAATTTAACTTAATTAATATAAGGAAAATAAAGATGTCGATTACAAAAGAAGTAAAAGATGAATTAGTAAAAACTTATGGTTTGAGCGAAGGCGATACAGGTTCTCCTGAAGTTCAAATTGCAATTTGGACAACTCGTATCAACAACTTGATTGAGCACTTCAATACTCACCGTAAAGATCTGCACTCTCGTTTAGGTTTGATGAAAATGGTTTCTAAACGTCGTCACTTGTTAGACTATCTCAAAGCTAAAGACGAAAACAGATATAAAGAAATCATCAAAAAACTTAACATTCGTAGATAAGTTTTTGAACATTGCGGGGCGACACAGTCCCGCAATGCTTTTATTAAATCCTTATCTTAATCAAGGTAAGGTGCTGTTTATAAAGATGTAAAAGATGAAAGGTAATAGAATATGAATAACTTAAAAGTATCCACTCGTGAAATTGAATGGGGCGGACGCAAACTTATCCTCGAGACCGGAAAAGTTGCAAAACAAGCTACCGGTTCAGTAATTGCTACATATGGCGAAACAAAAGTTTTGGCAACCGTATGTGCAGCTAAAGAAGTTAAAGAAGATCAAGACTTCTTCCCTTTGACTGTAAATTATCAGGAAAAATATTATGCCACAGGTAAAATCCCCGGTGGCTTTATGAAAAGAGAAAGCAAACCTTCCGAACACGAAGTTTTGGTATCTCGTTTAATCGATCGTCCGATTCGTCCTTTGTTCCCCGATGCTTTTAAGAACGAAGTTCAAATTATCTGTACTGTTTTAGGACATGACCAAAAAACAACTTCTGATGTTGTTGCAATGTTAGCCGCTTCTGCAGCTTTAGCTGTTTCCGGAATTCCGTTTTTAGGTCCTATCGGAGCAGCAAAAATCGGCTACAAAGATGGTCAATACATCTTAAACCCAACTATTGAAGAACAAAAAGAATCTGATTTGGAATTGACGGTTGCCGGTACCAAAGAAGGTGTTTTAATGGTTGAATCTGAAGCAAACGAACTCTCTGAAGAAACTATGCTCGGTGCCGTTATGTTCGGCTTTAACAGCTTCCAACCAATCATTGATATGATTAACGATTTGGCTAAAGAAGCAGGAAAACCGGCTTGGGAAGCACCGGTATTTCCGAAAGAATTTGATGAAATGTACGAACGTATTGCTAAAGATTTTCGTGCAAAATATGAAACAGCGTTTACAGAAACCAACAAATTGGCTCGTGGAACTTTAGTTGGTCAAATAGATGAAGAAGTTAAAGCAACTATCGATCCTGAAAACGAATTTGAAAACAGATATTTGTTAGATGTTTTAGAAAAAATTAAACACGTTGTAGTTAGAGAAAAAGTTCTCAATACAGGTCACCGTATTGATGGTCGTGATACCAAAACCGTTCGCCCGATTTGGTGTGAAGTTGATACTTTACCGACATCTCATGGTTCTGCCATTTTTACACGTGGCGAAACACAAGCCTTGGTTGTTACAACTCTCGGTACCGGTGAAGATGCACAAATTGTTGACGGTTTAATGAACGAATATAAACAAGACTTTATGCTCAACTATAATTTCCCTCCGTTTTCTGTTGGTGAATGCGGACGTTTAGGCTCTCCCGGACGTCGTGAAATCGGTCACGGTAAATTGGCATGGAGAGCTATTCACCCGATGTTACCTAAAGACAAAGATGCTTTTCCTTACACCATACGAGTAGTTTCCGAAATTATGGAATCAAACGGTTCTTCTTCAATGGCTACCGTATGCGGAACAACTTTATCTTTGATGGCTGCCGGTGTTCCGATGACAAAACCGGTTGCAGGTATTGCTATGGGCTTAATTAAAGAAGACGACGGGCGTGTTGCTATTTTAACAGATATTTTAGGTGACGAAGACCACCTTGGCGATATGGACTTTAAAGTAGCCGGCACAAAAGACGGTGTTACAGCTTTGCAAATGGATATCAAAATTACTTCAATTACCGAAGAAATTATGAAAAATGCTTTAGCTCAAGCACATGAAGGTCGTATCCATATTTTAGGCGAAATGGCAAAAGCAATCGCAGAACCTCGTAAAGAAGTTGCACCGACTGCTCCACGCATTATTGCTATTAAAATTCCGGTTGATAAAATTCGTGAAGTTATCGGTTCCGGCGGTAAGGTAATTCGTGAAATCACCGAAAAAACCAATTCTAAAATTGATATCAGCGAAGACGGAGTTATCCATATTGCGACTGTTAACAGTGCTGACGGACAAGCCGCTCTTGACTGGATTATGGGAATTGTTGCCGAACCTGAAGAAGGACATATTTATCACGGAACAATTACCAAAATTATGGATTTTGGTGCATTTGTTCGCTTTATAGGTACAACCGAAGGATTAGTTCACATTTCAGAAGTTAAAAATGAACGTATTGCTTCTGTTTCCGACTTCTACAAAGAAGGTGATAAAATTTGGGTAAAATGCTTGGGTACCGACAATCGCGGTAAAATAAAGCTCTCTGCAAAAAGAGTAAACCAAGAAACCGGTGAAGATTTGGAAAAATCCGAACAATAAAAAAACAAAAAGGTGTTTCTTCGGAAACACCTTTTTTAATACCTGACAGAATTTAGAGCAATACAACCGCTCCTAAAATCAACAGTAAGACTATCGCACCTATAACGAGGATTCTTCTGTCTCTTTTTTGCATTCTAATCCTTTCCTGCTCCAAATCCGTGCGAGAAATGATGTATTCGTTATTACGGTACACATAAACATAAATCTCGCTTCCTTCTTTGAGTTCCAAATCATCTTCCCAAAAATCAGCAGGCTTGACGGTAATAACCGAACCGTCCTCAAAGGTCAGCTTGTAAGCATAAACAACTTTCTCTACAAACGTACCTTCTGCACATTCTACAACTTCGGGTTTAAAAAGCTCTTCAAGTTTAATAATTTTTCGTTTCATATCAATAATTTTTAATGTCGCTAACACACTAAAATAAATTAATATTTATGTCAATTACATAATAAAAAACGAATCCGATTTGCACAATATTCGTTTATTACCTTGAAATAATATTTTTTAAGTTGTAGGTTAAAGACATTAAGTTGTTTAACCTAAAAAATTTTAAGGAAGGAAATTATGCAATTTTTTAAAAAATTATGCTCTGTTGCATCTGCATCAGTGTTGTTTTTATGCAGCTTTGTCGCTAGTGCAACAGCCTCTGAAATTGATTTAAAAATCCCGTCATTGGATATTGATTACAATTTTTGGGGACACACAATTACCGGTTCGCAAATTCTTTTATACGGACTGGCAATTTGCGGATTCGGTTTTGTTTTCGGATTATACGAATTTTTCAAAATCAAGAAAATGCCGGTTCACAAATCTATGGCCAATATGGCTGCTCTTATTTATGAAACTTGCAAGACCTATATGAAACAACAAGCTGTTTTATTGGTTATTTTAGAAGCCTTTATCGCAGTTTGTATTTTCTATTATTTCTTCGGATTAAACGGCACCCCGTTACCTATGGTGCTCAACATTTTGTTGTGGTCTGTTTTGGGTATTCTCGGTTCATTTGCCGTTGCATGGTTTGGAATGCGCATCAATACTTATGCTAACTCTCGCACTGCTTTTGCTTCATTAAAAGGCAAAGCTTTTCCGGTGATGGCTCTCCCTCTTCAATCAGGTATGTCTATCGGTGTTTTACTTATTTGTGTAGAGCTGGTTATGATGATTTTTATCCTCTTGTTTATTCCGAGAGAAAATGCCGGTGCTTGTTTTGTAGGTTTTGCAATCGGTGAATCTTTAGGTGCATCTGCCTTGCGTATTTGCGGCGGTATTTTTACTAAAATCGCCGACATCGGCGCAGACCTGATGAAAATCATTTTCAAAATTGACGAAGATGATGCTCGTAATCCGGGAGTTATTGCCGACTGTACAGGTGATAACGCAGGCGATTCCGTAGGTCCGACCGCTGATGGTTTTGAAACATACGGTGTTACCGGTGTTGCTCTTATCAGTTTCATTGTTTTAGCTGCCGGAATGGTATATGCTCCTGACGGAGAACTCTCTTTAATGGCAAACGGTATTGACATTCAAGCTCGTCTTATCGTATGGATTTTTGCTATGAGATTAATGATGGTTTTAACCTCTATCGTTTCTTATTTAATCAATGGCAAAATTGCTAAACTTTTATTTGGTAACAAACAGGATTTTGATTTTGAAACACCATTGACATCTTTGGTATGGATTACTTCAGTATTATCCATTGCCGTTACTTTTGCTATTTCATATATCATGATTGGAGATATGGGAGAAGATTTGTGGTGGAAACTTTCTGTTATCATCAGTTGCGGAACTTTTGCTGCAGCGATTATCCCTGAATTTACCAAAATCTTTACCTCTTCAAAATCAGGACACGTTCAGGAAATCGTGAATGCAAGCCGTCAAGCCGGAGCTTCATTGAACATTATATCCGGTATGGTTGCAGGTAATTTCTCTGCCTTCTGGAAAGGCTTGGTAATGATTGGTCTTATGGTTGTTGCATATTTCACTGCTGCAAACGGACTTGATGAATATATGGTTTACCCGACAGTATTTGCCTTTGGTTTAGTTGCTTTCGGTATGTTAGGAATGGGACCGGTTACAATAGCGGTTGACAGCTACGGACCGGTTACGGATAATGCTCAATCTGTTTTTGAATTATCACAAATAGAACAATTAAAAGGCATAAAAGCAGAAATCAAAAAAGAATATGATTTTGATCCTAACTTCAAACTGGGTAAAGAATTGTTAGAAAAGAACGATTCTGCAGGAAACACCTTTAAGGCAACCGCAAAACCGGTATTAATCGGAACTGCTGTTATCGGTGCGACAACAATGATATTTTCTATCATTTTGTTGTTAAATCTTGAACTCAACCTTATGGATCCGATGGTATTATTCGGACTTTTAATGGGTGGTGCAGTCATTTATTGGTTCTCAGGAGCTTCGATGCAGGCTGTTTCGACCGGAGCTTATCGTGCCGTTGCATACATCAAAAAGCACATCAATCTCAATACCAAAGAAGCTGCATCTATTGAAGATTCTAAAAAAGTTGTAAAAATCTGTACAATTTACGCTCAAAAAGGAATGTTCAATATCTTTATGGTTATCTTCTGCATGACTATTGCTTTGGCTTGTTTTGATGCAAACCTCTTTGCAAGCTATCTTATTTCCATTGCCGCTTTCGGTTTATTCCAAGCTCTTTATATGGCTAATGCCGGCGGTGCATGGGATAATGCTAAAAAGGTTGTAGAAGTTGATTTAAAAGAAAAAGGAACAGCTTTACACGATGCCGCTGTTGTTGGTGATACAGTCGGTGACCCGTATAAAGATACCTCTTCCGTTGCATTAAACCCGATTATTAAGTTTACAACATTATTCGGTTTATTGGCTGTGGAAATGGCTGTTGCCGCTCCTCGCTGTATTGCTTTAGGTGCAGGTATTACCTTGTTCCTCATTTCGCTCATTTTTGTATGGCGTTCGTTCTACAAAATGAGAATAGATGAATAAGCTCATTCATGATTAAGAAAAATCCTCAAAATTGTTACCAATTTTGAGGATTTTCTTGCATAATACAATTTAATCTTATAGTATCGGCCTGATGAAGAAACTGAATATATATATCGCCAATCAAATATTTATTGGCTTTTTATTGGTTACATTTTCGTTGATGTCGATTTTGTGGCTTACTCAGTCTTTGCGTTTTATTGAAATGATTACAAACAAAGGCTTACCTATAAGTTTATTCATTAAAATGACATCTTGTCTCATGCCTCGTTTATATGCAATTTTATCTCCTATTTCATTATTTGTTGCTGTTTTGTTTGTGTATAATCGTATGCTTTCCGATAGAGAATTAGTTGTAATTAAATCGGCAGGTATAAGCCCGTGGCAAAGTGCAAAACCCGCTCTTTTTATGGGGATTTTAGTTTCATTGTTTGCCGTATATGTAAACAACGTAGCCACACCATCGGCAGAAAAGAAATTTCAAGATTTAGAATGGCAAGTAAAAAACGATGTATCACACCTTATGTTTAGGGAAGGCGAATTTACTACACTGAGCAACAACCTTACTGTTTTTATAACATCTCATAAAAAAGACGGCTCGGTAGAAGGGGTTATGATTAATGACGAAAGAAACCCTAAAGTGAAAGTTACCGTTGCAGCGGAAAGCGGAATTATTATTTATACGGAACAAGGCCCGAGAATTGTTCTTATTAATGGTATCAGACAAGAGGTAAACAATCAAACATCTCAGTTTTCTTCATTATCTTTTGACAGATATTCGGTTGACTTTGGTGCATCACAAAACAAACGCAGGAAAGCTGCATCTGCTCGATCCAGAACATTAACCGAGTTGCTAAATGCTTCATCTAATCCTAACCTCTCTCCGGCAGAAGCACGCAGATATATTGTTGAAGGTCACCGAAGACTTATTAACCCGTTTTATAATTTTGTAATGTCTTTATTGGCCTGTGTCGGTCTTTTGGTTGGAAACTTTAATCGCCGAGGACAAGGAAAAATTATATCTTTTTCTATTCTGCTCATGGTAATGATACAAGCTAACGATCTTATTTTTGGAAATTTAAGCACTAAAAATCTGTACTTTTTAACACTCTTTTACGCAAATATTATTTTGCCTACAATAATCGGTTTTTGGTTCTTGTTTTTCTATAATCCTACATGGATTGCTCGTTTAGGCAAAAAAGAGGAGTTTCCTAAATGACCCAAAAGCCATCGTTGATTTGTACTATCATATTAACCGTTATACTGTGTATTTTTTCGATTTCTTATGCTCAAGAAAACGAAAAGAAAATTCCTATTTATTTTAGTGCCGATGAAGTTGAAGAAAACTCAAAAACCGGAGTTATTATAGCAAAAGGCGATGTAAACATTAACCGCAACGGAGTTACATTAAAAGCAGATAAATTAACTTATGACAGACAAAACGATATTCTTACGGCCGAAGGAAATGTTAGTGTTATGCAACCCGATGGAACGGTTGTTTTTTCTGAATACGCCCGTTTATCAGAAAAAATGTCAAAGGCAACAATAACTGAAGTAAAAGCAATTTTAGCCGATAAAAGCCGTGTAGCAGCTCAAAGAATAAAACAAACAGCAAACAAAGACAAACACTTTTTCTATGCTGTATATTCACCTTGCGATGTATGTGAAAACAATCCCAATCCTCTATGGTCAATAAAAGCACGCAAAATAACTCATGACGCAAGCAATAATGATATATACTATCGCAGTGCATTTTTATCATTTAAAAACGTTCCGGTTTTATACACTCCGTTTATGTCGCACCCCGATCCGTCTGTCAAAAGACGAAGCGGTTTTTTAGCCCCCTCGCTTGCCAGCAATAACTATTTGGGGACTGCGGTAGAATTACGTTATTTTATCAATATATCAGATCATGAAGATATATTGTTTACACCTGTTTTCAGTAGTGACCAGGACATTGTGTTAGGCGGTCGTTATAGAAAAATGTTATATAATGGCAAACTTGACGTGTCCGGTTCGATAATGAAAGATAAAGATACAGACGAATTTAGAGGAAATATCGTTGCCAAAGGACGCTACGAAATAAACGACCTTTGGATAGCTAAAATGGATATTAATTACGCGTCTGACGGAGCATATTTAAAAGATTTATCATTACCCGGAAAAACCGAAACTTGGCTAACCTCTAAAGTATCGGCAGAGAGATTTGATAATCGGAACTATGCAAGTATCGAAGGATATTCTTATAAACTGGTAAGTCACTCATTGAGAACTTCAGATATAGATACATACAAACAAAGAGAATATAGCAAACCTTATATTTTGCCTTTGGCTACATATGAATATATCAGCGACAGCAACTCTATCGGTGCATATTTTAAAAATACTTTTAATGTTGCTTCGGTTTATCGAGAACATGATGAAACTCAAACCCAACGAGCAACAATGATAAATTCTTGGAATTTGCCGTACACCAGCCCATTTGGTGAAAAATATCGTTTTACCGCCTCATTGAAATCTGATTTATATTATGTAGATGATTACTTTAATAATAAAAATGAAAATTATACCGGTGCAGTCGGCAGAATTTTCCCGCAATTAGGTATGGAATGGAGATTACCCTTTGTTAAAGCAACAGAAAGTTCTCGACAAATTGTTGAGCCCATAATTGTTGCAGTAGCGGCACCGAATGGAGGAAACAATACAGACAAAATACCTAATGAAGACAGTTTAAATGCCCAATTTGATGATAGCAACATATTAAATTTAGACCGCTATGCCGGATACGACAGAAACGATACGGGAAGCAGAATCAGCTATGGATTTAATTGGAGTGCATACGGAAATGTATTAGGAAGAACATCTTCATTTTTCGGACAAACCTATTATCTGAAAAAAGATGAAAGTTACGCTCAAACACTTGGAAACGATTCGCACTTTAGTGATTATGTCGGAAGAATTTTTTCTGCCCCTAATTCTTACATTGATTTCAATTATCGTTTTCGTCTTGATAAAAATGATTTCAGTATGAAATACAACGAAATAAATACCCGTATCGGAACTTCGATGTTATCCGCATATATTTCATTTATTTCAATCAAAGGAAGGGATAAAGACGGAGCGGATTCAGGGTTGTACTTCTTTGATGACTACAAAGAAAGAAAAGAATTATACACCTCTTTAAGAGCAAAATTATCTAAAGATTGGAGCTTAACCATTTATAACCGCCAAGATTTGTCAGACAGAGACATTTCATTGGAACATGGCGGAAAATTAATTTATGAAGATGAGTGCTTTAAATTGATATTCAATACACATAAATATAATTCAACCGATCCTGATTATGATGACGGCTATGAATTTTCAGCAACATTTCTGCTCAAAACATTGGGCGGTATAGGTTCAGAATAAAGGAGCTAAAAATGATAAAATTATTTACATTTCTTTTCGTGTTAGCAATTTCTTTTTCAGCCAATGCACAATTTGCCCCCGGATATGCACCACGATATGATGAACCGGAAGAGCAGACAGAAGAAACATCTGCTTATGAACAAGAAGAACAGTCTTCTGTTTTTCAATCTGCTCCTGTTGTTGCAGTTCCTCAAGCTGCACCTGAACCTGTAGTTCCGAAAACAATCCAAAAACCGACACCATATGTAGGAAATCTACGTATTTTAGCCACCGTAAACGGGGAAATCATTACTACCGAAGATATAAATCATCGTGTCAGAGCTTTTTGTATGACCACAGGAATACCATATAATGAACAAACAAAATTGCTCATTATTAACAAGGTTATGCAAAATACTATTGATGAAAAATTAAAACTGCAAGACGCAATAAAAAACAAGATTGATATAACCGAAGAAGAAATAGACAATGCGGTTAAAAACTTTGCTTTAAGCAACAACTCTTCTCCTGAAAAGTTAAAACAAGCATTCAAAGAATATGGTGTCAGCGAAGAAATATTCCGCGAACAAATGAAAAGCGATTTAGGTTGGGTTCGTTTAGTTCGTAACAGAACATCTTTTGATACTGTTACCGAAATTGAAATTCAAGACGCTCTTGAATTGGCAAAAAAAGATATTAGCAAAGAAAAATATATGGTATCCGAAATTGTTATCAGCAAAAACGATGCCCGAAACATTTATGACCTATCCAGAACCTTGCGCCAAGATCCTCGTTTTGAAATGTATGCAGCACAATTTTCACAAAGCCCGAGCGCATCAAGTGGCGGTCGTTTAGGTTGGATAAATGTAGGACAGCTTCCTGAAGAATTAGATAAAAAATTACAAACAATGTCGAGCGGCGATGTATCGGATCCGATTTTATATAATGGTTCATACCATATTTTGAAAGTAGAGAAAAAGTTCGATCCCGAAAAAGATAAAATGCCCGATCCGACAGCAGCCGAAATTGAAGATTTACTTCAAGGTCAAAAGACCGAACGTTTTGCCTCAAAACATCTCCAATATTTAAGACAAAAGGCTTCCATTGAATTGAAAGAATAAAAATGCTTCCGACACTGCGAGAAACTGTTGATTTTTATGGCCTAATGGCCAACAAAGCATTAGGGCAAAATTTTTTGCTCGACAGTAATATTACCGATAAGATTATACGCCGCAGTCTTGCAAAACAAGAAATTTCAAATTTCAACAATTTTAATATTATTGAAGTAGGTCCCGGACCGGGGGGATTGACCCGTTCTATTTTACAAGAAAATCCAAAGTCTTTAACTGTTGTCGAAATGGATTCTCGTTGTATAAAAATAATGGAAGATTTGCGACCGGAAACAGACTCCCCGATGAACATAATTAACGGTGATGCATTAGAATTTGATATAAAAGAGAATACATCAGCACCAAGACAAATAATCAGCAATTTGCCTTATAACGTATCTGTTCCGCTGTTGATAAAATGGTTGCAAGAAATAAAAAATATATCGGCTATGACTTTGATGTTTCAAAAAGAAGTTGCCGAGAGAATTATGGCACCTACACATTGCAAAGATTATGGCAGAGTATCGGTTATAGCTCAACTGACTTGTCAAATAGATAAACTTATGGACTTAAATCCGGAGTGTTTTACACCGGCTCCTAAAATTTGGTCAAGTGTTTTACTGTTTCGTCCGTTAAACAATGCAATAAACAAAGAAGAAATTGCCAAAGTTGAAAAAATCACTTCCTTAGCTTTCGGTCAACGTCGTAAAATGTTACGTCAAAGCTTAAAATCATTATCCGGCATAAATGAAAAATTGGAGAAACTAGGGATTTCTTCTACCTGTAGGGCCGAAGAACTTACTCCCCAACAATTTTTAGATTTGTCACGGCTGTTCTAATTTTGTCAAAATTTTGTTGATTAATAAAAAAAATAGTGATATACAAACATCGCTACAGATAATTATTAACCAATTAAATACAACTTTCTATGAACCAAAAAGATGTTTACAAAGTTTTTGCCCAAAAATTGGGGGTGAAACAAATGAGTTTGCAAGATTCCAAACTCTCGGACGGGAAGATTTTCATTGAGTATTTCAAGCAGGTTTTTCGCCTCATAAACAAAGAGATACTCGGTAACCGACACAACCACAATCCTACGGAAGAGTTTTCAAACAAATCCGTCAGCCCGTGGAGTTACCTCAATCCCGATGCAAGTCTCCTCGATTTTGCCAGATTGTTGGCTATTCCCGCAAGCAGAAGTGCCGCAAACATTCGTGCACAGTGCACCAAGCCTCGTGTTACCAAAGATTTTCTCAAATGTTTTTTAGCTACTCAGCTGGAAAAAGACATTAAAGAAATCGACCTTAACATGAAGGTAAGAGAAATTCGCTTGCCGGTAGCAAATTACAACAAGCATTCTTGGGTAACATTCATCAGATGGTGTGAAACTATCGGTTTTAAGGGACATCCCGAAAATCTCGATGACCTCGCCGATATAACTGTCGATGAGCTCTTCGATTTTTGGACCAGTTAATCCCAAATCCGCAATTCAAAAAACCTTCGAAAAATCGAAGGTTTTTTTATTTTAGCTAAATAATTTTATATAAAAACTGAAAAAATTGCAAAAAAATGGTGTGGTTTTGTGATTGTAAGAAGAAAAACGCTAAATTTTTATTATGTTAAAACAATATATTATGAGTGTACTTGTTCCGATTATATGTACATTTATTTGAGTCAGAAAAAATCTTCTGTAAGCCTTGGTTTTTGGTATTGATTTTTGACTCAAATAAATGTACGTTTAATTATGTTTAAACTAAACCGGAGATTTCCCGATGAAATACAATGCATTCCCCATTCTTTTAGCCACCACATTTTTATCAACACCCGCAGTTACACAGACTGTGCCGGAAATTAATGCCGACTACCTGAATAGTCTGACCGGAGAAAAAGTTACCTGGGAAGAAGAAACCGCAAGCAGAGAGGATACAGTACAAATCGGCGATAAATTTTACAAATACACCTACCATAAACCCAGTACTTATACCGAAACATCAACGAATGTTAGTACAATGATATCGGATATAACCAACGTTGTGTTTAATTCGTCAGGTATATCTTTGAGCTCGAATGATTACTCTTCCTTTAATATAATGGCAGATTTTTTAGGCGGTAGAGGAGGTTTTGCTATCAATGTTGCTTATGGTGCTAAAGTAGGAGCGATTAATGGTGTTTTTATAAACTGTCATGGAGTTCTTAATTTATATAATGGTGCAAATGTTAATAATATTACAGGAAATTTTATAGACAATTTCGTATCTTCAAGTGGAGGAGTTATTAGTGTTAGTCAAGGTAGTAATGTAAATAATATTGCTGGAAATTTTATATATAATCACGCAGCGAAATATGGGGGAGCAGTTTATTTTTCTGAAGATTCTTATGTTTACAGTTATCTGAACTTAAACAATACCATACAAGGAAATTTCTTAAATAATTGGGTGGAAATATATTCCGGTTCAAATTTAGCATTAGGAGGAGCTATTTATAAATATGCTAACAGATATATAGGAACTGGTCAATATGCATATATAGATACCAAATTTAGTTCTGATTCAGGTGTTCTTTTTTTTACTGAAAATTATACGAAAGACTTAATAAGAGGAAAAATTTATAATGCTATTTTTCTCAGTAGTGTCTATAAAGAATCTGGTGTAACTTCGTTTAATACATCTAATAATGGTGCATGGGTAATCAACGATAATATAGAAGGTGGTAATAACACTAATACATCTATTTCTTACATTAATAATAGTTATAAACTTTATTTCATAGGAAATGATACTATTGATACCGAACTTGGCACTACAACACAATATATCAATATGAACAACGCTATTATCAATGCCGGAGAAGTTAAGGTCGAAAACACAACTCTGCGTTTCGGTAATTATCAACACGAGGATAAGACCGCTAAAAACTGGAATGGTAAAGGTAAGTTTATTGCTTCACTAAATTCTGACGGAACAGAAAATCTTAAGGCAGATTCAGTAACTTCACTGACCTTGAATAATGCCGTATTTGATATATCTAACGGATATTTAGAAACAATAAAATTAAAGAAACTTACTTCAACCGAAAATACATCTAACTTTATTCATCTAGATGTGAATGTTGAAAAGATGGAATCAGATATTATCAATGTCAAAGGTGATGTTGATGGAGGAACCAAACTTATAATTCATGCCACATCTGATAAAGATATTAGAGGTAGAGGAAAAATTCTGTTTGCAGAATCTTTTGGAGATACTAAAGGTGGCGAAACATCATTTGAAGTAGCTCGTGTTTACAAAAGTCCGTATTTGTACGATGTAATTTATGAAGGAGTTAAAAATACTTCAACCCCAACAGAATCAAAGGACAATACTTGGTACTTTGAAATGAACGATAAAGAAAATCCTAATAAAGAACAAGATCCTGTTGATCCAAATCCCGATGTTCCAAATATTGATGACAATATTCCTACTCGACCATTGAGTCCGATAGAAATTGCACCGGAAATTATCGGGTTTGAAGCGGTGACATCTGCCGGTTTAGCACAAACGAACGGAATGGTTTATAATATTATGCGTAAAGTAGGAATAAGTAAATTATATTGTAAAGGTTGTGGTTTCTATGACTATAACTGGGATGGCAAACCTTTCCATAATGCTTGGGTAGATACAACCTACAACGGCTTGACAATCGAAGCTCCGGTAGAGATTGAAGCAAAAGTATGGGGTATTGAAGCCGGTTCAGATATTCAACACGATTTGAATAATAAACTCGGTATATTCGTATCTTATCGTCAAGGTAACTACGAAATGGACGGTAAAGGCGAAAAATATTACTCCACAATCGGAAGTGAAATCGATATCGACAGTTATTTAGCCGGTTTATATTATCGTTATGACCATAATAACTGGTATGCTTTTGCTACTGCTTATGCCGGAATGCA
>JAFTWG010000003.1 GCA_017465405.1 Alphaproteobacteria bacterium
GTGTCCCACACGATCCCATTCCGAACTCGACTGTTAAACCCTTTTGCGCCGATGGTACTTTGTCTTAAGACACGGGAGAGTAGGTCGCAGCCAGATCTTCTAAACATCCTTTCGTTTACTAGTCTTAAGCCTCACTACTCAAGTGAGGCTTTTTTTTATATCCCAATCCTTCTTTATTCAAAGTAATAACCTGTTCTTATCGAAGATATTATCTTTAAAATTTGTTTATCTGTTCATAATCTCAATATAAAAAAATATCTATCGAGGATGAGAGAAAGGCTATACAAGAGGCATACAGAGAAGAAGAAGTTGCATCTTTAATGGCATCAGGCATGAGCGAAGATGAAGCAAGATTTAGAGTTGAAACAGGGAGAGAGCCGACAGATTTTGACAGAGCGATAGGCTTTAATTATATTCCTTATCAAACGGAAGAGTTTACCGAAGAAGAAAATCAAGCTTTGGAAATTATGAACAATCCTGACAGAGAGCAGATTGTTGCCAATATGTCCGAAGAAGAAAGAAGAAACTTTACTGCTTTGGAACAATCAGTAAAGAATAAGGAATTATACAATCAATCTATTGATTTACAAAAAGAGATGAACGACATTGACCGAGCAGAGTTTGATGCCGGTGTTCCTATGTGGGATAAAGATACCATTGAAATTAACGGAGTTGAGAGAGCTGTTACTAACTCAAGCGGAAAGAAAATTGCATATAGCGAGAAGTCTTTGCGTATGTTCTATGAGTGGTTTGGCGATAGTAAAGTTGTTGATGCAGACGGCAGACCGTTGGTTGTTAGGCATACAACAAATGCAAAATTTGATACATTTGATAAATCAAAAATAGGACAGTATTCTGGTAATTATGGCTTTTATGGAGCTGGTTTTTATTTTGCACCAACAACAGATACACACTATGCAGATTTTGGAAATATTCAAATGTATGTTTATCTCAAAATGGAAAATCCATTTATGATAACACCAGAAACAAACTATAACGAAATTAAAGAATATACAGGCAACGACCGAGCATACGACAAGTATCAGGATTGGCGAGAAAACATAGAAAACACAATCGCAGGATTTGAGATGGACTTTAGTGAAAATCTTGAAGATGCAGGATATGATGGTGTTTGGTTTAAGGAAAACGATAGTAATGTAGAAATAGTTGCCTTTTCTCCAAACCAAATTAAGTCCACATCTAACAGAGGTACATTTAGCAAAGCAAGTGATAATATTAGGTATCAGTTTGGCGGACCGTCTGCACGAACAGCCGCTTTAGACAAGTTGGATATAGCGAAGAAAGCATTAGAAAACGGATACCCTAAAGAAGAAATAAGACAGTTGACCGGATGGTTTCAGGGAGCTGATGGCAAGTGGCGATTTGAAATATCCGATAAAGATGCCGTAATTAATGAGGATTATGGTGTTGATAAGGTTAATAAAATGAAATGGTATGATATGCCATTTGCGTTGAGGAATGTGTTACATCACGATAAATTATATGAAGCATATCCGGAATTGGGAAGAATTAGAGTTATTTATACTAATCGTCTTGAGCAAGAAGCAAGTGGTAATTATGATTATTCCATTAATACAATATACTTAAATGCTAAAGAGAGCCAAGAAAAACTAAAATCAGTATTAATGCACGAAGTTCAACATGCTATTCAACATAAAGAGGGTTTTGCTCGAGGTGGTAATACAGAAGAATTTATTGATAGAACACGTCAAAAAGAGCTTGAAGGAGAATTAAATAGATTAGAGCAATTAGCAGAACAGGGCGAAGATGTAGAAGATGAAATAGCTCAAGTTCAATATGAATTAGGCGAATATTCTGACGATATTGTTTTTGATAAATATAAACATTTAGCAGGCGAGATAGAGGCTCGTAACACACAAACTCGTATGAATATGAGCGAAGAAGAAAGACTTGCGAGAAGTCCTGAAAGCACACAAGATTATTCAAGTGATGAAGCTATTATTGTATTTGACGATGGTACTGTTGCAAATTCTTATACTTATAAACCGGAAAATGTAAGAATTGAAAATGGTGTTGTTGATTTGACAGGTGCTTTTGAGGGAATACCGACACAAAAAGATGTTGAGGATTTTATTAATAAAGCTATTGAAGAAGGAACAAAGTTTGGAACATTGTCTCCTGACTTTTTCTTTGATATGCCTACAAGAAGAAAGGCAATAGATAAGTTAAAGAACAATAATAATTATAAAAAACTGTCTGATGAAGAACAAGAAAGGCTTTATAAGTATATATTAGCATTAGAAAAAATAGCAGAAAATACAAAGCAACTTCCACCACCTGAAGGAGTTGAAAATAAAAAAACACGTAAAAAACCAATGGTAGAGAGGTATTTCTATTTTGGGGCAAAAGTTAATACAGGCGGAGGTGTATTTGATATAGTATTTGATGCAGAAAAAAACAAAAGAGATAGCAGTAAAAAACCTCTAACTGTGCATCTTTATAACATAGAAGAGGTCGACAACGGACATGGAGCGTATACACATGACTCAAAGGTGTTGTCAACCTCTTCTACCTCTAATATAACACCATCCGGCAGAGATGTCAATAGTCCTCGTTATCAAACAGAAGAATATGATGAGCAGCTTGAGGCTGATTTAGCGGAGTTTGATAAAATATTAGATAGCTTTACCGAGGAAAATAAAGAGTATTATAGTAAAAAAGGAAAATTTGAAGATGCTAAAAAGATACAAAAGAAGTATAAAGACTTCTTTATGTATAACATAGCTGATGCCTCTGTTAGTACAGCTTTGCACGATCCTTTTTATTTTGAGTATGACGGCCAAAAAGATATTACAAATATATGGATTCCCAAGAAATTGGAAAAGAATAGCAATATTATATTGTATCGCTATGCAGAACAAATATCTATACCAGTTAATAAATTTGAGAAAAGCAAATTTAAGAAGTTAGGATTTAAGCGCCAAAAACTATATGATGAGGGTATGAGGGATATATACACTCTCAATAAGGAAGAAAAAAGCGATGATGCCAGAGATTTTGTGCGTGAAAATGGAAAATACATAAGAAAACCAAGTGCATATTATCAGACTGCTTATGCAGGAAGTAGGGTTGATTATGACAAACCAAGTCTTGAGGCTATCGGCACAGGAGAGGGGCAGCAAGCACATGGTTGGGGCTTGTATTATGCTTTGAGTAGAGATACTGCAGAGAGGTATAGAGAGTATTTTGATTTGGATAATTATTTCTTTGATGAAGAAGCTCTTGAAAATGAAAGAGCTAAAGCAGAAAAAGAAGCAGGGAAAACAAAAGACTATAGTAAAGTAGAGTTATTAGAAGACTTGCTTGTTCAACATAATGAAAGCAATCTTTCAAATTATCCCGAAGATTTAGTTGAATGGTATAATAAAAATATTCGTAGCAAGGTCTTAAATAAGGATTATAAGAAAACACAAGTTCATGAAGTTGAGTTGCCTGAAAATCCATATCTGTTGGATGAACAGAAAACTTTTGAAGAACAAAGCGATTTTGTTAAGCAAAAATTAGAAGAAATTTTTTCAAATCTTCCTGAAGAATATTTAAAAGAATATCCTAAAATGGGTATTGAACGTGTGAAAGAAATACAGTTTTTAGGGAGTGAGATATACGGGGCATTATCAGAAGCTTATGGCTCGGATAAAGAGGCATCTTTATTGCTTAATAAATATGGCATTAAAGGCATAACCTATGACGGAGAACAAGACGGAAGATGTTTTGTTATCTTCAATCCTAAAGATGTTAAGGTAATACAAAAGTTTTATCAAATACAAGAATATGATGATTTGAGAAGCACAAAGAGTGTTAGCGATGTTAAAAAGCTTTTGAGAGGTTTGTCTCCGGATGAAGAAGTCCGATTGATGTTTGATAAGAATAAAGGCTATTGGTTTGCTATTGATGCTCAAAACTATGTTCATCAAGATATGATCACAAAGGCTTTTGAACAAGGATTATATCCGGAATTTAGAAACAGTTATGAAGCTCAACAATATTTTGACGAAAACTATAATGCTGATGACGAGTATTTAGTCAGATTTAAGGCTCATAATTTTATTGATGAAAATGATTTGCAGAAGCTTTTGGATGAGAATATTCCGTATGATGAATATAAATACGGATATGCGGTTAAGAATAATGACGGCAGCGGATATGTTTTGTTTGCTCGCAGTTTGTATGATTTGGCTGATACTCCGTTAAAAAGCATAGGCATAGATGCGGAAATATGGGAAAGAAATCCGTATAACATGACGGAGTTCAGTAAGGTCAGCGGTCAAGAGTTGGAAAGAAACGGTATTCGTTATATGGCGGAAAGCGGTGGTGGGATTAATCTTGAAGTAGGCGGTGGTAGAAAGCTGTTGAAACCATATAAGAGACATCCTCTTAAAGTTATGGGGCAATATGAGCCGACAAAGAAGATGATTACTCTGTTTAAGGGAAGAAATCCGACTACACTTGTTCATGAGATGGGACACCATTATTTGCCGATACATTTACGATTGTTAGAAAAGGCAGGTAAATGGGATAAGCTGAAACCTTTGTATAAGGAGTTAGGCATCAGCTCTGTTGAGCAGATGAACAGAGAGGCAGAAGAAAAGCTTATCGATATGTTCACAAGCTACATCTATTATAACGAAGCTCCGAATGTGGAAACACAATCTATTTTTGAAAGAGCAAAGCAATGGATGATTAATGCTTATAATACCGTAAAGAATTTTGTGAAACCAAGTGAGGAAGTTACCAAGTTCTTTGATGAGTTGATTGCCGGAGAGGAAAATGCGCCGGATGTGTCTCACAAAAACAAAAACCGTTCTTTTTATGAACGGTTTTTTGCAAAAATTATGTATATTTATTTTCTAAAAGTGCCAACGAACAGCATTTTGTTCATCTACACAATATTTAGCAGCTTCAGATGTTGTAACTACACCGGTAAATCTGGTCCCCCATCCCGAAGATAAAACAGTATTTTCTCCGACTTTATTTACTGTCATTAGCTTTGTATATCCGTTATACGGCAATGTAAGAAGATAAACGCAAATATCTCTATCTAAATCTCCGAACCTAACAACAAAATCGTCACTTCCATCACTATTACGAGAGATTTGACATCTACCATGTAATGCATGCACGCATTCTCCTTTTTCATTGATCATTTCTGGAGGTAATAATATATGATTTATAACTTTTTCATTGAACATTTCATTACGATTATTAGATGTTTCGGTAAATGTAATATAGTTAGATACCACTAACTGCACTTGATCAGCTAATTTTTTTGCACGATAACTTGCCATTGCTTTTGTATAACCCGCAATACCCCCTGTAGATAGTACGCCAATAATCGCCAAAACGCCCAACATTTCTATCATTGAGCGACCTTTTTGTTCAGACCAAATACGCATTTATTTTTCCTAAATCTTACACCTAACATATTTATACAATATATGTATTAAATGTCTATTAATTTTTCATATGATATTCTCGAGAGGGGTGAGCTATGCAACATGAAGAATTAATGTTTTTAAAACAAGCTTTTAATTCAGCCAAAAATAAGTTGAATAATGATAGGCTGTACATAAGCGTTATTAAAAGAAAATTCGCTCATTCTTGGCGAGTGTTGCAAAATGGGCGTAAAATTATATATAGCGGCGAGATTCCGCATTTGGTGACAAATAAAAAGTTAAGAATCCAAGCCAAACAAGCTTTGCTGTTTCATGATATTGGTCGTTTTGAAGAAACTGTTTTGGCTTATAAAAATTCGAGTCTTGATACTTTTGGAAAAAAATATGACCACGGGGTATTAGGGGCGGATATATTATCTGAAAATCCCCCGTTTAATGATATGAAAATTGTTTTAGCTGTCAGACATCACGGACATTTGATAGAAGAGTTTTATAATGATAAGGACTATAAAAAATTATCGGCGGAGGAACAAAAAATAGCAGAAACATATATAAAAATAGTAAGAGATGCCGATAAACTTGATTTGTATAATTTGCAGAAAACTGAATATTCTATTGAAAAAGATCCATTCTTTTGCAGTTTGTCCGAAGAACAAAAATATGCTCCTCTTTCGGATGAGGTAAAAGAACAGTTTTTTAATATGATTACTATAAATCATAAAAGCATAAAAAGCTTTGCAGACAGAATATTGGGTTGTATATCTTGGATTTTCGATATTAATTATAAATATAGTTTAAAAATTATCGATGAAAATGAGTATATAGATGTTTTATTGAATATTATGAGAAAATACTGTTCAAATAATGATGATATCGAAAAAATTGAATATTTTGCAAAAGAATGGATAAAAAAAGAGCGTTAGCATGATGCTAACGCTGTTTTTCTAAAGAGAAGCACTGCTTACTACTGTTTCTTCAGCTGTGCAAGAATTGCATCATAGACCTCCTTAGTGATACGGCCTGCCTTAAGCAACTCCTTAGCCATCTTCTTTGCCGCACGCTTTTGTCCGCGAGTGAGTTTCTGGTTCCAACCATTAGAATCTACCATTGACTGGATGAATGCTGCACCGTCTTCAGCGGCTGTTGTCTTGTTGAGATTGGTAGTTGCACCGATCTTTACCTGAGGATTGTTGTTCTCTTTCATGATTTATGAATTTTAATTGTTAAAAAAATAATCTGTTTAGTTGATAGTAATATGGACCAAAAATATTTTTTTGTCAACATTATTTTGTATAAAAATGAAAAAACCGCCGATTTTTTTCGGCGGTTTTATTAAATTGCTGTATATTAGTTGTTAAATTCTTTTTTCAGTCCTCGTTCGAAAATTGAACGAATAGTAGTTTTTATATCTGCATTTTCATATACTGCTTTATAAAGAGCTTGACAAATAGGCATATCCAAACCTTCTTTGTCTGCAATTAGTTTAACCGCTTTCAATGTCGGAACACCTTCGGCTAGTTTTTCAAATTGTTTACCTTGGGCAAAACCCTCGCCAAAAGTGCGGTTATGACTGTGTTTTGAAAATAACGTAGCTTCATAATCGCCTAAATGGGCAAGTCCGTACGCAGACATCGGATCTCCGCCGAAATGTTTAATTAAACGTCCTACTTCGATAGGAGCACGGGCCATTAATGCACCTTTTAATCCGTACCATTCCAATCCGTCCAAAATTCCTGCCGCAATACCGATAACGTTTTTCAGAGCGGCACCTATTTGATTGCCGATTAAGTCATTGCCATAATAAAAACGAATCAAGTCACTTTGTAATAGTTTTATCAGATAATCCTGTGTTTCCGGTTCTGAAGAATCAATAACAGCAGCCGATGGAACATTTTTCATATAATCTTGAACATGTCCGGGGCCTGATAAAGCGGCTACATGGATGTTTTGATGTATTTCTTCTTTGAAAATATCGTGCATTATTTTTGCGGTAGGAACTTCCAACCCTTTCATTGCCAACAAAAAGGTTTTGCCCTCTACATTGTATCCGTTCAGTTCTCTGGCTAAAGAACGCAGATGTTGGCAGCCGATAGAAACGATAATTGTATCATTTACCAAAACATCAGCCAAATTTTCGTATAAAAACATATTATCGGATAAAGATAAATATTCATTTTTGCGAGTGTCGCGTAATTCTATAAAATTTGGAGATGTTTTTAAGTCGTACATCAAAACGTTTTTAATTTTTTCAGGACAACGATTTGCTGCATACCAAGCTAAAAACGTTCCCCAACGACCGCAACCGATAACGGAAATATCTTTCATGACATAATTCCTTAAAAAGTTAAAACAATATATGTCTTAAGGAATACTCCAAAAAAACGATGTATGCAAATGATATATGAAAAACTCACAGGTTGATTAAAATGCTTTTTTAATCCGCTGACGTTCCAAAATTGCGTTTACATGGTCAAACTCTTCAAAAGAGCGATATGCTTCATCATAGCCTTTTTTATCAAAATTATAAAAAACCTGATTGGCTAACAATTTGATTGCATTGTCAATCTTTTCAAAAGCCGCATTATAGTCAGCATTGAAATTATTTTTAGTTTTTTTCTTAACAACATTGTGATATGCCTTTATAACCTTCAAAGTTTCGTCAGCAGAATTAGCATATCCTTTATCCTCAAAATCACGCATAATTTGAGCAGTTGTTTGATAAAAGTATTTATTCGTCAATATACTTTTTTGTTTAGCGTTGTTACTATCGATAATCATTCTCTATATCCAAAGTTACAATCTAGGTAAACAATATAGCAAAATTTTAGAAAAAATCAACAGTTTTTGGCTTTTTTAGATTTTTTAGTTTTTTATTTGACAAAAATAACCGAAAAATGTAATATATAACTCTATCTAAACAACTATTTATCAACTATTAAAAATTATCTGCGTATGAAGATTAAAGCACAAACTTTGGGTTTGTTGTGGATCGTTGTGTTTGCCGTGACATCCATTGCAATTGTATCTGGCCGTCAGTATGACAAAAATCAGAAGGAAAATCTTTCTGTTGAAGTCGCAACCGCCGGAACATTCGATTGTAAAGTTACCGATGACACATGGGTCGAGACATCTAACGGCGAATTTTTAGACAGTAGAATGGTCGGAATTCGTTTGCAAGGAGATGAGACTGTTTATCCGGTAAGGGGAAAGATTAACTTTCAATCAGGAGACAGTGTTTTTATTACTACCGATGGGGTTGTGTTATCTAGTCGTCCTAATAGTCAGGATGATGTTAGAGAGGCACTATACCCGACAAAAACCGCGTATATATGGATTAATTTAATCTGCGGGTTGTTCTGGTTGTTGGCTACATTGTTGAGCTATTTGAAATTACGTTCATTGTAGCAACACCTTGATTGTATGATGAAAGAAAAAGCCTTACTGTGAAGTAAGGCTTTTTCGCTATTATTCTACATCACCGAATGGGTTAATGTTTTTCTCTGCATTTTGACTTGCTCGCAAATCAAACAAATTCATAATGGTTGTAGATACATAAATTGAAGAATATGTACCAACGATTACACCCCACAGAATTACAAAAGAAAAACTGCGCAAAGCATCACCACCAAATGCAAATAAAGCAACGGAGGCCAGCAATGTAGTAATACCGGTTAATATTGTACGTGAAAAAATGTCATTTGTACTTTTGTTTAACAAATCATACTGCGGCATTTTCTTGTATTTACGCAAATTTTCACGGATTCTGTCATAGTTAACAACAGTATCATTTACGGAGTAGCCTGCCAAAGTTAAAATTGCAGCAACGGTTGTTAAACTAATGTCAAAATTAAATAAAGACAATAACCCTACAGTTGTAAAAATATCATGAGCCAATCCGAGCATTGCGCCCAATGCAAATTGCCATTCAAAGCGGAACCATATATAAAGAGAAATCGCTAAAATAGCAATTAAAGAAGCTGTAATTCCAGCTTTTTTAAGCTCATCGCCAACTTGCGGACCTACAAATTCAACTTTCGGATATTCATAATTATCACCTAAAACCTCTTTTATCTGATTAACTACAGCTTGACCGTCAGAATTTTCGGTTTGAGCTCTAATCATCATTTCGTTTCCGGATTCTCCTATTGATTGCAGGTTTATGTCTTTCAAATCAACCTTGGTCAATTCTTCACGAACATTTTCCATATCAATCATTTCTGAGCTTTTCATTTCAATTAAGATACCGCCGGAAAAGTCGATGCCGTAATTAAAGCCTTTGAAAGCAATACTTGCTGCTGAAATTATATATAAAATTATAGATAAAACATATCCAAATTTACGATATTTCATAAAATCGATTGAGGTGTCTTTTGTTACCCAACTAAATATTCTCATTTTGTTTTTCCTCTTTCAAATTAAATTGGTAACTTGGTCGGTTTGTATTTCATAATCCAACCGGTAATGATTAATCTGGTAACGGTAACCGATGTAAACATCGAAGTTGCAATACCGATAGCTAAAGTAACAGCAAAACCTCTAACCGGACCTGTTCCGAAATACAATAAAACAAAAGCGGCAACCAAGGTTGTTAAGTTTGAGTCAACAATTGTTGTCCAAGCTTCGGTAAATCCTGCTTCGGCAGCATCTTTAGTTGAACGACCGTTTTTAACTTCTTCACGCATTCTTTCAAAAATCAATACGTTTGCATCAACAGCCATACCGATAGTTAAGATTACACCGGCGATACCCGGAAGAGTAAGTGTTGCATCAATAATGCTCAAAACACCTAACATTAAAAACAGATTTAAGAATACGGAAACTGTTGTGAATAAACCAAACAAACCGTATGCAGCAACCATAAACACAACAACGCAAATTAAACCTATTATGGAAGCGGTAATACCGGCATTAATTGAATCTGCCCCCAGTCCGGCACCAACGGTTCTTTCTTCCATAACTTCTAACGGAGCCGGTAAAGCACCTGAGCGGAGCAACATAGCAAGCTCGTTTGCCGATTCTACGGTAAAATTACCGGAAATAATGCCTGAACCTCCGGTAATCGGTCCATTAATATTAGGAGCGGAAATAACTTCGTTATCTAATACAATAGCCAGTCTTTCACCAACATTCTTGGATGTGGCTTCACCGAATTTTTTACTGCCGAAACTGTCAAACTTAAAGCTTACTACAGGTTGACCATTTTCGAATGCGGCTGAAGCATCAACCAAATGCTCTCCGGTAACAACGGGTTTACGACTGATAACTAATTGTTCCCCGTTTTCACCGCTGATTACTCTTGAAGCACTGTTCAATTTACCTCTGCGGGCATCTGCGGCAGTTGTACGGCTATCAACCATATTAAAAGACATTTTTGCAGTTTTACCTAACAATGCTTTCACATATTCCGGATTTTGTTCTCCCGGAAGTTGAACAGCTATGCGGTCAGCGCCTTCTCTTTGGATAGAAGGTTCTTTTGTTCCGGCAGCATCAATACGACGACGAACAATTTCGATAGATTGGTCAACAACTTTGATTTTTAAATTAGTCATAGCTTGTTCTGTGTATGAAATTTCGATTACACCATTGTTATCGACAACATTATAATCTGCATCCATTTTTTTGAACAATGCTACAGCTTTAGAACGAGCATTAAAGTTATCAATTTTAACTTTAACGCTGTCATTACCTGCATTTAAATTTTGATAACGAATTTTATTTTCACGCAAAGATTGACGAACATCATCTTCAATCATTGCCATTCTTTCTTTCACAACGTCATCAATTTTTACTTCCAACAAAAGGCTGGAACCGCCTTGCAAGTCAAGCCCCAAGTTAACAGGCTTCCACCATGTCGGTAAATTTACTTTGCCGCCCAAAAAGTTTGGTACGGCAAAAAATATTCCGGCTAAACAAATAGCCAAAATAATACCAATTCTTGTACTGGATAATTTATACATAGAAAATGTCCTCTTATTTTTTCTTGTTTTTAGAAACTTTTTCTGTTTTAGCAACGGGCATAGTCACTTTTTCATCAACAACATCACGAACGGTTGCACGATGAACAACGACAGTTATACCTTCGGCAATTTTAACATCTAATTTATCTTCGGTTGCTTTTTCAACAATGCCGTAAATTCCGCCACCGGTAATGACTTTATCGCCTTTCTTGATAGCATTTAACATAGCTTCATGTTCACGAATTTTCTTTTGTTGCGGACGGATCAAGATAAAATAGAAAATAACAAATATAAGTACCAACTGCACAATCATACCTGTTGTTGAGTTAGCTGCAGCAGCTCCGGCTGTTTGTGCAAAAGCGTCACTAATAAACATATTTTTCTCCTTAAAAACTAATAAACTAGGCTCGAATATACACCATTATCCACAGATAACAATATTTAAAAGAAAAATATTCAACAAGAAAATGCTTTTATTGTAGATAATTAACCGGATTTACCGGATTTTTTCCGGCTCGGATTTCAAAATGAAGTTGCGGAGTATTTGTACCGCCGGTAGAACCGACAGTTGCGATTTTTTCGCCTCTTTCAACACGTTGTCCTTTTTTGACTAACAGTTTTTCATTATGAGCATAAGCGGTTATCCATCCGTCGTCGTGACGAATTAAAATCAAATTACCAAATCCTTTTAACTCGTTGCCCGAATAAGCAACCATTCCTTTGTCAGCGGCTTTTACCGATGTTCCTCTGGGAGCTTTAATATTTATACCGTCATTGGCTCTTCCCTTTCCGATAGCGCCATATTTTGAAACAATAGTTCCTTTAACCGGCCATAAAAATTTTGTTTTTCGATATTTTGATATTTTGGTAGGTTTTGACGTTGGTCGGCGAGTTGCCGTTTTTTTTGCTTTCGTCGTATTTCTTTGACTGTTTTGGGATACAGATGTATTAGGTTTAGGTGGGCTATAATTTGATGCCAGAGTTGTCTTGTTTTTTCCTCTGACGACAAGTTTTTGCCCGATAACCAAAGTATACGGATAGTCTAGTCCGTTGTTATCGGCGATGGTTTTTACTTCAACACCATACTGCCTTGATATGCTGTATAACGTGTCACCTTTTTTTACGGTATGATAATTGGTTGCCGGAGCGATAAGAATTTGTCCTACTTTCAAGGTGTATGGCGGTTTTAGGTTGTTAGTGTCAATCAAATCTCTAAGTTGATAGTCGTAACGTTTGGAAATGCTGTACAGCGTATCGCCTCGTCCGACTTCTATCTCGGACGGAGGTTCTCCCCATAATGAGCCGCAGGCATTAAGAACTAAAGTTAACAACAATGTTACTAAAATGCGCAAAATTCCAACCTTTCAAATATTTATTATAAGTTTAAAACATATATGTTTAAATTTTTCTTTATTTCTAAATATTAACTTGCATTTTTGAGCAAAAAAAAGTAAATTGCGGGCATTGAATCAAAGTATATTAAACGAGATAAAAATGAGTAAAAACGCAGATATAAAACAAATTATTGAAGATAGCGGTGATAAATATAAATACGGTTTTGTTACCGATATTGATTCCGATACAGCTCCAAAAGGGCTGAATGCGGATATAATTCGTTTTATTTCGCAGAAAAAAGGTGAGCCGGAGTGGCTGTTGGAAAGTAGATTAAAAGCTTTTGAGTTTTGGCAGTCGATGAAAGAGCCGGAATGGGCTAAACTGTCCTACGATAAAATAGATTATCAGGATTTATATTATTATTCGGCTCCTAAACAAAAAGTTGCTCCCAAAAGTTTAGACGAAGTTAATCCTGAACTGCTCAAAACCTATGACAAGCTGGGAATTCCTCTTAAAGAACAGGAAGTTTTGGCAGGAGTTGTTGCTGTTGATGCTGTTTTTGACAGTGTATCTGTTGCCACAACTTATAGAGCTAAATTGGCAGAAAAAGGAGTTATTTTTTGCTCTATATCCGAAGCAATAAAAGAACATCCGGATTTGGTTCGCAAATATTTGGGTTCGGTTGTTCCTTATACTGATAACTTTTTTGCTTGCTTAAATTCTGCGGTATTTACCGATGGCTCTTTTGTATATATCCCTAAAGGTGTACGTTGCCCGATGGAATTATCAACATATTTCAGAATTAATGCCAAAAACACCGGACAATTTGAACGTACTTTGATAGTAGCAGATGAAGGGAGTTATGTTTCATATTTGGAAGGTTGTACGGCTCCTCAAAGAGATGAAAATCAACTTCACGCAGCAATCGTTGAAATTGTAGTTTTAGACGATGCCGAAGTTAAATATTCTACGGTCCAAAACTGGTATCCCGGAGATAAAGAAGGAAAAGGCGGGGTTTATAATTTTGTTACCAAAAGAGCTGCGTGTCGCGGGAGAAACTCAAAAGTTTCATGGACGCAGGTAGAAACAGGTTCGGCAGTAACTTGGAAGTATCCCAGTTGTGTTTTGCAAGGTGACAATTCTGTCGGAGAGTTTTATTCAGTTGCTTTGACTAATAATTATCAACAAGCTGATACCGGTACAAAAATGATACATATCGGCAAAAATACATCGTCTCGCATTATATCAAAAGGTATTTCTGCCGGAAAATCTGACCAAACATATCGAGGATTGGTGAAAATCGCTCCGAGCGCCGACAATGCCCGTAATTACTCTCAATGCGATAGCTTATTAATCGGCTCTGATTGCGGTTCACATACAATACCATACATCGAAAACAGAAATAAAACAGCACAGCTTGAACATGAGGCTACTACTTCAAAGATAAGTGATGAACAATTGTTCTATTGTCGAAGCAGAGGCATAAGTGAAGAAGATGCCGTAAGTTTAATTGTGAGTGGTTTTTGTAAAGAAGTTATGCAGCATCTTCCGATGGAATTTGCTATTGAAGCAGCAAAGCTCATAAACATAAGTTTAGAGGGGAGTGTAGGATAATGGATACATTAAAAAGGGCGCTAAAAGTTTGGGGAAAAGATGCTCAAATGCTTCAAGTAATTGAGGAAATGAGCGAGTTAACCAAAGAAATTCTGAAAAATGTAAATCGTAAAAAAAATAACATTGCCGAACTTATTGAAGAAACGGCAGATGTTGAGATTATGTTGGAGCAATTAAAACATTGTTATCAAATTCATGAACAAGTTGAAGAATATAAAACAGCAAAAATTATGAAAATAAAAAAACGTTTAGATGAATGGGAGAGCAAAAAATAATGATTACCCCTTTACTTGAAATTGAAGATTTATGTGCACGTGTCGGCAATAAGGAAATTATCAAAGACTTTAATTTGACGATAAATGAAGGTGAAGTTCATGCCATAATGGGACCTAACGGTGCCGGAAAATCCACTTTATCCTATGTTTTAAGCGGAAAACCCGGATATGAAATCACATCGGGAAGTATCAAATTCAAAGGAAAAGATTTGATTTCTATGTCTGTTGAGGAGCGGGCAAGAGAGGGAATGTTCTTAATTATGCAATATCCGGTAGAAATTCCCGGTGTTCCCGTAAACAGTTTTTTGAAACATGCTGTAAATGCCTTGCGTCAGCATAATAATGAACCCGAGCTTGATACGATGGAATTTTTGAAAATGCTTCGAGAAGAAGCTAAAAAACTCGGGATTGATAATGAAATGCTGAAAAGAGCAGTAAACGTTGGTTTCTCCGGAGGAGAAAAGAAAAGGCTTGAAGCATTGCAAATGTCTGTACTAAAACCATGTTTTGCAATTTTGGACGAAGCAGATTCCGGACTTGATATTGATGCAATAAAGGTTGTTTCAAATAGTGTAAATAATATGTTGGACGGCAAACGTTCCTTGTTGATAATTACTCACTATCAAAAACTTCTCAATTATATTGAGCCTGATTTTGTGCATGTTTTTGCAGACGGACATATTGTTAAGTCAGGAAATAAGAGTTTATCGGAAGAAATAGAAGCCAATGGTTATGCTTCGTATGTGAAAGAAAAATAATGGTCGGACTATTAGAGAATATAGAACTTTTCGGTCAAAATATTCCTTGGCTGGAAGCTTTGCGAGAAGAGGGAAGGAATATATTTACTTTACCGGGAGCAAAAACCGAGGCTTGGAAATATACAAAATTACACGATTTGCGCTGTGATGATTTTGTTTATTCTCCATCTAAATTTATAGAAGAACTTGAAGGTGTTTATGAGGACAATGAAGACTGCGGTTGTTCTGATTGTGATCAATCCGAGCATTCTTGCGGTTGCGGTGGTAGCTGTTGCTGCGGAAATCACTTGAACCTATATGTTGATATACCTTTTGAAGCACATCAAATTCATTTTAATAACGGAAAATTTGTTCCCTTATATCCGGCTCTTCCGCTTGGCGTTGAAGTGATGACCCTAATGCAGGCCATTGTTGAGGGAGAAGCACGAAATTATGTCGGAAAATATATTGAGTTGAAAAAATATCCGTTTGCCGCTTTAAATACGGCATATTTGGAAGAAGGGGTTTTTATTTCAATAGAAAGAAATGTAAAACTGGCAAAACCGATAATGATTGTTTATCATACTTCAACCAAACATAATTTAGTCAGCCACATTCACAATATAATTGTTGCTGAAAACAATTCTTCTGCGGTGGTAGTGGAGTATTATAAGCATACCGGAGCAGATAAAGACAGATACTTTAATAATATAGTAAATGAGTTTTACCTATCTCCAAAAGCAGAAGTAAAACACTATAAGTTTCAAGAAGAAGCATATAAATCCGTTCATATTGCACTTAATCATGCAGTTGTAAAGGATGGAGCTAAATATAAAAGTTTTTGTTTGCAAAAAGGAGCAAATTTAGCTCGAAACGAAACTAAAGTTGAACTTTTGCAAGAAAATGCAAATGCCGAGGTTAATGCAGCCTATATTATGAATGGTTGGGCAACGATAGATACCACAACCGATATCGCACATCTTTCTGAAAAAACAACATCTTCTCAGTTGGTAAAAGGTGTTGTAGGTGGTGAAGCCAGAGGTGTTTTTCAGGGAAAAATAGCAATTTCAAAAAATGCCCAAGAAACTGAAGGTTTCCAACAGCATAGAGCATTGTTATTAAGTGATACGGCAGAAATAGATGTAAAACCTGAATTGGAAATTTATGCCGATAATGTAAAATGTTCGCATGGTGCGGCCTGCGGAGAACTTGATAAAGAACAGTTGTTTTATATGCGTTCTCGTGGTATCGGAGAAGAAGAAGCAAAACAAATTTTAATAGATGCGTATCTGACAGATGTTATCGATAAGATAGACGATGAAGATATAAAAGAGTGGATTCGTGCAAATGTATGATATAGAAAAAATCAGATTGGATTTTCCTAATTTGGCTTTGAAAGTAAACGGTAAAATCAATACATTTCTTGATACGGCCGCTTCAGCGCAAAAACCTCAAGAAGTGATTGATAAAATTGTACACACATACATATATGACTATGCAAATGTTCATAGAGGAAGTTATTATTTTTCTGAACAAGCAACAGCCGAATATGAAAAAGCTCGTACAATAATCAAAAATTTTGTTAATGCCAGACAAGATAATGAAATAGTTTTTACTCGTTCTGCGACAGAAGCCATAAATTTGGTTGCATCTTCTTGGGGACTTAATAACCTCAAAGCAGGTGATGAAATTTTACTTTCGGAAGCAGAACACCATGCCAATATTGTACCTTGGCAAAATGTTCGAGATAAAACCGGTTGTACATTAAAATTTTTCAAAATCCACGATGACGGAAGTTTTGATGCAGAAAGTTTTTATAAAGCACTAAATCCTAAAGTTAAAATCGTCGGTGTTACGGCGATGTCAAATGTTTTGGGAACAGTTTTTCCGGTTAAGGAAATTGTACAAGCGGCACATTTAGCAGGAGCTCTATGTTTGGTTGATGCCTGCCAATCCATTGTTCACACAAAAACCGATGTTCAAGATATAAATTGCGATTTTTTGGCTTTTTCCGGACATAAATTATACGGACCGACAGGAATAGGCTGTTTATATGCCAAATATGATTTATTGGAAAAAATGCCTCCTTATCAATTTGGCGGAGATATGGTTGAAGATGTTACCTATGAACGCACATTATACTCAATGCCGTCTTCTCGTTTTGAAGCGGGAACGCCGGCTATTGTGCAAGCAATCGGACTGGGAGCTGCTATAGAATATGTACAAAAGTTGGGTATGGATAACATAGAGGCTCATGAAAAAGAGCTGATTCAATATGCCAATAATCGCTTTAGCGAAATAAAAAATTTAAAGATAGTCGGAACTGCAGAAGAAAAAGGCGGGGTATTTTCTTTTGCTTTAGGTGACATTCATCCGCAGGATGTGGCTTTTATTTTGAACAAGGAAGGAATTGCAATTCGTACCGGTCATCATTGTGCTCAACCGGTTGTAAATCGTATGGGGTATACTTCTTTGGCCAGAGCTTCTTTAGGGTTGTACACCAATCATGAAGACATTGACCGATTTGTCGAGGCTCTCAAAAAAGTACAGACATTTTTTTAGGATATAAAATGGAAAATCTGTGGTGGTTACTGGCTCTGTTTAGCGGAATGTTGATGGCCGGTATGATATATGCCAATCAAATATTTAAAATGCCTTCATCACTGATGATGACGTATCGTGGAATTGTTCAAAGTTTAATACTCTTGCCATTTATTCCGTTTTTTGCAGTGCCGACCAATCCTTTATTTTGGCTTTTTGTAATTATTCAAGGATTAATGGTAGCATATAACGACAAAAAAACATTTTTATGTTCTCGTAAGTATGGAGGAGAAATAACCGCTTCTATCAAACCATATTCGGTTGTTATGACATTTATATTTTGGTTGCTCATAAAACCTACACAATTATTACAAATGATTGATACTCCGATTCGCTCATTAGGGATTATTGTTTGCCTGATAGCTTCAGCATATTCGTTAATGCTAATAAATAAGAGTAAAATCAGCAAAGAAGCTTTTTTTGAATTGTTACCCGCATTGCTTTTATCTGTTCTGATAGACGCAAATAACAAAATTACTACTACTTACGGAGCCTCAACGGATTTAACTTCAGCTATTTTCTATTATTGTATGATGACTGCTTTTTTCTCGGGGTTGCCGAATATCGTAACCTTTGTTCGTAAAAATGATTGGCATGAAATATTTATTCCGAAATATATTGTTGGCGGTTTTGTGGTTATATTTTTTAGCATAACTTCAAATATATTTAAAAATTCCGCAATGTATTATGCCCAAAATCCTGCTTATGTAGGAGCGGTTATTGCCATGTATCCGATATGGATTATAATATGGAATATATTTTATTACAAATTTAGAAAAAGTGAGCAGTATCCCCGTTGCAATTTTGTTGGTATTGGTATATTGTTGCTTTCCGTAGTTTTATTGATATTGTTGCAGTAGGTAAAAATGAGCGAAGAAAAAAACATTACAGATGCCGAAGCAGGATTGTTACAAGCGATGGCTTCACAAGTTCCCGTTGACGATTTTTCGGTAAGCGAAGGTGAACCGTTAGAAAATCCGGAAAATAAGGCTACTCGAGAGCAACTTATAGAAGCATTGAGAACTGTTTGTGATCCGGAAATTATGATAAACATATACGATTTAGGTCTCGTTTATGATATTCGTCAATATGAAAGCGGCAATGTTGATGTTGATATGACATTGACTGCCCCTACCTGTCCGGTAGCCGGAATTTTACCCGGACAAGCAGCCGCAGCTCTTGCTGCCCTTGATGGTGTAGGAATTGCAAAAGTCACATTGGTTTGGGAACCGGCATGGACTCCTGAACGTTTAACTGAAGAAGCAAAAGCAATTTTAGAAATGTTTTAAAGCAAACTGTCAATAAATGCTTTTTGAATATCCCTTAATGCGAAAATAGAATCTATTTCTGCATATTCATTATCTCCGTGCAAATCTTTGCCGTTAATACTGTGCATTATGATAACCGCATCTTTGTCGGCAAACATTCTGGAATCTGTCGCTCCGCAAGAAGTTGATATTTCTATTTTAGAATTAATAACTGTTTCGGCGACAGATAGGTATTGTTTTATATAAGGATTGTCTGCATTCATATAAACTCCGCAACTTGAGAGCAATATTTCGTAGCTGCAATTGTTTTTAACAGTAACTGTTTCTAAAATATTTTTCAGTTTTTCAAGAGGAGTTGTTTCAGTAAGGCGAAAATTAACTCTTGCAACTGCTTCTGCCGGAACAACATTATAAGTTGCAGGAGAATTAATTGCGGTAACAACCATAGTATCTACCCAAGTGTTTTGAGGAGGGGTTCCCTTTTCGAAACGAGGAAACAGTTGTTCCAGTTCGTTTATGCAGTTTATTAAATTATTAACGGCATTAACTCCGTTCCAAGGTTGAGAGCTATGCGCATTTTCTCCTTTTGCGGTTATCGAAATGCTGACCGGATGCTTATATTTCTCGGTGAGATGTGTTAAATCACCGGAATCCGTATCCAAAACAATCTTTGCATTTATTTTGTTTTCTTTTTGCAAAGCTTTCATGCCACCGGAACTTGTTTCTTCATCAGAAGTGATGAGAACTCCGAATTTAATATTTTTTCCTAAAGTATAAAGCAAAGTTTCCAAACATACGGCAACAGATGCTTTCATGTCTAAGCCGCCGCGACCGTATATTTTATTATCTTCGATTCGTGGATTGAACATATTATCTTTTGCCGGTACAACATCAATATGACCTATTGTAATAACATCAAAATTTAAGTCATCGCAATTAGACAGCAACATAACCGGAGAGGCATTTTCAAAATTGTATCTGTGAATAATGACACCTTGCTTCACATATAATTTTTCAATCAGATCAAATACCATATTTATTTCCGTTAAATTGCCGGAAATACTTTTTATTTTCATCATTTCGATAATATTTTTAATAAGATTGTCCATTTTTTTGTTGTACCATAGTTATATAGGTTTTACTTAATTGTTTGTCTCGCATGCAGCTAATGGCGTTGTCAATGGTAGTGTGAGCAATGGCAACATCACTGATACAAAAAGTTGTTTGTCCGTCTTTTTTTATTATATGGTCAAAATCTTGAGTTTTGGCAAAAGCTCTAAATCCGATTCCTTTATAAAATTTTTCGGCATTTTCATTATGAGCATTATACTCAATTATTAAACTTTCATAACCTTGTTTTTTTAATTCAGGGATAGTTTTGCTCAATAAATAAGTTCCTAATCCGCACCGTTGAATTTTCGGATCTAAATAAATTTGGTTTACTATTAATGTTTTATTGTTTAACGGTACATCTCTCTCAAAATTAACCTTTCTGTACCATGCAAATTCAAATCCGTCTAACATTCCTTTTTCCAAATCACGACTTTGTCCGTTTACCGGACAAGTGTAATATTCCGGAATGGCCGAATATCTGACAAACCCGCAAGGTCTGTCATTGATATTGAGCACTGCGACGACAGAGTCTTTATCTTCCGCCATTTTCCATAATTTTTTTAAAAAATAACCCTTAGTATATAGAGCCATTTCTTCAGGACTTTTATATCCTTGTGACAATTTATTATATGAACGTTGATATGCTTCAGCCAAAGGTAAAATTTGACTGAGTTTTTTTTCCAAACAGCGAATAGATACTTTCATTTTATAAACTTTTGCAAAAACATTAATAAAAACAAAGAGCAGTATATATTTAGGTATAAAATGAGTCAAATATTTTAATAAAACAATAGACCTTTATTTATATTAATGGTAAGAGTTATAAAAAATAAAAGGATAAGAGATGCAAATAGAAGAATTGATTGAAAATTTTGAGATTTTAGAAGATTGGGAAGATAAATATCGCTATTTGATTGATTTAGGAAATAAGCTTACTTTCCTTGATGATAAATATAAAACAGAAGAGTGGAAAGTTGTCGGTTGCCAGTCCCAAGTTTGGTTAGTTCCTCATATGACAGATAAGAATGATATTTATTTTGATGGCGACAGTGATGCGGCTATTGTTAAAGGGCTGATTTATGTTGTTTTAAGTATTTTTAACCATCATCCCCAAAGTCAAATTAAAGATATTGAAGTTGAAGATATTTTTGCTAAAATGGGATTGGAAGAACATTTATCACCCAGTCGTCGTAACGGCTTAAATGCGATGGTCGAAAAAATTAAGTTTTACGCACAAAACTAAATTAAGAGAAAATATATGGATATTCATGAGTATCAGGCAAAAAAGATTTTAAGTTCAAACGGAATTAAAATTCCGAAAGGGAGAGTTGCCTATACTCCGGCAGAAGCACGTAAAGTTGCTAAAGAAGTTTCTGCTCGAGGTCCATGGGTATTAAAAGCCCAAATTCACTCCGGCGCCAGAAGATTGGGGCGTTTTATTGAAAATAAAGCCGGCACAAATGGCGGTATCAGAATAATTGACAGTCTAAAAGATATATATTCTAATGCTGAAGAGATGTTGGGTTCAACCTTGGTAACCTCTCAAACATCAGCTAAAGGAAAATTGGTTAGTCGCATATATGTCGAAGCTTTTAACAAAGTCAGTCATACTTTTTATGTCGGAATGGCTATTGACAGGACAAATTCTTCCATCGTGTTATTGGCCGCCAATACAAAAGATGAAGATATTGCCGATATTGTTGCAAACAGACCGGATAAAATACTTCGCATACCGATAGACCTAAATGGTCCTACACATTCCCAAACCAGCCAACTGACAAATTTTTTAAAGCTTCAAAATAAAAGTGCCGAAAGTTTTCATAAGTTTATAAGAGGAATGTTTAAAACTTTTGTTTCAAATGATGCTTTAATGATTGAGATAAATCCGGCCGGAGTATTAAAAAACAACGAAATTGTTGCTCTTGATGCAAAAATAAGAATTGATAACCGAGGTTTATCCCGTCATCCGGAATTAGAACGTTTAAGAGATGACTATGAAATAGAGGAAAGAGAATTAAAAGCTCTAAAATATGGTTTTGCATATAGTGAGTATGACGGAAATATAGGATGTATTGTTAATGGCTCGGGACTCGCTTTGGCAATGGTTGATACTTTAAAGCAGGGGGATAATGCAATAGCCTGCTCACTAAACGTAAAAGGAAGCGTTGATAGAGATAAAATAGCTGCCGGAATCAAACTTATTGCTACCAACCCAAAAGTTGAAGGTATTATTATTTACATTTTGGGTGGTTTTTTGCGGTGCGATTTGATTGCTGACGGAATTATTGATGCCGCAGCCGAAGTAGGAATGAATATACCTCTCGTGGTTAGGTTTGAGGGGACTAACCGCGATGATGCCGAAAATATCCTTGAGCAGGCAAAACTTCCGCTGATTATGGCTGATAACATGGAAGATGCCGTTTCAAAAATTATAAAAGCGGTGGAGGAAAATGAATAATGTCAATTCTTGCCGATAAAAGTACAAAAGTTTTGATTCAGGGTATTACCGGAACACAAGCGTCCTTCCATGTCAAACGTTCAATAGATTATGGTACAAATGTCGTTGCCGGTGTTACCCCCGGAAAAGGAGGAATAACCCATTTAGGAGTTCCGGTTTTTGATAGTGTAAAAGAGGCGGTAGCAACTACGGGAGCGGAAGCGACGGTATTATTTGTTCCTGCTCGTTCAGTCAAATCAGCCGTAAGAGAATCTGTTGAAGCCGGATTAAAGCTTATTGTTTGTATTTCCGATAGTGTGCCGGTGAAAGATATGTTAGAGGTCAAAAACATATTAAAAGGTAATGATATAAAATTTGTCGGTCCGAATACACCGGGAATAATAACACCTGATGAAGCTCGTTTAGGTATATTTCCGGAAAATATCCATAACAAAGGACGAATAGGTATTGTTTCACGCTCTTCAACTTTAACCTATGAAGCTGTTCTTGAAACACGTCGTGCCGGAGAGGGACAATCAACTGTTGTCGGTATCGGTGATGATATGGTTATCGGTATAAATTTCATTGATGTCTTAAAACTGTTTCATGAAGATGAAAATACGGATGCTATCGTCATGGTCGGACAAATGGGAGGAATGTTTGAAGAGCAAGGTGCGGAATGGTATGCTCAACAAAAAAATAAAAAACCGATTATAAGTTTTATTGCCGGTAATAATCTTACTTTTCGCCGACACGTAGGTTATGCCGGAGACATTATTACCAGAGGAAGGATTACGGCAGAAGATAAAAGGAAAACCATGACCGATGCCGGAATAGTCGTTGTTGACAACATTAATCAAATACATGAAGAATTGAAGAATCTGATTAAATAATGTTTTTTGAAATTTTTGAGAAATTGCTTAATTTTATTTTTCCTCGTCGTTGCTTAAAATGTGGAAAAAGTTTATTTGAAGATGGATATTTATGTGATAAATGTGTTGAAGAGATAAACTTTATAACTCCTCCCTATTGTTACAAATGCGGCCATCCAATCAATGAGTTAACTGCTGACGGAAAAATGTTATGCGCATCCTGTGCCGGAAAGAAAAGACATTTTTTCAGAATGATGAGATCTGCATTTGTTTATGATAACAGCAACAAAAATTTGATTTTAGGTTTTAAGTTTTTTGACAAGACTGAAAATGCAACACTTTTGGCAGCTATGTTGAAAATTGCCGGAAAAGATATTTTTTCACAAGGTGCAGACATTATAGTTCCGGTTCCGTTACATTATTCCCGTTTAATTAAACGTAAATATAATCAATCGGTAATATTAGCAGATAAATTGAGCAAAATGGTTGGCATTCCTGTTGACAGATTTTCTTTGATACGACACAAGAAAACCCGTCCGCAAGTAGAATTTTCCGGTCGCCAACGGGTTAATAACGTAAAAAATGCGTTCAGTGTAAAAAATCCGGAAAACATCAAAGGCAAGAGAATAATTCTTATCGATGATGTTTTAACCACCGGTTCGACAATAAAAGAATGTGCTTCGGTATTGAAAAAAGCCGGAGCTAAGTCCATAGATGTCTTAACTGTTGCCAGAACAGCAGACTAATTTTGTTCAAAAAAGTCTTTTCCTACACCGCAAACAGGACATACCCAATCTTCAGGCAATTCTTCAAACGGAATTTCTTCGTCATAAACATATCCGCATACGGTACATACCCATTGTTTTTCATCGCTCATAGTTTTTCTCCTTCAAATAAGTATTTTATTATAATATAAACTCATAAATCAAAAAATCAATAATGAGGAGGACGAGTTTCTTCGCTCAGCGGTTTAACTGTATCTTCCTTCAAGGCTTCAAAAAGCATTTTATTTTGTTTACGCAAAATATCGATAAGTTTTCCTTGTTCAATTACCACCGAATTTAGCTCTTCAAGCATTTTTTCTTGATTAGCCAAATTGATTTCAATATCAATAAAGCGTTGTTCTAAAATTTTGTCTTCCATATTTGCTCAATCTGTTTTAAGTTAGTTCATAACTTATAGCATAAATTAGGAAAAAAAGATGTCAATTTTAATAAAAAATGTTTTGCACAATAATCAAACAACCGATGTTTTTATCGAAGATAACAAATTTTCTCGTATAGCCCCAAATATGAAGGTTGAGGCTGACAAAATAGTAGATGGCAGTAATAAGGCAATCTTACCGGCTTTTTACAACACACATAACCATGCGGCAATGTCCATATTGCGAGGATTCGGCGATGATAAGCCTCTTTTTGAATGGCTTAATGAAGATATATGGCCGATTGAAGACCAACTGACCGAAGAAGATATTGCGATTGCCAGTCGTTTGGCGATTCTCGAAATGATAAAATCCGGCACGGTATTTTTTGCTGATATGTACTTTTTTGGAGAACAGACCATACAAGCCGTTGCCGATATGGGAATTAGAGCGGCAATCTCGCGAGTTGAGATGGATTTGTTTGATGAGCAAAAATTTGAACAAAAAAAGATTGATACGGCAAATTTTATCGAATTTTCTAATCCTTGCCCGCAAAGGATTAGAAAATGTTTGTCATGTCACGCTGTTTACACCGTTTCTGACGAATTATTTAAGTTTGCAAAAGAAACAGCCGAAAAACAAGGTTGGTTTATGCAAATTCATGTTTCCGAAACAAAACAGGAAGTTGATGATTGTTTTGCAAAGTGGGGAATGTCACCGGTTGCAAAATTAGACAGTTTAGGTTTATTAACTCCAAAAACTATTCTGGCACACGCAGTACATTTATCTGATGAAGATATTGAAATTATCAAAAAACGAGGTTGTTATATTTCAACTAATCCGATTTCTAATTTAAAGCTCAATTCCGGTATGTTTATGTTTGAAAAAATGTATAAAATAATGCCTGAAAATATAACATTGGGAACTGATGGCGCAAGCTCTAACAATAATTTGAATATGTTAGATTCTATAAAATTTTGTTCTCTTGCTGCCAAAGCAGAATCTAATTCGGCGTTGGGCGGAAAGGCCGATGATATCTATAAAGTTGCAACAATAAACGGAGCAAAAGCTTTTGGTCTTAATGCCGGAGAAATAAAAGAAGGTTGTTTAGCCGATTGTCTTTTAGTCGATTTAGATAATGTCTTTCTAACTCCAAACTACAACATAATTTCCAATATGGTATATTCCGCTGACAGTTCGTGCATTTGTGATGTAATTTGCGATGGTCGCTTGATTATGGAGAACGGAAAAGTTGCCGGAGAAAAAGAAATTATTAATAATGCCAAAAAGCTGGCTGAAAAAATAAAAAATATGAAAAAATAAATTTATAACCCTTGAAAAGTTAAACTATGCTCATAAATAAAAAACGTCGAACATAATTGACGTGGTTTAATTTTTTGCAAAGGGAACTAAAATGCTAAATGGTACGGTAAAATGGTTTAATAATAAAAAAGGTTACGGATTTATCAAAGCTCCTAACACGGAAAAGGATATTTTTGTTCATATAACGGCAATTCAAAAATCCGGCTTAGATTACATCAGTGAAGGTCAAGAAGTTTCATTTGATATTATTCCGGATAAACAAGGTCGACCGGAAGCTCACAATATAAGTATTTCAAATTAAAACTTGATTTTACTTTTTATTTTATATACAACACCAGCATTGTTAATCTCTATGAGGAATATCAATGTTTGGTGTTGTTCTTTTAGCTTTTGCTCTTTCTGCCGATGCTTCTGCTGCAGCTTTTTCTTATGGACTTATTTTTAAGAAAAATATTATCAAAAATGCGATTTTATTAAGTTTGGCTACAGGTGTAGGACAGTTTTTATTTCCGATTATCGGTTGGTTTGCAACCAAATCAATTTATAAATATATTGAAACATTTGACCATTGGTTAGCTTTTGGTGTTTTTCTTGCATTAGGAATAAATGTAATTGTTGATGCTTTAAGAGAGAAAAAAGATAACGACAAACATTATGAAATTTTGAGTTTTTCGACACTGCTTATGATAGGTGTTGCAACAAGTATTGATGCTTGTGTTGCGGGTGTTACATTATATTTTATGCCAATAAATATTTTTATTTCGGCGTTGGTTATCGGGATGGTTTGTTTTGTTTGTTCTTTTTTTGCATTTTTATCAACTTGTTGTTTTCAAAAATTTCCTACAAAATATTTGCAAATTTTAGCCGGATTGATTATGATTTTTTTAGGTTGTAAAGTATTGTATGAACATTTATCTTAAAAAAGAGAGGTAAATATGAGTCCAAAAAATTTTTTTACAGTTTTTTTATTTATACTTTTTTTCTGTGCAGATGTTTTTGCAGAAACAATAGTAACTACAACGACAACCACCACAACAACAGTAACTAAACAATCAGATGAAACTTCTGATGTGTACATAAAGAATTCTTCATCTTCAAAAACGAAATCAGATGTATCAAATGATGATATATACTATTATCGCAAACCAAGACAAGAACCTAATAACACAAATCTTGAAAATGCTCTTATTTTCGGTTCTGGAGTTGCGGTAGGAGGACTATTGTGGGAATATTACGATGATGAGCACCATCATCATAAATCTCGAAAATATCGCCGACCTCCTCATGATCGTTTCAGATATTAATTATATAAATCGAATTTCAATAATAATTATGAAATTTACCAATATTTATTTGACAAAAACGACAAAACATTATTGACTAAATTTAAACTTTAACGTATTATTATCAGATACAATGCAACTACTATGCTACGGAGAATATTTATGGAAGATAAAGAAGTAGAAAAGGTCCTGAACTCGTTGGAAAATATTGAAACCGCCGGTAATTTATCCGAGATTTATTCTTACCTTCTAAATTATGCCATAGACGGGGCTTTGGGGCTAAAAGTCAGTGAAGCAAAACAAAAGATATTAGAAGAGTTGATGGCAGAGACTCTATCTGGTGGAGATAGGGCTGAAATAACACAAAAAGCTGCAGCACTGGATGGATTAGAAAAAATAGAGGCATATGCTCAAAAGAAGGTTAATGAAATTAATTGGGATAATCTTACACCCGAAGCTGCCGTAGAATACGATGATTGCATTAAAGTTCTTAAGACCGCCGAAAAACTTCAAGATGATGAAGAAAGAGATAGTAAAATTGCAGCGGCAGTTTTGTTGTTTGATAAAGAAAATGGTCTTGATGATTTAGATGAAAACACCGATGTTACTGCCAATGCCGAAGCTTGGGATAAACAAACCGAAACTATATCTCCGATAAGTGTAAAAGAAGATGAAAACGGCAACAAAAAATATGTGATTACCGCCGGATTTGAAAGATGGCAGGGCTTTTTTTCTTCGTTGAATAGAGAAGAATACGAAGAAATAATGGAAATGGCAAGGATTGAAGCGCTACAGAAGTTGTCTAAAAAAGCTCCCGGCGAAGACAAAAATGCTAATAAACTGGCATATATTACCATGTTAAATGATGTTTTAGAAGAAACATCTAACCAACTTTGGGGAGTATATCAACAACAACTGTTTATTGCTGAAAATGGCAATTTACCGCAAGTGACCGAAAAAGATTTACAAACCGCCGAAAAACTCGTTAATCCGGAAGCTCATATTGAAGCTGCGACTGAAGAAGAAATACAAGCAGCAGAAGAAAAAATTGCCAGTGGTGAAGAGCTGAGCCTGTCAGAAGCTGCAAGAATTTGTAAAGGATGTAATAAATTCAACAAACCTATTAAACCAGAAGTTTTTGAAGTAATTTCTCATGCAGGAAAAAAAGAAAAAGTTGATGGTGATGATTTAGTTGCTCTTTCCTATTTAATAGGAGAAGCGGAACGTAATCCGGAAAGCAAGGTAAAAGAAGAAGATATCAAAGCTTCTAAAAATCATTTGAGTATTTTGGGGACAAAAATTAATCTTTTCAATCGGTTTAGAGAGGCTATAAGTACCGCAAAAGCAGAATTTAACAAGGATACTTTTTCTCGTAAAGATGTCTTAAAATCTGCCGTAGCCAGCGTTGTTTGTATTCGCAGTGCCAATATTGTTAAAGTTGCTAAACGTATGGCGGTTAAAACCAAGGCTAAAAATATATGGGGAAAGATAAAAGCTTGGGATAAAAAAGTAACTGAAAAATATCCTAAATTATATCCGCTTGCAAAACAAATAGCAACAACTGCAACAATCGGTTTAACTACGGGTGTTGCCGGATTAGCGATATATTCCGGAGTAAAGCTATGCCAAAACGTGAAAAAGAATAAAGCTCAATTTGAAGAAAAGAAACAAAAAGCTTTAAGCGAGGGAAAGGAATTTCCTTATAAAACTTATGGTCAATATTTTCGCTCTAAAGAAAATCGAAAAGAGGCAGTCAGTTTGGTCGCTTCGGGTGTTTTAACTGCAGTTTCGGTAGGTTTCGGTGCAGATGCTTTGGTTGAACAAGGTGTGAGTGCCGTAACCGGATTGGCAGGACAAATCAGTGAACACGGTTTAAGAGAGACCTTGTCTAACTTTGGTCAAAATATTTCTTGGAGCGGCCTGGTTGATAAAGCAAAAAATATAACATGGAGTGATATAGGACAAACAACTATCAATGGGGCAAAATCAGTTGCTAAAAATAGTAGAATAATTGCTTCAACCACGATCAGTGTAACCAGCGGTCTGGTAACCGGTCAGATTACAGCTTCACAACAAAGACAAGCGGAACAAGAACTTGATGCGTTATTGCAACAGTACGGGGTAAAGAGTTTACCTACGGATAAAAAATTACTCAAACTTCGTTCAGCTAATCCGGCTTTGTATGCACAAACCATATTACAGCAACAAAATATAAAAATAGATCAAGGACAGCTTAAGGTTCTCAATTCTAAAACCATGCAGGTAGAGGCTCTTCGTAAAGAGAAGAATACTCGTCGCTGGGGAGCCATTGCCGGTTCTACGATAGGTTTGGCTATTGCTGGTGCCTTTGGAGCCAGAGCAGAAGATTTTCAGAATCCAACACAAAGCGGAGAGCTTGATGCGGTATCAGGTGCAGATGTTCCTGCTGCAAACATGGAGAAAGCAGGGGAAGGAATAGAGGGGTTAACCGGTGATGAAGATACATTGGTAAGCGAAAAATTGCGACAAATGAGTGGAAGACCGCAAGTTTCAACACAAGAGAATCCGATTTATGCCGAAGACTACAATCCGGAAGTTGCTACTACTGATGGTATTGATGTTACAAACCTTTCATCAGAGCAAAAACATGATTTAGAGATGTTGTTTAAGCGTTATCCTCGAGCAGCAACATTGATTATGGAGGGAAATGAAAATCCGGCGGTCGGAGATACACCCAATGGTGATGTTATGAAATCATCAACATTACAAAAAATGTTTAAAGGTGGTGAGATTCCGGCAGAAAAATTAGAAACTATGGTTAAATTTGCCGGCGAGCATTTTGATGCAAAAGGTAATTTTATTGGTCCTGATGCTCAAGCTTTAGAAGCGGAAGCAAGAGGATATACTGCAAAACTTGGTAATACGAAAAATCTAAACGATGCAAATCAAGACCAACTCACATCTACGGAAAGAGATAATTTATCGAAAGCGCCTTCTGAAAATCCAACAGGTCAAGACAAAGGAGATCAGAATGACGTAAATACAAATCAGGAAAATCAAGCATCATCTCAGGAAGGCCAACAGCAAGAACAAAAAGGTGCCAAACTTTCACAAGAAGATGATTCTGCTAAGCAAACTACTACACAGGAAAACGAACAAGGAAATTCTGTCGATCAAACTAATTCGGAACTTCAACCGGAATCTGTTGTTTCGGCTGAGAATGCCCCTATTGAAATAAACAAGCCGGGAGTAAATATAAAATATACATTGATGCCGGGAAAGAACGGACAAGGTTTTAGTCTTTCATATAAAGGTGATGTTTCCGTTGATCAAGAGATGTTAAATGATATGCAATCAAATATAACACAAGGTAAAGACGGAATGTATTCAACTGCAAACGGCCAAATCAAAAGTACAAATTACAATATTGTAAGTATGAGAGCAATAAATGTTTGTCAAAATGCTACAATTCAAAAGGCTATTGCCGAAGATATATTATCCTCCGGAGAACAATTAACATCAGAACAGGCTGCGTTTTTGCGTCAGTTTGATGGTCAAATGGACAAATTCGGTATTGAACATGGTATTCCTCAGGAGAAAATTGATGAAGCCATAAGAACTGCTGCCGCCCCCGTCATTACAACCTCTGCTCAAACCGATGAAGCGGTAAAAACAGATGCTGTTGCTCAAGCGACCGAAACAAGCAAAACAGATATGGTAGCACCATCTCCGGCAGCAGATAATAACGGATATTCGACAACTCAATCGGGGATCAAATATACTATTGATACCAAGGGGGATATTGTTTATGCTGATATGCTTTCTGATGAAGCAATGAGTAAAGCTGAAGCAGAAATCTATACTTCGTTAAAAATGCAGGCAGAAGCAGGACAAACAATTAATAAGGGAGCTCTTGCTTTTATGAATGATTATGCTAAATCTCATGATGAAATGCTTGCAAGTGCAAATTCCCCGCAAACAGACAATGCAACTACACAAAGTCAAATAAAAACAGAAGTTGAGCAACCGGCTGAGGTTACAACAGCTGCAAAATCAAGAGTAGTTGATGATGTTTATTATGTTCCGGAAAGAGATGGGCAAAATCAGGTATATGATCCGGTAGGAGAAGTTGATACACAACACCGAATTTTTCAATATCGCGGAGTAAAAGGACACTATACTTTTATCGACCATGGCTCAGGTCATCCGGAATTAGATACCGGATACCTCAAAAATGTTCCTTTACGCACAGATATTAGAGGACATATTAGAGCAACACATGAATGGAGTGACAATGCTTCGTATGAAGAATATTTGGGTGGCGCTATCAGAGGAAATCAATATCAGGTAAATACACAGCTTGATAATTTATTCAAGAATATTGAAGGAGGAGATGTTGTGTATCGGGATATGCAGGCACGTATAGCGGACGGATATGAGCCTACAGCGGTTGAACAACGTTGGATGCAACAATTCTCTAAAGATGTAAAAAGTATAGGACTTGATTATGTTGACGGAGAATTAACTCCTGTTCGTAGCCCACAGTCATTGCGTCAACAATGGTATGGCTCAAATAATCAAGATCACGTTCACGATGTTGTTCAAGCTCGTACTATGCAGTACAATAGCCAATATAATCGCTAAAAAATAAACTCCCGAATAAATTTCGGGAGTTTTTGTCATAAAAACTTGACAAAAATGTTTTGAGGTGTCATCTTTTATGTATCAGATAAAATTATTAACATATAAAATCTCAATAGTATGAATGCAAGTGTAATGGAGAAATTCATAACGAAGAAGTTGTGGATTTCGGCAGTCGGTTATGTTCTCGCTATCGGGTATATAATCAACTGTATCGTTCAGCCGGCATTATCCGGTGATGTGCGGATTATCGACTGGGATAATCTTAACCGAGCTCTCCTCATTTTGCTCATTGTTTCCGGTACCAGAGATATTACTCTCAACGGAATCAAGTGGCTGGGAGGAAAGATATCGGTCAAGACTTTGCCCGAATGTAATAATCCCGAGTGTGAACCATTCAGAAAAGCAGTTAAAAGGTATTGGATACCTGTGGTTGGTTGGGCTTTAGTCGGCGGTTTTATTATGAACTGTATTGTTTGGCCGTTTGCTCCCACAATTACCGAAGTTAACTGGGATAATCTTACCAGTGCTTTACTGATTATTTTGGTGATATCCGGTGGACGAGATATTTCGTTGGAAGGTGTGAAACTTTTGGGCGGAAAGTTTTCTATCAGAACTCCTAAATGTGAGCACCAGAAGAACGAAACAAGTTCACCCGATGAAGAAGACGACGAGTAAGTTGTTGTACCTTAAAATTGAGAGACGGATTTTTCCGTCTCTTATTTTTTTATTTCTTTTAATTGTTGTTTGATTTTATTTTCTATACGTTTCGATTCGCAAATTTTTTGAATGGCTTTATTATGCACATCGGCAGATAAGTTATTATTTTTCAAAAAGTTAATAACCAAATTAGGATATTTTATATAGCATTCGGCAATTAGCCATGCCAAAGCCATTTTGGAATAATATTTATCATATTTAATATTAGGAATAATGTTTAGAATTTGCGGAAGATAATTTGAATCAATAAAGTGAAAAATCAGCATTACTAATCCAAAACGAATTTCAAATTCTTGTGATGAAAAAATAAATTGTTGTATCCATTTCCACCAGAATTGAGGGTTGCTTTTTACGCATTTCAAGGAACAACAAAAACTGTCACAAACAGACCAATTATCAATTTTGGGTATAAAATCAGATATTATTTGTTGTTTTTCTTCATCCGAGCATTGCATTTCTGCGATAGTAAAAGCTTGTAACATTATCTCTTCAAAACAGGGTGATGATACATTATTCATATAACATTTTTGTTTAGAGAGTTTTTTGGCAAGTTTATGCAATTTTGGTAAACGAACCCCATAAATATTTTTTACATCAGGTAATAGTGATGAAGCAAATTTTTGATATTCTTTGTCGCTATTTTCAACAATCCATTTTTTTAATTCTTCTTCGGTCATTATTCTTTATTCCTTGACACTCGCTAACTTATAATGTTTTATGCTTATAGCAAAAATTTATCAAGGAAAATACTATGAGTCTGCTGAAAACACGTCGTTTTTTACCATTATTAATTACTCAATTTTTGGGGGCGTTTAATGATAACTTGTTCAAAAATGCTTTGTTAACATTGGTTGCGATTAAAATGACCGCACAATCGGCTGTTTTATCAAATGTCATTGCCGGATTATTTATTTTACCTTTCTTTTTATTCTCTGCTGTAGCAGGAGAATTGGCCGATAAATATTCTCGCAATAAAATAGCTCGAGGATTAAAAATTGCAGAACTTATCTTGATGATAGGTGTTGCCATCTCATATTATTTTAACAATATTTATTTGCTTATTGCTATTTTAGCTTTAATGGGAACACAATCTTCATTTTTCGGTCCGATTAAATATTCTCTGTTGCCGCAACAACTTAAACCGGAAGAACTTATAACCGGCAATGCTTATATAGAAGCGACAACATATATGGCAATACTTTTAGGACTGATTTTAGGAACTTTACTGCCGATAGAAAGTTCTATTGCCGTATTAATTATTTTAGCGGCTGTGGGAATAATTTCTTCGTGGTTTATTCCGAATGCACCTGCTCCGAGACCGGAGTTGAGAGTCAGAAAAAATATTTTAGCATCAGCGATTGATAATTTTAAATTTTTGCGCAAACATCCTGTCGTTTTGCAAAGTATTTTAGGAGCCTCTTGGTTTTGGATTATCGGGGCATTGGTGGCAGTTCAAGTCTATCCTGTTTGCACCCAAATCTTAAACGCTTCTGAGGGCGTAATTACTTGGTTTTTAGTTTTGTTTTCTATCGGTGTTGCTGTCGGTTCCTTTGCCTGTAACCAAATTTCAAAAGGTTTTATCCATACTACATATATTCCTTTATCGGCAATCGGTATGGCTTTTTGTATGTTCTTAATATATCTTTTTACCAAGGATTATCCTACACCTGATGAACAAATAACATTTATAAAGTTTTTTAGTCAACCGCATGCCATAAGTTTGACTTTTAGTATGTTCTTTTTGGCTTTTTGGGGCGGATTATATATTGTTCCTCTAAATACAATTATGCAGTATCGAGCTCCTAAATCACACGTTGCAACGGTTATTGCCGGCAATAATATCATTAATTCATTAGGAATGGTGGGTGTTGCTGTTTTTGCGGTTATTTTCTTATCTATGGGTTTGGGATTGCCAAATTTGTTTTTAACAATGGCCATAATAAGTACATTTGTCGCTTTTTACATTTGTTCGCTTTTACCGGAAGCTTTGCCACGCTCAATATTGCAAAGTATATTAGGATTTTTATTCCATAGCAGAGTTACCGGTTTGAGTAATTTTCGCAAAGCAGGAAAAAGAGTTTTGATTGTTGCGAACCATGTGTCGCTGTTAGATGGTGTATTGATAGCCGCATTTATGCCGGAACGTATTACCTTTGCAATAAACACCGATTGGACACGCAAATGGTTTATGCCGATTATAAAGTTGTTGGTCGATTTTTATCCCGTTGACTCTCGCAGTCCGCTGTCTGTTCGCAGTCTTATTGAAGAATTGAAAAAAAATAAGAAAATTATGATTTTTCCTGAAGGGCGAATTACCGTGACAGGCTCAATGATGAAAATTTATGAGGGAGCAGGGATTATTGCTCAAAAAGCCGGTGCAAAAATATTACCTGTTCGTATAAATGGTGCTCAATATTCTAAATTTTCTTATTTAAAGAAAAAAATGAGAACTAAACTTTTCCCTCATATTACACTCAATATTTTAGAGCCCAAAAAGTTTGTAATTGAAGAAAATGTTTCTCGTCGCCAATATCGTAAAATTGTATCACAAAAACTTTATGATATTATGTCTGAGATGATTTACAAAACATCTAAAATTAATGAAAATATATTTAATTCTTTGTGGGATGGAGCGTATGTGTATGGTAAAAATCATATTATTGCTGAAGATATAAACCGAAAATCTCAAAGCTACAAGTCGTTTTTATTTAAGAGTTATGTTCTCGGAACAGCATATAAAAAGGCCTTTCCTAAAGAAAAAAGAATAGGGCTGATGTTGCCGAACGTGTTAGCCAACGTCGTCAGCTTTTTTGCTTTGCAATATGCTGATAAAGTTCCGGCAATGCTCAATTTTACATTAGGAATAAAACCTTTTATTTCATCTATCAAAACAGTAGAGTTGAAAACAATTATAACATCTCGTTCATTTATAGAACAAGCTAAACTTGAAAAGATAGAACAATCAATAAAAGATAATGGAGTAAATATTATTTATTTGGAAGATTTTGCAAAACAAATATCCTTATTTACTAAATTGCGAGCAATAAAAGACTATATTTTGAAAAAACGTCCTATTCATACTGCAGATAAAACGGCGGTAATATTGTTTACTTCCGGTTCGGAAGGTGCTCCGAAATCCGTATTTTTATCACACCGAAATTTACAAGCTAATCGTTATCAGATAGCAAGTGTAATTCCGTTTAATTCAAATGATGTTGTATTTAATGCTTTGCCGATGTTTCACTCTTTCGGGTTAAGTGTCGCAACGTTGTTGCCGATTTTATTTGGGGTAAAAACTTTCTTTTATCCGTCGCCGTTACACTATAGAATTGTACCTGAAATGTGTTACGATTCGCTTTCTACGGTTATTTTCGGAACCGATACATTTTTTGCCGGATATGGAAAAATGGCCAATCCGTATGACTTTTTCTCTCTTAAATATGCGGTTATCGGTGGTGAAAAATTGAAAAAAACAACCGCAGAATTATGGATGAAAAAGTTTGGTATCAGAATTTTAGAAGGATATGGGGCAACGGAAACTTCTCCGGTTATAACCATAAATACTCCTATGCATTTCAAAGAAGACAGTGTCGGACGAATTATGCCGGGCATAGAATATCGTCTTGAAAAAGTCGGAGGAGTAGAGGAAGGACAAAAACTTTGGGTTAAAGGCGATAATATAATGCAAGGTTATATGAAATATGATAACCCGGGTGTTTTACAACCTTTAGAGAATGGTTGGTATGATACCGGAGATATTGTATCAATAGATGAAGAAGGATATGTAACCATAAAGGGCAGAGTTAAACGTTTTGCTAAAATAGGCGGAGAAATGGTATCTCTAACTGCGGTCGAACAAGTTTTGGATAAACTCTATCCGCAAACACTACAAGGAGTTCTGACTCAACCTGATGAAAAGAAAGGAGAGCAACTTGTTCTGCTTACCAACAAAGAAGATGCCGATATAAAGACAATACGTGAATATTTTCGTAATCAAGGTTTAAGTGAATTATGGATGCCCAAAAAAGTTATATATTGTAAAAATATCCCCGTTCTGGGGAGCGGTAAAATAGACTATGTAACCGCTCAATCTATTCTTGAAGAAAAATAATTGATGCCTTATCAATATTAAAAAACCCGCTTTGTTTTCAAAGCGGGTCTTGTTAAAAATAATCAAATAAGATTATTTTTTCTTCAAAGCTTCACCTAAAGCATCTCCTAAAGAAGAACCTGAAGTTGTATTAGAATATTCTTCTAATGCTTTCTTTTCTTCTTCAATTTCGAGAGCTTTAATAGACAAGCCAAGTTTACCTTTTTTCTTTTCTACAGAAGTAACTTTAGCTTCTACAACATCACCTTCTTTGAAGTTGCTCAAATCTTGACCGGCTTTGTCTTTAGACAAGTCAGCTTTTTTGATGTTAGCAGAAACACCGTTTACTTCAACAACAATGCCGTCTTCAGCAACTTCGGTAACAGTAGCTTTTACATTGTCACCTTTTTTGAAGCCATCTAAAGCTGTAGCATTAGCATTTTCTGTAAGCTGTTTAATACCGAGGCTGATGCGTTCTTTTTCAACATCAACGTCAATAATTTTAGCTTGGATTTCTTGGCCTTTTGTATATTCTTTAACAGCTTCTTCACCGGCAACATCCCAAGAGATGTCAGACAAGTGAATCATACCGTCGATTTCGTCGTTCAAACCAATGAACAAACCAAATTCGGTAATGTTCTTGATTTTACCTTCGATAACAGTGCCGACCGGATGTTCTTCAACATAAGCAGCCCAAGGATTAGCTGTGCATTGTTTGATGCCGAGACTAATTCTTCTCTTTTCTTCATCAACTTCAAGAACTTTAACTTCAACTTCTTGAGATGTAGAAACGATTTTACCCGGGTGAACATTTTTACGAGTCCAGCTCATTTCTGAAACGTGAACTAAACCTTCGATACCATCTTCGAGTTCAACGAATGCACCATAATCAGTAATGTTTGTAACTTTACCTTTGCATACATCGTCAACGTGAAATCTTTCAGCAACATTTTGCCATGGATCGTTTTCGAGTTGTTTCATACCCAAGCTGATGCGTTGGTTATCTTCATTGAATTTGATAACTTGAACTTTGATTGTTTGACCAACAGTCAAAACTTCAGCAGGGTGATTAATTCTCTTCCAAGAAATGTCTGTAACGTGCAACAAGCCGTCAACACCACCCAAGTCAATGAATGCACCGTAGTCGGTAATGTTTTTAACAACACCGTCAAGGATAGAACCTTCTTTGATAGCGTCGATTAATTCAGCTCTTGATTCAGCACGTGTTTCTTCGAGAACAACACGACGAGAAACAACGATATTGCCTCTAACCTTATCCATTTTCAAAATTTGGAACGGTTGAGAAATACCCATCAACGGAGAAATATCACGAATTGGGCGGATATCAATTTGAGAACCCGGCAAGAAAGCAATAGCACCGTTCAAATCAACAGTGAAACCACCTTTAACACGACCGAAGATAACACCGTTAATGCGTTCGCCGGCGTTCATAGCTTTTTCGAGATCTAACCAAGCTTCTTCACGACGAGCTTTTTCACGAGATAATACAATATTGCCATCTCTGTCTTCATAACGATCAACATAAACTTCGATAACATCACCGAGGTTCAATTCCGGATTTTGACCAAATTCACGAACAGGGATGCGACCTTCTGATTTGAGACCGACATCAACCATAATGAAATCCGAAGTAATTTTTACGATTGTACCCTTAACTACAGAACCTACAAGGCTCTTTTCACCCATTTGTTCGTTTAACAAATCAGCAAATACTTCATTAGTTTCTGGGATTTGAAATTCTGTATTCATATAAATAAAACAATTCTAAAATGCCAACCCGAGATAAAAAGGGTGGACTTGTGCGTGGTTAAAAAATCTGATAATAACGCACCATATTTATCAGACTAGCTCTTTTATACATATAAATATTTATTTTTCAAGACTTTTTTATCTGTTTTCGATAATTTTGCAGGCTTTTTCAAAAACTTCTTCAATAGACATATCCGATGTATCGAAATGAATGGCATCTTGAGCCGGTTGACTGCCTTCACGAGCATAGTCACGGGCATCTCGTTCTATTGTTTGCTCCAACACTTCGTTATAATCAGCCTTTTGTCCTTTCGATTCGTATTCTTTGAAACGGCGCATAGCCCTAACTTCGGGAGAGGCTGTTACAAAGAATTTAATATCGGCATGCGGGCAAATAACTGTTCCTGTATCTCTCCCGTCATAAATAGCACCATCAGCTTTACTTCCGTCTGCAAAGACCGGATTTTGAGAAAAATTTTGTTGCATTAACAATAGAGCGGAACGAACTCCGGGCATTGCTGCAACGGAAGAAGCAGCTTTGCTTCCTTCCAAAGAACGAAAATCTGGATTTTTTGACAATTCAATCATACGGGGAAAAGTCAATGATTGTGCTAATTTTTCGGCTTTTTCAACATCTTCGAGAGAGTTTTGCGCCAAAAGCATTTCTAGCCCTACAGCTCTATATACCATACCGGTATCAAAATAAGCCAAATTATATTTCAAAGCCAATTTTGAAGCTAATGTACCTTTTCCTGCTGCGGCAGGTCCGTCAATTGTTATAATCATATTTATTTTCCCGTAACGAAAACTTAACTATCACAAGTTATATTACTTATCAAATCAAACACAAGTTTATTGATATATTTATACAGAATTTATTTATGGAGACGGGATTGCCAAAAACATCAAAAATCAGAATTTTTGCCGATGTTGAGTTGATAAAAGGCAACAAAGTTGAGCTTAAACCCGAACAAAGCCACTATCTTGTTTCGGTTATGCGTTTGCAATCCGGAGATAATATTTTGGTATTTAACGGTAAAGACGGAGAATTTGATTGCACTTTATTCGTAGAAAGCAAAAAAACGGTAATTATTGAAATAAACGAACAAACCCGAAAATTTGAATCGGTTCCCGATATATGGTTATTGTTTGCTCCATTAAAAAAAGATTGTACCGATTTTGTAATCGAAAAAGCAACTGAACTCGGAATTGCAAAAATTGTTCCGGTAATTACCAAATATTCTATATCTGATAAGGTTAAAACCTCTCGTTATCAATCACAAGCTATTGAAGCGGCAGAACAATGTCGTCGTTTAGATGTTCCAACAATAGACGAGGCAATGTCTTTTGAAAAATTGTTAAATTCGTGGGACGAAAAAAGAACACTTTATTATATGGATGAAACTCTTGCCGGTATACCTGTTGGCGAAGTATTTCGCAATGCTCCGACTCCGGTTGCATTTTTGATTGGTCCCGAGGGAGGTTTTAGCGAACAAGAGTTAATTCTTTTGCGTTCAAAAAAATACGCAAAAGGAGTAAAACTGGGAAAACGTATTTTACGAGCAGAAACGGCAGCTCTGTCTGCCATTAGCTGTTGGCAAGCATTGAGCGGAGATTGGAAACAATAAAATGACAAAGAAAAAGATAGCAATAAATCCGGCACCTATCCCGCCGTATCAAAAAGAATTTTACAGTTGGTTATACGAAAGTAATCGTCTTACAAAGTTGTTTGACAGACAATGGTTGTTAAATCTATTAAGTTTTGGCTATAATCAAAAACTGGCAAAATCAGTGCTTGATGAGGTTTCTCCTCATTCTAAAGTCTTGCAAATGGGAGTAACATTTGGCGAACAAATGAATGATTTGGCCGATAAAATAGGCATTTATGGAAAATATGACGTTGTAGATGTAAGTACAACACAACTTCGTTATGTTCGTAATAAATATCGCTTCATATACCCGTATATGAACTTTGTTAATCGAGATGCTTTAGAGCCGTTTACTGAAAAATATGATGTGGTTGTTTGTTATATGTTGTTGCACGAACTTCCGTTGCCGGCAAAAAGTCGATTGATAAATCAGGCTTTATCTGGACTTACTCCCGGAGGAAAAGCCATATTTATAGATTATAATAATATGGTTTGGTGGCATCCTCTAAAATGGTTTGTAAAAATGTATAATCGTTTATATCAACCCTTTGCAGAAAGAATGTGGCAGACCGAAATCAAAGATTATGTTACCGACAGACAGCAATTTGAATGGCGGAAAACGACATATTTTGGTAAAATGTATCAAAAAGTTGTAGTAACAAAAAAGAGTAGCTTATTTTAAGTAAAAAGATATTGTTTATTAAAAGCATTTTTGATACTATCAGAAATATAAAATATTTTCTTATGGAGTTAGTATGAAAAAAATTGCTTGCACAATCTTGTTTACCGCGTTGCCTTTATACTATGTAAACGCCGCTGAAGTTTCAACCTCTGCTGATTTTAGAGACGCTCTTACCTCCGGAAATAGTATTGTTCTGAAAAATGATATAGTTCTTAGCGATACCGAAAACGGAGTAAGTTGGAGCGAGCCTGCTTCTGGTCATGGTAACAATATTACCATAAACGGGGGAGGATATACCGTCAGCGGTGGTGATATCGAAACTAATATGTTTCGAAATTGGGGAACAATAGAATCTATTGAAAACATAACATTTTCCGATTTTTATAACGATCCTGAAGTTTCTCCGGGTGTAGATGATGAGTTAAGTGCTGTTATAATGAATGTTGGAAAAATTAATAAAATTGATGCCAACTTTCACAATAATACCGCTTATGACGGGGCTGCCATTTTTAACGGAAGCGGATATGAAATTGGTAGCATAAATGGAAATTTTATTGGTAATAAGACCATAGGTGCATCTTGGGAACATGGACATGAAGCATCAGGAGCTGCCATATTTAACCAAGGACATATTAAAAATATCACCGGATATTTTAAAAATAATAACAGTTGGATGCATGGTACTATCTGGAACTATGGAACGATTGATAATATAACGGCAACATTTGAAGAAAATTATCGTTCTGCTGTTGGCGGAAATGGTGGTTCTGTAACTATCACAAAATCAAAATTTTTAAAAAATACAACATGGCAAGGAAGACAAGGAGAAGGACAAGCAGGAGCCGCAATACATTCTTATGGTACAAATGTTACGGTTAAAGAAACGGAATTTACGGAAAATTCTGCATGGTGGACCGGTGGAGCTATTTATAATACTTGGGGGAGTTTAGATATATCTGACAGTACATTTACTAAAAATTCAGCAGGAGAAGAAGGCGGTGCGATTCTAAAAACCGGTGGTATAGGAAAAATATTAAACACAACTTTTACATCAAATTCCAGCGGTAGATCTGGCGGGGCTATTTATAACACGACTTCTGCCGGTACCACTATTGATAATAGTAGTTTTGACAGTAATACAGCTTATGCTAATGGAGGCGCTATATATAACAATAACAAACTGAATATAAGCAACTCTGAAATTATAGGAAACAAAGCTACTACCGGAGCAGGAGGGGCTATTTATGCCGGTGTAAATGCTCAAACTTTACTGACTAATGTAACAATCAAAAATAACTCTACGGGAAATACCTCTGCCGGAGCTATTCATAGTCTTGCTGACATCACATTACAAGCTGATGGAAAAGAGATGCTTATTAGTGGTAATAATGCTAATACTAATCAGACCGCTATTTATATGGAAACTGCAGGTACAACTTTATACTTGAATAGTTTTAATGATGGTAACTTTATTACGGATGATAAAGTAGATGGAGCTGATTATAATATTCAAGTAGGAGGAGATTTAACCGGTCATATCCGCTTCAATAATGAAGTGAATAATCTTAAAACCTTAAAAATGTCCGATGGAGGACAATTATTTGTTGATAAAGACCAAGCTTTTGCAATGCAATCATATATGGCATCTGCAGATAAAGGGAATACTCCGGCTTTATTGTTGGATGTTGAATTAAGTTCTGATGGTAATCTTACAAATGGTATCTTGAATGTATCAGGAGATGTAGAAGGGACGACAAATGTTATTATAAATTCCTTATCAATGACCGAGGTTGAAGATCCGTATTCGATATTAAGTCCTTTTGTGGTTGCTCCGACAGATGATACAACAACATCTGCAGTATTTAATATAGCTGCAGTCTATGGAAGTCCTTATATGTATGAAACATTATATAATGCTAAAGGAGATGAAGAAGGAAGTGTTTGGTATTTGGGATTGACCGAAAAAATAGAACCGGAACCAACCCCAACTCCGACTCCGACCCCAACCCCAACCCCTAATCCTAATAAACCGGTCGGTCAGGTTGTTGTTCGTCCTGAGATTATCGGTTTTGAAGCCTTGCCGAGTGCCGGTTTAGCTCAAACTAACGGAATGATATATAACATAATGCGCAAAGTTAACGTAAATCGTTTATATTGTCCGGGTTGCGGTTTTTATGATTATAATTGGGATGGA
>JAFTWG010000024.1 GCA_017465405.1 Alphaproteobacteria bacterium
AGTTATCGGTGCAAAATATAGCAAAGCATTTGAAACCGAATCTTCTTATATCATCAAACCGAGTATCAGAGTTGCAGCAACCTACGATTTGATGGCAGATGATAATTCTTCTAATGTTAGTGTGTATGGTGGCGGAAACTATCGTATAAACAGCGAACGTTTATCTCGCTTAGGTTTTGAAGCCGGTATCGGTGTTACTGCTTCATTTGAAAAATGGGATTTATCTTTAGATTATAACGGTTCATTCCGTGATAACTATAATGCTCAAAGCGGTATGGTTACTGTTAAATATAAATTCTAATATACATTAATCAAATAAATCCCCGTTTCTTTATGAAACGGGGATTTATTAACACTTGTTTTATTCTGCTTGCTCTTCGTTATGAGCATTGGCGTCTATTGCATATCCGGTGGCTCTGACAGTTCTTATATAGTCAGGTCCGTGTTCGTTTAGTGATTTTCGCAAGCGACGAATATGGACATCTACGGTTCGTGATTCAACATAAATATTATTACCCCACACATTTTTGAGTAAAAACTCTCTGGAGAAAACTTTTCCGGGTGTTTCCATTAGCATCTTGAGCAATCTGAATTCGGTCGGACCAAGGTGAATGTATTTGTCATTACGGAAAACCTTTTTCTCAACTAAATCCATTCTTATATCTTCAAAAACATATTCTTTTTGTGATATAAGTTCAGGTGAACGACGAAGATTAGTTTTTACACGAGCCATCAACTCAGGAACAGAAAACGGTTTTGTTACATAGTCATCTGCTCCGGCATTTAATCCTTTTACTTTATCTTCTTCTTCGCCTTTAGCCGTGAGCATAATAATCGGAATATCTTTTATATCCGGTTTATTTCTTATCATTTTACAAATTTCGATACCTGACAATTCCGGCAACATCCAATCCAATAAAATTACTGACGGACAATTTTTTTCAACTGATGCGATAGCTTTGTTTCCCGTTGTCTCCCATACAACATCATAACCTTCTTTTTCAAGGTTATATTTTAACAAAAGACCTAAAGCTTCTTCGTCTTCTATTACCATTACTGTAGTCATTTATTCCTCCTTGTTCTTGAGAGATAATATATTTTTTGCATAGTCCGGTGTTTTGAACACAGAGCTTCCGGCAACCAAAACATCTGCTCCGGCATTGATGCACAAACCTGCTGTTGTATGATTGATACCACCATCAACTTCCAACCAAATTTTTCTGTTTCCTATCATTTTACGAATCGATGATATTTTTTCTAATTGATCGGACATAAAACTTTGTCCGCCAAATCCCGGATTGACAGTCATTATCAAAATCAAATCAGTGTAATCCAAAATATTTTCCAAAACTTTACTATCTGTTTGCGGGCGAAGAGAAATACCCGCTTTTTTACCAAGTTTTCTTATTGATGAAAGTGTTTTTAAGACATCATCACATGCTTCATAGTGAATCGTTATAATATCAGCCCCTGCGTCAGCAAACCAAGGTATCATCTTATCGGGATTATTCACCATTAAATGTGTATCAAAAATCAAATTTGTGGCAGAACGCAACGATTTAATCACTTGCGGACCAAACGTTAAATTCGGCACAAAATGACCATCCATAACATCTAAATGTATCCAGTCTGCCCCGCTATCATCAAGCTTTTTAATTTCTTGTCGCAAATTGCCAAAGTCTGCCGATAATATACTGGGAGATATTAAAACCATCACTTTTCTCCAACATTTAATGAACGGATTATATCTATAATATATTGATTTTTCTTTAACAGCAATTATCTAAAAGTGAGTATCAACATAAATTTATGGAGAAAAAAATGGGACAATCAGCTCAAAAAATTGTTAATTTGGATAACGGGAAACTGCTCGAAATATTAAATATAGCTTTTGCCGAAGAATGGTTGGCTTATTACCAATATTGGATTGGAGCTAAAATTATTTGCGGTTTTATGGGACCGAATGTACAAGAAGAATTTGAAAAACATGCTAAAGAAGAACTTGAACATGCCGAAAAAATAGCTACAAGAATTATTCAACTGGGCGGGGTTCCTTTGCTTGCCCCATCCGATTGGGAAAAGCATGCAAAATGTAAATATGAAGTTCCCGTTGATGATGACGTAGTATCACTGTTGAAACAAAATTTAGAATCAGAGCGTTGCGCAATTTCCCGCTATCAACAAATATGTGATATGTGCTTTGGCAAAGATCATGAAACTTATCGTATTGCAATCGAAATTCTGCAAGAAGAAATTGATCATGAACAAGATTGGGAAAATTTCCTTGCTGATATTAAAAGATGTGAAGCTTGTTTAAAAACTATCAACAACTGCGAACAAATTATTTGACAAATTAAACAAAAAAGATTATGTTTATGACAAAATCACATACATTTTATTCTATTTTATTTTTCTCCCTAAGATATCGCAACTCCAAATAATTAGTTTTAGGGATAAATCGGGCGTCTTATTTTTATAAGACGCCTTTTTTCATAAAAAGGTATCAACATTGACAAATATCGTATTTTAAGGCACAATCATTGATGTAATTGAAAAAGAGGAATAGCCATGCAAGATAATGAAAATACAGAAGCTCAAGAAATTGAAGTTCAAGAAGCAGAGCAAATAAAAATAAAGTGTCCTCCCGCTTTGACAAATGAAGAATTTAGAAACTTTTTGATTGAGGAAACAAAAAGTCAAATTCCGAATATTGTCGAAACTATTGCTGAAAATGCTGAACTTGATATCAGTAAAGATGCAGAAAAAATTGATGCTATTATCTATGAAGAGGGGTTGCGTGGCTTGTTTGATGATATTGCAGAGGCCAGACTCGACGAAGATAACGAAAAGTTATTAGATGTTATTTTGTTCTGCGGATTCTATAATGAAGAAGACCGACAAGCCATTGAAACACTCAAACAATATAATCAAACCGATTCCCTGACCAACATGGCTTTTCAACGCATTTCACAAGTTGATGATATGCAAACTGCTGTTGATTTTTTGACCAATGTAAACACTTGCGATACTTGCACAACACCTTTACAACTTGATAATGCCTTTGAAAAAATAGAGGATTTCACCGATTTTCTTTCCGGCAGCAATCGTTCTAAAATTTTCTTAAATATGGCTAACAATTATCGCAGAGTTTCTCCTAAAGATACATGTTATGCAGAAGGACAGGAACTTAATTTTTTAAAACATGCTTTATTTTATGCTGATGATTATAAAGTTATAAGTGCGTGCGACACAAGGCTCAATCCTCGTTCTCCAGAAAAGAAATTGGTTTCAATAGCGTACAAAAAAGCATTAAGACAGACAGAAAATCCTAAAATATTGTTTAAACTGCACTCCAAATTAGGAGATATTTATCAAGGACGCAGCAAAGTCATCGGGTATACATCAGCTCATTCCGAAAAAGAAGATAATCTGGAAAAAGCAATTCATCACTATTCGATGGCTGCAGAATATTCTTTCAATCCCGATGACAGAATTTTGACATTACGAAATTTAGCCAATGTTCAATTCACCGCAGACAGAATAGACGATTGGGCGATGACAAAATATACTATTGCTATGTCTATTGAAGGTTACGATCGTTATTCTATGTTAGTCGGAACAGCGGAAAAGATTGGTAAAAAAGGACAATTTTTGTTAGAAACTGCTCTTAAAGATGTAAAAAAAGACAATCTCACTCCCATGGAAAAAATAAATATTCAAGAGCGTGCATATACACAAATGTTGCGTATTGTTGATGAACCGGAAAAAGCAAAAATCAATAAGCGACTTGCAGCTCTAGCAAAACAGAAATTTGATATTGTAAGAACGTCATCCGCAAAAAATTTTGAAAAATAATTAACAAAAAAACCTCTCGTAAGAACGAGAGGTTTTTCATTTGAAATGATATTAAAGTTCGCCTGCTGCGTAGCGTTTTGCCATTTCAGCCATTGGAATAACTTTAATTTTGCTTGCTTGTTCTGCTGCTCCAAATGAAACATAGCGAGCTTCACAAACCTTTTGCATTTCTTCAATAGCAGGTTTGAGATATTTGCGAGGGTCAAATTCTTTCGGATTTTCTGCAAACAATTTACGGATTGCACCGGTAATTGCCATACGACAGTCGGTATCAACGTTAACTTTACGAACACCTGACTTAATACCACGAACAATTTCTTCCACAGGAACACCGAATGTTTGAGGAATAGCTCCACCATAAGCATTAATCAAATCTTGCAATTCTTGTGGAACAGAAGAAGAACCGTGCATAACCATGTGAGTATTAGGTAATTTAGCATGGATTTTTTCAATTACATCAATAGCCAAAATATCACCGGTAGGTTTACGTGTAAATTTATATGCGCCATGTGATGTACCAACTGCAACTGCCAAAGCATCTAATTTTGTTTCTGCAACGAAACGAGCTGCTTCATCAGGATCGGTAACAAGACGCTTTTTATCAATTACACCTTCGGCACCGTGACCATCTTCTTTATCGCCTTGACCGGTTTCCAAAGAACCGATAACACCTAACTCACCCTCAACTGAAGCACCTACTGCGTGAGCACGAGCAACAACCTCTTTAGTTACTTTTACGTTATATTCAAAAGATGACGGGGTTTTTCCATCAGCTTCCAACGAACCATCCATCATAACCGAAGAATATCCGTTAACGATAGCAGATTGACAAATATCAACAGAAGAACCATGGTCTTGGTGAATACAAATCGGCAATTCGGGAAACATTTCTATTCCGGCTGCGACCATATGACGAATCATCGGATCGCCGGCAAATTTACGAGCACCGGTTGAAGTTTGTAAAATAACCGGAGCATTAACTTTGCGTGCTGCTTGCAAAACAGCGATAACTTGCTCCATATCGTTAATATTGAAAGCCGGAACACCATAATTGTTTTCGGCGGCATGGTCTAAAATTTGACGCATAGTAACTAAAGGCATATATTTTCTCCTTAAAATTTTTAACTCTGCCGTGAGTATAGCCAGACCATCTTTTTTTGCAAGTTTTTTTATTTTTTACTGGAAAATAAATGAAAACGGTTATATAATTTTGTCAAGAAGGGACAAAATGATAAACGCCGATAAATTAAACAAAAAATTTAAGAAATGGGTTGTATGCGGACTTGTAGTGGGAAGTTCGCTCGTTTTGTCGTATAATAGTTTCTTTAGAACAAAAACTCCCAAAGATAAGGGGACTATCACAACAACAGTAACAAAATCTCCGACATATTCAATAGATGATATACAGAAAGAAAAAGAAAAACTTATCGGATATTCTATGACCGATGCGTTTCGATATGGAGTGATTAATAGCATTAGCGATTATGTGGAAAAAGCCCCACACCTTTCTGATACGGTTGATTTTTCCGGTAATTTAAATCAGGTAATAACTTATGGCTACTATCAACGAATTAATGGAAAAAAACAAGTTGTTATAACTCATATAAATCCGGATACCATATCAATCCCTAATCTTACGCCTAAAGTAAAAAAAATGATAATAAGCTTTGCTAAATATCATAATGACAAAACTAAAAAAGGAGCAATAAAAGCTCACGAATTTTGGCATCAAAATACTAATCCTGACACCCAAAACAACGATAATTTTATATTATCAGACATTACAGAACGTGGGATTTTTGAATACAATACCACAACAGAAGAATTTGCAAAACTTTGTGCTCACGATGAAACCGCTTCCAGAATAAACAGCTTGTTATTCTTACGTGAACAATATCTGAAAGAAGGAAAAACAAATATTTTTTACGGAGACTTTGCTTTTTACGGAAAAGCTATCAGGCAAGGTAAAATTAATCCGTTGAGTGAAGATCCGAAAGACATTGAACAAGAACAATATTTTATTGTTAAGTCAATGTTAGAAAAGTGGGAAACCAAGCATAAATATAATTATCAAGATTATGCCATAAAAAAATTGACATCTCATAAACCTATGCCTAAAGGTCAGAAAAGTGAATATGATAAAGCATTAGATAAAGCTTATACATTTATTTGGGATGGTAAATTGGTTAATTTAAATTATATATCTGAAAATATTATACCTGATGTAAAACTTACTGCAGATGTAAAAGCAGCTGCAGAAAAAAGAAAACAACAGGAACAAGAAATAGGGCTCCCGCCACAAGCGAAAGCCCTGCGAAAAGAAGGCCGGGATTAGCAATATTTCTTTACTGTTTCTGCTATATTTTCTGCGGTCAGACCAAAATGTTTATAAAGTTCACCGGCCGGAGCAGATGCTCCAAAGCCGTCAATACCTATTATTTCGCCTTTCTCTCCAACATATTTATCCCAACCAAACGGTGATGCAGCTTCGACCACAACCTTAGGAGCATTTCCTAAAACTTCATTTCTGTAAGCCTTATCTTGAGCATCAAAAAGTTCGGTACAAGGCATTGAAACAACTGCAACCTCAATTCCCTGTTCACGCAATTTTGTTTGAGCATCAACAGCGATAGAAACTTCAGAACCGGTAGCGATAATCGTTGCTTGGCGTGCTTTACCATCTATTGTATCCGAAATAACATATCCACCTTTTGCACTCAGATTTTCTTTACAATCTTTTCTTAACATCGGCAGATTTTGACGAGAAAGAGCCAAAAGGCTCGGTTTATCCTCGGTTTTAACAGCTATTTGCCATGCTTCAGCTGTTTCAACAACATCACAAGGACGGAACATCAAAACATTAGGCATTGCACGATATGATGCTAAATGTTCTATAGGCTGATGTGTAGGACCATCTTCACCAACACCTATCGAATCGTGTGTAAGTACATAAATTACACGTAATCCCATCAATGCAGACAATCGAATAGACGGGCGCATATAATCAGAAAATACGAAAAATGTACCACCGTAAGGAATTATGCCACCATGCAAAGACATACCATTCATAATAGCAGCCATCGCATGTTCTCTAATTCCGTACATAACATTATTTCCGTTATAATCATCGGCAGTAATTGTTTTCATACCTTTTACAAAAGTAAGATTAGAAGCGGCTAAATCAGCCGAACCGCCGACAATTTGAGGGATTTCGGGAACAATTTTTTCAATACACATCTGTGATGCTTTACGAGTTGCAACTTTGATTTGTTCATCAATAGCTTGTTGCTTCAATAAATTGAGATTATTATCCCAATTTTGCGGCAATTCGTTATTAATAACTTTTGCAAACTCTTCATTTTGATTGAGCAATTCATTCCAACGAGCATATTCTTTCAAATTGCGTTCTGACGAAGTTCTCCAAGCATTCAAAGCATCAACAGGAACTTCAAACGGTTCATAATTCCAATTAATTTCTTTTTTCATTGCCGACAATTCTTCTGCACCTAACGGAGCACCATGGCAAGAAGATGTTCCGCATTTAGTCGGAGCACCAAAGCCGATGGTGGTTTTACATGCAATAAGTGTCGGCTTTTTAGATTTTTGAGCTTTTTCTATCGCTTTTGCAATTTCTTTATGCTTATGACCATTTATTTCAATAACGTTCCAATCTGCTGCCTCAAAACGTTTTACTTGGTCAACAGAGCTGGCTTTATCAACAGTTCCGTCGATTGTTATATTATTGTTATCCCAAAATACTATGAGCTTATTTAATTTCAAATGTCCGGCAATAGCGATTGCTTCTTCTGAAATTCCTTCCATTAAACAACCATCTCCGGCAATAACATAAGTATAGTGATTGCATAAATCATCACCATATTGAGCATTTATTTTGCGTTCGGCCAAAGCCATACCCACAGCAGAAGTAATTCCTTGTCCTAAAGGACCGGTAGTCATATCAATACCGGACAAGTGATTATATTCGGGGTGACCTGCCGTTTTAGCTTGAAATTGACGGAAGTTTTTGATGTCATCTATACAAATATCAGGATAACCCAATAAATATAAAACGGAATACATCAGCATAGAGCCGTGTCCCGCCGATAATACAAAGCGGTCACGATCAAACCAACGAGCATCTTGAGGATTAAGTTTTATATATTTAGTAAATAAAACTGTTGCCACATCTGCCATTCCCAATGGCATACCGGGGTGACCGGATTTAGATTTTTCAATAGCTTCAGCCGACAAGAAACGAATCGCATCAGCCATTTTGATTTCTAATTTATTATGGTCGTAGCACATATACAAATCCTCCCGTTAATAATTCAAACCTTGTTTCTGATTATATTGATATTGAGCCTTAGTAAGAGCCATTTCTAAATTAATCTGATAGCCCGGAGTATCATTAGGAATACGAACTTCAATTTCATCCCCGGTTACCATTACTCTTTCAAATTTCTTGTCAATCGCTGTTTTAAAAGAGTGCGGTTGACGCCCCATCATTTTATTCGGATTGTCAGATGTGTTTGCATAGTAATTTATAACAACATTCTTTCCGGCAACATCAGAGTGACGAGATATTTCAAAAATAGGAGCTATAACCGCATTGGTTTGTTCTGTTTTTTCATCATAACGGCAATATCCTTCGTAACCGATAATTTCAGCTTTATACTGAATATCCTTATCATAAAAACGAGTTACTCTGCTATATGAAGGATTTATAACGACATTCGGGCAATAACGAACAAAAGGTTTATCCTGTGCACAAGCAGAAACGAGTAAAACTCCGGCAACTAACAATTTTTTCAACATAATCTTTTCCTTATAAAGTTAAAAATATACTTTGAATATAAAAGAATCTGTGTCTTTTGTAAATAATGAGCTTATTGCTTGTTTATATCAATTATTCTTTTTCAAAAAGTGCAACTAATTCACTGTGTCGTGAATATATAAATTGATCAACCATCGTAACGGAAACAAGCTTATAACCTCCTGATATTAAAATATTTGCATCTCGCACAAAACTATGAGGATTGCATGAAATCGCAATTATTTTTTGCGGTTTTTCTTCACTTGGCAATGCACTTATTGCCGCAATCTGTTCTTTGGCTCCGGCTCTGGGAGGATCAAAAACTATTGCCGAAAAGCCGTATAACTCTTTATTCGCGAGCGGATATTTAAACAAGTTACGATTTAATATTTCGATATTAGGTATCATTTGGCGATTTACGGAATCTTGAAATCCCGACAATAATTCTGCTGACGAATCGACCGAAAAAACTTTATTTTTAATATTTGAAGCCAAAGAATATGAGAAAGTCCCTACTCCGCAAAATAAATCTGCGATTTTTCCGGTTGTGTCCCCTAAATATTTTTCGGCTAAAGCTATTAAAGTTTGTTCACCTGCTTTAGAAGGTTGTAAAAATGTTCCGGCAGGAATGTAAACATCTCGTCCTGCAATGCTCAAACAGGGTTTTATTTTTTCCATAATCGTTTCGGGATGATGATTTACACTCTGTCGATGAGAAACTCGTATTATTTCATCTTGATTATATATCATTTCAAAAATGATTTGTCGTAGTTCCAAGTTCAAGTCAAAAGGAAACTCCAAAACTACATCTATCCCGTTATCTGCTTCCGTGAGCCAAATATCTCCTTTTTCTATACGTTGTATTTTTTTTGAGTTTTTTTTGCCTTTAACCGTCAGATTAACCTTTGTTATCTCGGATAACAACTCTCTGATAAACGGTAAATTTTGATTTATACGTGGAGTTAAAAGCTTGCAACAATTTATGTCAATAATTTCAGAACTTTTGAGAGCATTAAAACCTAAAACGATTTTTCCCTTACGCAAACAAAACGCCAAACTTGCTCTGCGGCGAGTTTGGTCTTGTATAAAAATCGGTTCTTCAAATGAAAAATTTTGTCGGGCAATGAGCTGTAGTTGATTTCGCACCTGATCTACCTTGTATTTTTGATAATCTATAAATGACAAATCACGAAAACTGCAACCGCCACAGGTGCTGCTGAAACTACAGCTCATTACTGTAAATCCCCCAATCTACTTTCCGACATTGACCACAATTTAGTCCTATTTAGTTAAAATATGATAAAAATAAAAAAAAAGATGATTATTTTTAATATTATGTTATAACATATTCATTAGTTACAAAAAGGATAGCAATATGAAACAAAGATTTCCTAAACATCTTAGTTATAAATACAAACTTGAACTTGATAATTTTCCAGCAAAAGCAAAGGATAGATTGAGCCTTTGGGTAGTTTTGCCGGGGATATTTATCGGGTTGTTGATGTCAATAATCGGAGCTTTTGAATTGAGCAACGGAATGTATGACGAATCTGCAAAAAATATTTATAAGCAATCAAAAGACTTCGTAGAACCTTTTATAAATCATATTTTTGTTGACTATGCTTTTATTATCATCGGTCTGGGTATTGTTGCCGGAGCAATAATTTCACATATTCGTTATAAAAAAATCTATTTCAACGGCAGAACCTTTGATGTTGATTTTAAAGGGTTGTTCGGTGATGTTGAACTTTTTGATGAGCACCTTCGTAACTATCGTGGTGTCAGATTAAGAATCGAGTTTTTCCAATTTGGCATTATAAATAAAAATAAGTATATAATTGAACTTGAACATATAGATCCGGGAAAAACTATTCCTTTGTACATCTCTACCGACGGAACCGGAATTTATGATATGTGGCATTATTATGCCAAAAGGCTGGATAAGCCTACTATTATGAATACCGATGAAGGACTCAAAGTTACAGACACTATCGATTTAAATAAGAACTTAAAAACTTTTATTGTTACCAATAACTTGGCCGAAGATTATATGGTTCTTCCGCCTATTCCTAAAAGTTTGAAATATGCTCAAAGAAGCGGAAAAACAATTATAATGAGCAAACATTCATTTTGGGATATCCGAAGTGTTCTGGCTTTTGTATGGTTACTCATTTTTTCTACCGCATTAGGAATAGCTGTATACAATTTTGAAAAGATTACCGCCAATATGGAATCTTCGTGGAAGCTGATATTGGGAATGGTTGCTGTTGCAATTATGCTCTTCCTCGGATTTTCTTGGTTATTTAAAAGAGAGAAAATTGTCATAAAAGATAACCGAATCATATTAATTTACAGATTTTTCTTGTTATCAAGAAAAAATGATGATGTCGATTTTGACAGATTAAAAGATATTGAAATTATGTATAATCCGGTCAATGATCGTCATTATCTTGCTTTGATAACACAATACAATATAGCAGCCTTCGGCACGAAAATGCCTATCAAAGACTTGCGTTGGGTTAAAAAGTTTTTAATTCACGAAATTATTAAATAATTGTATTGCGAAGCAAATTAATTGGTTTATATAAATAGTAAAAAACAAAGAAGAAAGTACGAAAATGAAAAAAACAAATATAAAAACAGAAGAAACATTTCAAGACGCATTTATTCGTGAAGTTGACGAGGACCTTAAAAATGAATCGATGAAAAAGCTTTGGGATAAGTATGGTTTATTTATTACAATTTTTGTTGTAGCGGCATTGTCTTTGGCTGTCAGCTATGAATCAATAAAGGCTTGGTATATTCACAGAGCAGAAAACTGGTCTGATACATACGCCGTTGCGTTAAATTTGCAAAATCAAGGAAAATATGACGAGAGTATGAAAGCTCTTAATGTTATTATTGACAACAAATTCGGAGCTTTTGCAGATTTGGCAAAAATGCAACAAGTTAACGTATTGTTAGATCAAGGAAAAGAAGAAGAAGCTTTCATTATTCTCTTTACAATCGCTAATGATAAAGACTTCAACAAACAATTAAGAGATTTGGCTATTATAAAATTAGCATCTCATCAATTGGATACCGCAACAAGCGAAGAGATTAAAACTATCTTGGAACCTATTGCTGCTGACAATGCGTGGTACGGAACAGCTCAAGAAATGTTGGCTACAGTTGCTGTCAGAGACGGAAATATTGAAGAAGCAAAAAGCATTTACCAATCTTTGTTAGATAACACTTCAGTTTCTGACGAATTAAAAAATCGTGTAAGAGATATTTTATCAGTTTTATAGGATATAAAAATGTTGTTAAATAAAAAGACTGTTATTTTAGCAGTAAGCTTAGCATTATTTGGATGCGGTAAAGAAAAACTGGTTATTGACGGGCAAAGAGTACCGGTTCTCGGTTCACAAGAAGTTGTTGCTGCAGATTATATGAAAGGCGACATAAAAATTTCATTACCGACACCTAACAATACGACTTTGTGGAATCAGTCAGGAGGAAATTCTGCTCATAATTTGGAGCACATTTCAAGTAATGCAGAATTAAAAGAGCTATGGTCAGCTGATTTCGGAAAGGGCAACAGCAAGAGAGACTATCTTATTGCTACTCCGCTTATCGCCGAAAATATGGTCTTTACAATTGACACAAACGCAACCGTCAGTGCTTTTAATAAAGATACCGGCAAAAAGATTTGGAAAACACGTCTGAAACCCAAAGTTCGTAAAGATAAAAGTATATCATTGAAGGGTATCGGAATTGCTTATGACAACGGACGTATTTTTGCCACTACCGGATTTGGCGGAATTTTTGCCTTAAATGCTCAAAATGGTGAAATTTTATGGAAGCATTATGAAAAGAATCCTATTCGCATTTCTCCGACAGTAGGAGGCGGGCGTCTTTTCGTTCAAACAATCGAGAATGTTTTAATCGCATTCAATCAAATTACCGGAACAGAAATATGGCGCTATTCAACACCTAACGAAGATACAATTATGGTTGGCGGAGCTTCTCCGGCATACGATAAAGATTTAGACATCCTCGTAGCTGGTTTCAGCAATGGAGAAGTTCGAGCTCTTAAAGCCAGTACCGGTTCTCCGTTATGGGGAGATTATTTGGTCGGATACAGAAACAACAATTTGTTGTCTGATATAAACGCAATTCGTGCTAATCCGGTTATCGGCAAAGGTATGGTTTTTGCGGCCGGCAGCAATAATTTGTTGGTTGCGATAGATATCATCAGTGGTCAAAGACTATGGGAAAGAGAATTCGGAAGTATCAATCAACCGTGGCTCGCGGGAAAATATTTGTTTGTATTAACTGAAACATCGCATTTATTAGCCGTTGACACCGAGAGCGGAAAAATAATATGGGATACAAAAGTTCCGGCCGGAGAAGACGTTTCTGATGCAGTGGGCGTAAGTTATGCCGGTCCGATTTTAGTAAATAATCGATTGATAGTAAATACTTCAAACGGATATGCTTTTTATATTTCGCCGTATACCGGAGAAATTATGGGATTTCTTAAGCTTGATGACGGCTCGTCCGTTTCACCGGTTGTTGCCGATGGTTTAGTAATAATAACAACGACAGATGCAGAGTTATTGGCTTATAAATAGGAGTTTGTTATGCCGCTAAAAGTTGCAATCATAGGACGCCCAAATGTTGGCAAATCTACTTTATTCAATCGTCTTGCCGGTCGTAAATTAGCTATTGTTCACGACAAGCCCGGTGTTACTCGTGACCGCAAAGAAACAGAAGCAAAATTACAAGACTTAGACTTGCTTATTATTGATACTGCAGGATATGAGTATTCCAATGAGGATAATTTAGAACGCAGAATGTGGGAACAAACAAAAAAAGCAATAGATATTGCTGATGTTTGTTTGTTTTTATATGATGCCCGTGACGGATTGCAACCATATGATGAGCATTTTGCCGATATATTAAGAAAGTCACATAAACCGGTTATTTTGCTCGCAAATAAATGTGAAGGAAAATTTCAGGAAGATAGTCGCTTTGAAGCGTATAAACTCGGACTTGGCGAGCCTATTCCTTTTTCGGCGGAACATGGCTTGGGAATGTTAGATTTATACGATGCTCTCAAAAAACATTATAAGGAAGATGAAGAAGCCGAAGAAGAGGAAGAATACAGCAAAGAAAAACCTATTCAACTGGCTATTGTCGGTCGTCCTAATGTCGGAAAATCAACACTGGTAAATGCTCTTTTACAAGATGACAGAATGTTGACCGGTCCTGAAGCAGGTGTTACTCGTGATGCCATTTCTCTTGACTGGGAATGGAAAGGACGAAAAATCAAATTGGTTGACACAGCAGGACTTCGTCGCCACTCTCGTGTCAGCGATTCTTTGGAAAAAATGTCTGCTGCAAGTTCTAAACACGCTGCTTTTATGGCTCAAGTTGTCGTTTTGGTTTTAGATGCCGATGCTGTTTTAGACAAACAAGATTTAACCATTGCCTCAAAAGTTTTAGATGAAGGTCGTGCATTAATTATTGCCGTAAACAAATGGGATATAGCTAATCGAAAAGAAGCTATTGATAAGCTTAACTATAAGCTTAAAACTTCACTCACTCAGGCGGAAGGAATTCCTACGGTTACAATTTCAGCCTTAAAAAACGAAGGCCTTGATAAACTTATGAGCGCGGTGTTGAAAGTTTATGAAAGATGGAATTTGCGCGTTCCAACCGCTCCGTTGAACAAATGGTTTGCCGATATGATTGAGGCTTATCCTCCGCCTTTAGGAAAAAACAAACGCAGAATTAAATTGAGATATATCACTCAAATAAAGTCTCGTCCGCCAGCATTTGTTATTTTCTCAAGCAATCCTGAAGGTTTACCTGATTCATATTTGAGATATTTGACCAATAATTTGCGAGATACCTTTAATATGGGAGGAATACCGCTGCGTATTTCGGTTAGAAAAACCGACAATCCTTATGCAGACAAAGATTAAAAATATTTATTTAAACAATAACCGGTACAAAGATATGTGCCGGTTATTTTCTTATAGTGGTTCGGGGAGAATCTTACTTCCGTAAGGTGGCTCGGTTCCTATACCATGTTTTAAATAAGTTTTTTCTACAAAACCCATTTCACCATTGTCAATCATAATACGATACCAACTTTTATCGGGTGTAAATCCTGTTACCCTAACAGTTTGTTTCTTTTTGCCTTTCTTCAACACATCAAATTTTTTGCCCGGTCCATACATAATATCCGCATTGTCACTTAAATGATACAACTTGCTGTTATCGGTAACATCAACCGGAATTTGATAAATTTTAGAAACAACAACATCATCAACAAACTCTGCTCCGCTATCATATTTTACTTTTTGAAAATATGTAATTTTGTTTTCTTTTTTCATATATTGAAGCATACTATAATGCTGTATAAACGGATAGGATATTGCCAAGAGGAGCAAAAAGGGAATTATATATTGATATAAACGTAATGATCCAAGTCTCCATTGTGGAATTTTCTTATTATAAACAGGAACATTAATTTCTTCCAAAAATCTTTTTATTAGTCCTTGTTGGTAATCATCGGCATAATTAAGCGCCTGCATAGCAGATAACATTGCTTGATTATCTTTATTTTCTTGGTGATATGCAATTGCATTATGAACCAAAAGAACCAAGTTATCATAGTTATTATTGCCGATATTTTTTATATTCCCGATTATTGCTTTTATATTACGTATGAAAGCTTTCGGATGCCACCAGCCTAAAAACCAATTGGCAAGTGAGTAGCGTAAAACCTCTTGCTTTGCTTGGTCGTAGGTGCATACAAGTTTATCTTCTTCTGCTGTATATTTTATAATTTTACCGACAACTTTTTGTAGGTTTACAACCCTTACTAACGGATTTTCATTATTAAATTTATCTTTAAGTATGCTCAAATTGTTCATATCAGGAAAATTGGAAGAGCCATAAATTTCACTCATCAAGTCATAAACCAGACGAGTTTTTTCATTTTTCAGCACATCATAGGCAACCGACAATTTTTGAAAATGTTCCATTGCATTTTCACTTTTGTTAGAATCGGGGTGCCAATGTTTAGCCAAATCACGATATTTTATTTTGATAGTTTGTGCATCTGCCAAATTATCAACTTCTAATACTTTATAATAACCTAGAGCATCTTTCATTTTCTATCAACTTTCGAGCAATATTTATTACATCTGCCGCCGCTTCCGAAGTCGGATAACGAGATATTAAAGGCATTTGATTTCGTATTGCATCTCTGATACGAGCATCACGCCTTATAACTCCTAACAACGGAGGAGCTATTTTCAAAAAGGTTTGACAAGCTTTACATAGAATATCGTATGTTCGACGGCCTTCCTGCAGATTTTCTGCCTGATTAACAACTACCGAAACTTTACATTTAGGATATTGTATGGACATAAGCTTTATAAGAGCATAAGCGTCGGTAAGCGAAGTCGGTTCATCGGTACACATAACAATAATATGTCCGGCCATTCCCGATAAAATACGTACCGATTTATCTATGCCGGCTCCCATATCAAGTATAACTTTGTCATAATTTGAAGCGAGAAGAGATAAATCTTCTGCCAAAATTTGAAGACGTCCGACCGGCATTGTTGCTAAACCTGAAGAACCGGAGCGTCCGGCAATTATGTCTATACGAGCCTTGTCATAGTGGTAAACTATTTGATTTAGTGTTGTTGTTCCCGTAACTACACAACCTAAATCATGCGATGTCATCAGCCCCAGTTGTATGTCAATGTTAGCTAATCCCAAATCGCCATCAAATAATAATGTTTTTTTCTTTAAGCCACTTAAAGCATGAGCTAAAGTTATGGAAAACCAAGTTTTTCCGACACCACCTTTACCGGAAGCTATCGCCAACATATTATTATGAGAAGGGAATATATTTCCTATTTCACTACGAGGAGCAATTCGCAATTCTTCACTCATCGGCTACTCCGTAATAATTCTAGTTAATGAAGAGCTGCTTATTTTAGCCAAACCATTGGCTATTTTAGGACTGATACCCGCATATTCTATCTGCAATCCACAGTTAATGGCCACAGACAACATTGCTCCGATACGTCTATTTACATCAAATTTGAGAGGCAATAGCCAATTAGTTCCCAAATTCTTAAATATATCAGCAACATCAACAGCATTGTTCGCATTCATCCCACTATCAATAGTAAGGATTTTATCACAATTAACAACTCCGCAAAAAGATTGTAGCCGTTTTACATCATCAGAATAAAAAGGATTAATACCCGGAGTATCAATCAAAATCATTTTACCATCAGATTGAGCCGACAATATTTTATCGAACATTTTTTCAGGTTGTTTGATAAACTCAAAATCAACATTTAAAATATCCGCAAATGCTTTCAACTGATTGTTGGTTCCGGCTCTTACGTTATCTACACTGATAATAGAAACCGGAATATTACGAATTTTTGCCAAAGTTGCTACTTTTGCCAAGGCTGTTGTTTTACCGCTTCCGTGCATTCCCATAAACATCTTTATATTACTTGAATCGGCAAAAAAACGTCCATAATTTAACAAACGATTAAATGTCTCGGTTAAAATATCTTTGTCTTGAATTTTTCTTCTTTCTGAGGCGATGCTTCTACAAGTAGAAAGAATGGCCGCTTCTGATGTCGAGGTGAGCTCATGATACGCAAGACACTCTCTTATATACGCATCATTAAATGTCGATGAATTTTCATATATTTTATCTTCTTCATCACACAATATATCCTGTGTATCAAGAGCAGCTATTAATTCAGTTCTTCCATCGCTTAAAACCGAAGTCGATATTATAACCGCATCTTCTCCCAATTCTCTCTTAACTTGGGATAAAATTGATGACATATCTGTTGAGACAAACTTTTTTATTTTCATAAATCGCCACCATCAACCAATATTTCGGTAAGACTAATACCTAATTCTTTTCCGGCAAGAACAAGTTTTCCCCTCGCTGCCAATACATCATTTACATAAATATCTACGGTTTCTCCAACTTTTTTATCTAACTCAATAATTGAACCTTCTTTTATATCAACGAGTTGAGATAAAGTTAACTCGGTTTTTCCGATAACTGCAGATACTTTAACACAAACATTTGCAACAGCGCCCAATTTACTCATTTTCCAAAACTCCGTTCAACTGCTCTCGTATTTTATCCAATATTTGCTCTGTTGAAAAGACTTCTTCTTCATTTCCCCAAGCAATCTTACATTCTGCATACGATAAATTACTATCCCTATGTAAGCGAATATGTCCGGAATATGAATTTTGAACAGCTAATTTTTCTAAATTATCTTTTACCGAAGAAACGTCATCTTCAGGAAGATAAATATCAAGTATCTTATGTTTTACCAAATCCGGAAAACGGTGAGCTATAAAATCATTTATTATTTCATTACTACAATTACGAGCCAGAGCTGGGGCTATTTCTGCCAATACCATTTTTATAAGTTTAATATTTTGAGCATTCCTGTCTTCCAGTAAAATCTGCAATTTTGCATTTATGTCTTTTAGTAAAGAATTATCACCTTTAGATTTATTTAAAGACAAATCTAATACCGGAGTTTTTTCCCCTTCTGTAAAATTATCAAATTGAAAAGGCACGAAATCTTGCATTTACCTTCCCCGCAAGGTATCCGCATACATTCTTTTACAAATATTGACTATTTCTTGTTGAGCCCTTTCTATATCTTTAAGCTTTATTGGCCCCAAACGAAGTAGTGCTTCACGAATTATTTCCGCTTGACGAGTAGGCATAGCGCTATAAAAATGTGATCTTGTCTGTTCTGAAGCTCCTCGTAATGCAATAACAAGAGAAGCCTCATTAAGTTTTGAAACCAAATTTCTCATATCGTCCTGAGATAATAAAAGCACATCTTCAAAACTTATAAAACTCTTTTTTATGCTGTTTGCCGCATCTTCATCATTTATTTCCAATGCCGATAATATACGATGCTCCGTAGCATCGTCAAAATATCCGAATATTTTAGAAATGTGTGGAATTATATCTTTTTCGTCTTCTATATTATCAGCTATCGTTTTACCGATTGTTCCTACTAAATCAGCATCAGCCGGACGAGAACTTATCATTTTGCTTATAACTTCTGCTGCAAAAGAATCATTAAACAAAGACAAAACTGCAGCACATTGTTTCGGCTCTAACATGGACATAACAATCGCCACCACTTGCGGGCATTCGTTTTTTAAATATCTGGCTAAAATTCCGGCATTTAATGAATTTAATTTTCGCCAACTTGATGCTTCCGGATTTCGATGACATGAGCGCAAAACGGAAACGACCTCAGCTTCGTCAACAAAACGATTTGCAACATTTTCTTTAGGCAATACAGGAGTATTTTCTATTTTTATAGTCGGTTGCTTTTCAATGTTTTTGCATCCGCTTTGTCTGCGTACAAAAATTGTCCTAATCAAGAACAACAGAGCAAGAAAAACTATTAACAAAAGAAAGAAAATCTCAACTATTTCCGAAAAGCCGGATCCGACATAAGACTTAAGTTCACTAAACAACACATAACCCTTGGTTGAATGTAAAAAATCTTTTACTAAAAAATAACAACTACCGGTTCCGCTCAAAAGAGCAAGACAAAAAGCAAAACCGCAAGCAAATGTTGCGATAGCGCAAACAAATGCCGTCATAATAGTTGTTTTATCTAATCTGTTACTACTCACTCTTTTTCCTTTTTTAACTTTTTATTAAGATTATCTTATTTCATACGTTATTAGAACAGTTTATTGCCAGATATTCACAATATTTATAACCGAATCACGAATTTCGGAAGCTGTTTTTTCATCGTTCAAACGATGATTGGCATCTTTTAACAATTTAACTACTAATTTTTCGGATGTAATATATTGAGCATATTTCAATACTTCTTGCCATGGAACGCTTGCATCTTTCATTCCTTGAATTAGATGAACAGGACAGTCTATTTTCCATAAATTTTCACCTTCAGGTAAACAAGATGCTTTTGCCGTTTCGATAAATTTTGCAGTTATTGTATAAGTAAAATCATTATTAGTGATTTTAAAGTATCCGTTTTTATTTAACTCTGAGTTTTGTTCATCAGTGATTATTTTTTCAAATCGTCTGACAAAATTTGGAGCAGCAGCCAGCCCTACAACCCCGCGAACTCTCTCGGGATATTTTATGGCAGTCAATAACGAGAGCCATCCGCCCATAGATGCTCCAACCATAACAAAATCTCCTTTAACCACATTTTCCACCACTTCAAAAACCTGATTTTTCCACACCTCAAAATCGGCTCGTGCAAAATTTTCATAATCGCTTCCGTGTCCGGCATAATCGAAACGAACAAAGCCTAAACCAAGCTCCTCACATACATTTTTTACTACTGCAGGTTTGTGTCCCCAAGCGTCAGAGCAAAAGCCATGCAGATAAACTATGGTTAAGTTGTTATTTTTAGGCTCAATATATTCAAAATCTGTTGCAAAGTGAGAATTAAAAGTGTATTTTGTCATATTGTTACTCTGAAAAGTTAAATTAAACCAACATTAAGGGATTATAAAAATAAAATGGTTAAAGGTAAAGAAGAAAAACCTATAGTATTGCAAGTTTTGCCCGAATTACAACATGGTGGTGTTGAATGGGGCACGATACAAATTGCCGAAGCCTTGCAACAAAGCGGATATACAAATTTTGTTGCTTCAGCCGGGGGAAGACTTGAATACGAACTTGATAAAATGAAAGTTAAGCATTTCAAGTTGCCGCTTAAAACCAAGAATCCGATAAAACTTTATCTGAATTCCCTTAAACTGGAAAAAATTATAAAAGAAAACGGCATTAATATTGTTCATGCTCGTTCTCGTGCTCCTGCGTGGAGTGCGTATTGGGCAGCGAAACGAGCCGGCGTAAAATATATGACCACTTTTCACGGAACATACGGACTTGGTCCGAAAGGAATTAAGAAAGTTTATAATAAAGTTATGACTTTCGGCCAGTTGATAATTGCAATATCCTCTCACATTAAAAATCACATGTTGCAAAACTACGATGTCGCCGAATCGAAAATGCGTTTAATTCATCGATGTGTTGATGTGGAAAAATTTTCCCCTAAAGCCGTAACTCAAGAAAGAATTATACGAACGATAAAAGAAAATAATCTTCCTGAAGACAGACCCATAATTTCATTAATAGGAAGAATTACACGCTGGAAAGGACAACATATATTGGTTGAAGCAATGTCTATGCTCAAGAACAAAGATGCTTATGCTTTGATTGTGGGATCTGACCAAGGACGTGTAAAGTATACGGAAGAGCTAAAGGAAACGGCTAAAAAACTCGGTGTAGAAAACCGCATTAAATTTATTGGAGAAAGTTTTGATATTCCGGCTCTGTTAATGGTGTCGGATGTAGTTCTTTCAACAGCTATTGAACCGGAAGCATTCGGTAGAGCGGCTATTGAAGGACAAGCTATGGGCAAAATCGTCCTTGCTTCCAACATCGGTGGTTCTCTTGAGAATCTTGTTGATGGTGTCAGCGGACGTTTGTTCAAAAGTAATGATGCCAAATCTTTAGCAGAAGCTATGGATTGGGCTTTAAGTTTGTCGGAAGAGGAGAAGAAAAAATTCTCCGAAGCGGCAATAAAAAACGTACACGACAATTTTACCAAACAAATTATGTGTGATAAAACAATTGCTGTGTATAATGAATTGTTGAAAATGAATTAAGTTAAAAGGAATAAAAATATGGTTGCTATTAAATTACCAGACGGTAGTGTTATGGATTTTGAAGGCAGTGTTTCAGGACTTGAAATTGCCAACAAGATTAGCGCCGGTTTAGCAAAAAATGCTTTAGCGGTTAGGGTCAATGACAAATTACAAGATTTAGATACCACAATCACTACAGATGCAACCGTAACTATCATCACCTCTCGTGATAAAGAGGGGTTAGAGATTATTCGTCACTCATGTTCACACGTTATGGCAGAGGCTGTAAAAGAGTTGTGGCCCGAAGTTCAAGTCACCATAGGACCGGCTATTGAAAACGGTTTTTACTATGACTTTTCAAGAAAAGAACCTTTTACAACCGAAGATTTTGAAAAAATCGAAGCAAAAATGCACGAAATTGTAAAACGTGACGAAAAAATAACTCGCAAGGTTTTGCCGAGAAATGAAGCTATTGAATATTTCAAATCTATCGGAGAACACTATAAAGTTGAGTTGATTGAAGATTTGCCTGAAAGTGAAGTTATTTCATTATATTCACAAGGTAACTTTACCGATTTGTGTAGAGGTCCTCACGTTCCGTCAACCGGAAAAATCGGCGATGCCTTCAAATTGATGAAAGTTGCCGGTGCTTATTGGCGAGGTGATGCAACTAAAGAAATGTTGCAACGCATTTATGCTACCGCATGGGCAAACAAGAAAGATTTGGACGCATATTTAACAATGCTTGAAGAGGCTGCTAAACGTGACCACCGTAAATTAGGCCGTGAAATGGATTTATTCCATTTTGAACCGGAATATGCTCCGGGTGCTGTTTTCTGGCATGATAAAGGGTATCGTGTATACCGAAAACTTATTGAATATATGAGAAACCGCCAAGAAAATAACGGATATGTGGAGATTGCTACTCCCCGTATTATGGATCGTGTTTTGTGGGAAACTTCCGGTCACTGGGACAAATATGGTGCTCATAACTATTCCGGCAAAACCGAAGATGATAAAATGTTCTGCGTAAAACCGATGAACTGCCCAGGCGGATTGTTGGTTTATAAGCAAGGCATTAAGTCATATCGTGACTTGCCGTTACGTATGGCAGAATTTGGTATGGTTAATCGTTATGAAGCATCCGGATCTTTAATGGGATTAATGAGAGTTAGAGAATTTACTCAAGATGATGCTCATATCTTTTGCACTCCGGAACAAATGGAAGAAGAATGTATTACAACCTTGAAATTGATTTTGGATATTTACAAAGATTTCGGTTTTGAAGACGTAAAAATTTATCTTTCTACTCGTCCTGACAGCATTTACAGAATCGGTTCTGATGAAATTTGGGATTTGTGTGAAAATGCACTGTCTAATGCGTTGACATCTCACGGATACGAATTTGAAATTAATGAAGGTGAAGGTGCTTTCTATGGCCCTAAACTCGAATTTATTTTGCGTGATGCAATCGGTCGTGAATGGCAATGCGGAACAATTCAGGTTGATATGAACTTACCTCAACGTTTTGATATTTCATATATCGGCGAAGACGGAGAAAAACATCAACCGGTTATGTTACACCGTGCATTGTTCGGCTCTATTGAACGTTTCTTGGGTATTTTGATAGAAAATCATGCCGGCAAACTTCCGTTGTGGTTATCTCCGGAACAAGTTGTAGTTGCTCCGATTGTCAGCGAATTTGACGAATATGCTCAAGAAGTAACCAATAAGTTACGTATGGCAGGTTTAACAGCTAAAGCGGATTTACGCAATGAAAAAATCAACTATAAAGTCAGAGAACATTCTTTGGCAAAAATTCCGGTAATTGCAGTTGTCGGTGCTAAAGAAAAAGAAAACGAAACAGTTACCGTTCGTCGTTTAGGTTCTGAAAAACAAACTGTTATGAAGTTAGACGACTTTATAAAATCATTGGTTGAAGAAGCACAAATGCCTCATATCAACGAATAATAAAAAAATGCCCTTATTGATTTAATAAGGGCATTTTTTGATATTTAACCTTATAACGAAAATTGTTTTTACGGATATAAAAAATGGGAATAATGGGTTTTTCTGAACAAGGGAAGAAATTTATTCATATAATACAGTTAACTATGCTGTTATTATTGGGCTGTATTTTGTTAGATATATCTCAAAAAAACAGTATTTATTTTGATTGTAATGTAAAACAACAAAAATGTGTAATCGGAGAATTTAAGAATAATGCAGAAAATATACAGAAAGAAATCGATTATGATCAAATAGAAGGTTACTATTTGTATTCCTCACCCAAAGGATATTTTTCTGTGTATGATAGCCTCCCTAACACTATATTTGTTTTAAAAATCAAGCAGAATAATGTTAATGAAAATGTTATGCTCCCTATTTTCGGACGTGTTGATTTATTACGAGCAGACAATATATACAACGATATTTTGAAACAAGGCATATATATAGAACAAGAAAATAATTATAATATACTTTGCCTGATTTTATCTTGTTTGAGCTTTTTATTATTCTTTCTCAAAATATATTCTTTGATAGTAAATAAGAAAAAAGAAAATTAAAAAGCAGCAAAAAAGCACCTTAAAAGGTGCTTTTTCAAATTGGTGCGCTAGGCCGGAATCGAACCGGCACGGGATTGCTCCCAACAGATTTTAAGTCTGCAGCGTCTACCAGTTCCGCCACAAGCGCAAAATCTAGGATAGGTTATACATTATTTTTTTATAATTGCAAGACTAAACTTGAAAAAAATTTAAAAATATGTTTATATCCTGTTATCCGCACACGACAGAAACAGCGTTTCGGTGCTGCGTGACAAACAGAAAGGATAAAATTTATGAAAAAATTTGACTTAACTCATCTTAAAAACTTTTTACGTAACAGCATTATTCCTTATGCTTTTCCTCATATTAATAAAGAGGGCTGGAAGTTTGTTGCAGCTTTTGCTTTAATAACAGCGTTATTAGCATTGTTGTGGGAACCTTTGGGCGTAATCGGTATTGTTTTAACTGTTTGGTGCTATTTCTTTTTCCGCGATCCGGAGAGAGTTACTCCCCAAATTGACGGAGTCGTTGTTTCTCCGGCAGATGGAAAAGTCCAAATGATTACTAAAATTAATGGCCCCAAAGAATTGGGTATGGAAAAAGAAGAATACACCCGTGTAAGTATTTTTATGAGCGTTTTTAATGTGCACGTAAATCGTGCTCCCGCAAACGGAACAATCACAAAAACATCTTATATTAAAGGAAAATTTTTTAATGCAACTCTTGATAAAGCAAGCAAAGACAATGAACGCCAACTTTTGGCTATGAAAACTGAAAGCGGTAAAGATATTGCATTTGTTCAAATTGCCGGACTTGTTGCTCGTCGTATTTTGTGCTTTGCAAAAAAAGGAACGGCATATAAAGCAGGTGAACGTTTCGGCTTAATCAGATTTGGGTCTCGTTTAGACGTATATTTGCCTGAAGGTGTTGAACCTCAAGTGTGCTTGGGACAAACAATGATTGCAGGTGAAACAATTATTGCAAATCTGAACTCTTCTGCTCCACAAATTCAAGGGGAAAGCAGATAATGGAAAATATCAATTCTAAATTGAAGCTTTCCAAACAAAAGCTCACATCGTTACCTATCAGAAAAATTATTCCTAATATGGTAACAACTTTAGCCGTATGTGCGGGAATAACATCAATCAAATATGCTATTGCAGATTTATATACTCACGCAATAGTCTGTATTTTCTTAGCAGCTTTTTTTGATTTGCTTGACGGAAGAGTTGCTCGTATGCTTAAAGGCTCAACAAAATTCGGTGCAGAATTGGATTCATTGTCGGATTTTGTAAGTTTTGGTGTTGGTCCGGCTATTTTAATGTATCGTTGGACTTTGTATGATTTCCCGAAATTCGGTTGGTTTTTTTGCTTGTTATTTGCTATTTGCATGGCTATGCGTTTGGCTCGTTTTAATACCATGCTTGAAGACGAACCGCAACCAAGTTATTGGGATAATTTCTTTACCGGAGTTCCGGCTCCCGCAGCTGCTGCTCTCGGTATTTTACCGATAATGATTAGTTTTGAATTTCCTGAAGTAGAATTTTTACGCAGCAATTGTTTTTGCAGTATTGTTATGTTTATCGTTGCAATGTTAATGATTAGCCGTATTCCGACAATATCTACAAAAAAACTTAAAGTTCCTACTTATATGGTAATTCCTTTAATAGTTATTTTAGTATTTGGTGCAACACTTATTTTCAGTATGCCTTGGTTGGTTTTAAGTTCATTAACCTTACTATATGCTGTTACAATTCCTTTAGGAGTATTTTTCTTCCTTAAGGCTAAAAAAGTGTATATGACCAGAATATAAAATTTGTTTGTTGAAAAATAAAAAACTCCATCAACATCAGTTGTTGGAGTTTTTTATGATGTCTTTATTACATAGACAGAACACACCGCAGTACTCCCTCATTTTGTCATTACAAAAAAAGAATAGCGGACAGTCCGATTATAACATAAGTTATATTATATTTCATAATGATTTTTATTATGAAAAGATATGAAAATACAAATAGTTATTAACGAAAATAGCGGGTTCCGAAAAAACGTTCCTTTAAATGGAACACTATTTTTTATATCATAAATAAGGTTAAAATGCAATAAAATTAAGTAGTTAGAAAAATCGAATTTCCTTTGATTTTTGTTCCAAATAAACGAACGTTTTTTTGCTAACAAAAAGACGATAAAACAATATGTTGCAAAACACAAAAGAGTCGTTTTACCATCGTTTTCAGGGCAAAAAAGCAGTTTAACTAAAAAAGAAAAGGAAATATCGATATGAAAAAATACTTTTTATTAGCAACAACCGCCTTACTTTTGGGTACAAGTAATGTTATAGCTGCAGGACACGATCCTGATGCAGCTGCCGGAGGTAGTGTAAGTGCAACTATTAATATTTCTGCTGATATGGCTTATACACCAACCATTGAGATTTTAAACGATATTAATTGGGGAAAAATATATCACTCTTGTAATGGTGGGAATGATCTTATAGCTTCTTTTGATGCAGATGGTTTTAGTGCAAGTGAAATAGTAAATGGTTACACAGGACAGCAACAAGGCAGAATTAAATTAAGCAGCCTTCCTGCAGGAGGAAGTGTTAGTATAGATGCCCAAGCCTATATGGGTAATGGTTTTGGTATGGAAGAAATGAGTTTATCCCAAAATACTGATGGTGAATACGTGGTATTAGGAAAAATATACTGTCACGAACTACAAGGTTTAAACGGAAATTACACCGGTACTGCAACAATTACTGTGACATACTAAAGAAGGGCTTCCACGTCGTTACGGAAGGAGATAAGTAAAAACTTATCTCCTTTTGTTGTTAGATGATCATAGAACTGGCTTTTACCAACTGTAGTTTACACCGGCACCGATTGATGTAGCTTCATAGTCTGAACCAAAGGTATAGTTAGCCCAACCATATGCGGACCATTGCTCATTAAATCCGTAACTTCCGCCGAGTTCAATCCTACCCAAGGTTTCATCTTCGATAGTATCTATTTTGCCAAGTCCGCTAACATTAATTTCATCGCCATCTATCAATGTTTGAACAACACTCGGCTTGACATATAATGAATAGAAACCGTCGTCGGTATAAACTGCTTTACTCAATTTTAAGCCGGCTTCTAATTCTACTTGTTTCAAGTCGTTATATTCTACTGTCTTTCCGGCACTGTCAGTGGTGTCATCATAATTGACTTGTGTATAGAATATTCCTAAACTCGGGGTCAAATATAATGTCTTGTTCAACGCATAACTATAACCTAATTCCGCACTGCCGCCAAATTCTATTCCGTCGGTATCACTTGAAACTCCGTCTTTGGTTTCTATTTCTGCTTCCTGCATTCCGCCATATAAAGTAGCAAAGGCGTACCAATTATTATTATCATA
>JAFTWG010000025.1 GCA_017465405.1 Alphaproteobacteria bacterium
TCAATAATATTATCGGCACCTTGTGTGTCTAAATTGATAGTTGTGTTTTCAATAGTACCTCCGGCACGTGATGTTCCGGCTATTATCCAGCCATCTAAATTAGTCTGGTTTCCATTTTCATCATAGCCAATTTTAGTATTATCATTGATATTAATAGTAACATCTTTAGCGGAACCATAGGAACCGACTGAAATAACCTCACCTCCGATTGTGGAATTTGTTACATTGATTACAATATCATTTATAGATAAATGTTCTTTTTCCCAAATCTGTTTTGATGAAGTTCCTGTTGAACCTCTGACATCTTCTGTTACTAAAGAATCTTCAATATTTATATTTATAGTTCCGCCAACACCGACATCTTTAGTGCCATAAGGAGTTAATAGCTGTCCCCAAACACTTTTAGCTTTAGAGCCATTTTTAAAAGTAACATTTATATCTCCTGATACATACGCTGCGGAAACACTAGTAGCTTCTATATCCTCATAATTGTCAACTACTAAGTAACTGCCAATGACAACGCCAGCCACACCTTCTCCACTTCCATCATTTCTCGCTTCGGTATTATCAACGATAAGATTAATATTTCCATTTACATCGGCACCTTGTCCGCCACCATAAATGTTATGAAATCTAGAATTTTTAATAGTTGTATTAAGGTCTCCGTTTGCGGTATTTCTTAATCCACCTGCGAATAAATAAACTTTATCATGATTAGTATATCCATCTAAAGTAATATCATGACCATTATTTTCATCCATAAATCCATCCAGAAATATTTGATAGCGGTCATTTGATGAAAGTGTATTAAGAGTATTTCCATTTAAGAAAATATGTGGTCTGCTGTTTACAGAGTTTATAATTATACTATTACTATTGTCTCCATATTGATTTTCTTTATCAAAAACAAAGAAACCATTGCTGTCTAATTTAAAATTTTGCTCCGGATTCCAGTTTTTAAAAATAAAGGTGCTGTATTCTTTATATTTACCTTGATTGGAAGCAGAGAAAACACCTTCATATCCGTCAATCTTACCGGAAACTGTTACTATAGGTTTTCTATGTATAGCATCGGCAGATGAGTCATAATCTATATCTATTATGCTATCCGTAATTCCACCTATTCCGATATTTTCTGTTATTTCATATCTACTGTTGGCATCTAAAATATTTTTATCGATTAATAAAGCACGAGCATTAGGAGTAATCATAAGCAAGCCCATATTAATCATCGCACATTTTAACAAAACACTCTTATATCTTCTTTTAAGAATCTTAAGAGCGGTATTTGAATATTTCATTTCGGATTCTCCTTAAAAATTGTTTTTGATACTTTATTTCTACCTTCCCCCCCCCCCCCGAAAGTCAATAAAAACATATAGTTATCCACACATTTTTTATGGTGTATTTTTTGTGTTTATTCCCTCTTGAAACTATACTGATTTTAAGGCAATATAGTTGAAAATATTTTATGGAAAGAAAAAATGGCACTAAAATTTGATATACTTAAAACTTCCGGCAAATCTCGTCGCGGTCAGTTACATACAAAACACGGAACAATTAATACACCTGCATTTATGCCGGTAGGTACCTGTGGGACGGTTAAAGCAATGATGCCTGAATCCGTTGCAGCCACCGGTGCAGAAATTTTGTTGGGAAACACCTATCATTTAATGCTTCGTCCGGGAGCTGATTTGGTAGAAAAAATGGGTGGTTTACACAAATTTATGAACTGGAATAAACCGATTTTGACCGATTCCGGCGGTTTTCAGGTTATGAGTTTAAGCGGATTAAGAAAAATCGGTGAGGACGGAGTTAAATTTTCTTCCCACATTGACGGTAAAAAATATTTTTTAACCCCTGAAGAGTCTATCAAAATTCAGCATAAATTGGATTCTAATATTACAATGTGCTTTGATGAATGTGTAAAGCTTCCTGCTTCTCACGACGTAGTGAAAAAATCAATGGAAATGTCTATGCGTTGGGCAAAACGCAGTAAAGAAGCTTTTGTTGACAGAGACGGATATGGTATTTTTGGCATTCAGCAAGGTGGCGATTATGAAGATTTGCGCCGTTATTCTGCCGAAAAACTCAAGGAAATAGGTTTTGACGGCTACGCAATAGGCGGTCTTGCCGTTGGTGAAGGACAAGAAACCATGTTCAAAGTTTTGGATTATGCTCCGCAGATGTTACCGGAAAATAAACCTCGTTATCTTATGGGAGTAGGGCGACCGGATGATATTGTCGGAGCAGTATTACGTGGTGTAGATATGTTTGACTGTGTAATGCCTACTCGTTCGGGACGAACATCACAAGCCTTTACACATCTGGGAACAATAAATATTCGCAATGCTCGTCACAAAGAAGATTATCGCCCGTTAGAAGAAGGATGTGATTGTCCTTTATGTACAAATTATTCTCGTGCGTATATTCACCACTTGCAAAAAGCCAATGAGGTATTAGCTGTTATGTTACTTACTTGGCATAATATTCGCTACTATCAACGACTGATGGCAGGACTTCGTGGTGCAATAGAAAATGATACATTATCAGATTTTGTTGAGCAATTTTATGCTGATCAGCAAAAGGGAGATATTGAGGAGTTGGCATAATGAGTGATGAAGAAAAAAATAAAATAGAAACCATAAAAGCATTTGTTGAAAAAAATGCAGAAGAAGGTTTGAGAGTTTTTGTTGCCGGTGGTGCTCGCTCCGGAAATGATGAAATTTATGTTGAAGAAGCTTATGAATTAGGTCGTCAAATTATCAAAATGGATTTGCGTTTAGATTTCGGCTTGTCAAACTCCGGAATTATGGGGGCTGTTGCTCAAGGTGTGATTGACGGTTGGAATAAAAAAGCTGAAAAAGACAGCAAAAGTCCGATACAAGGGATTACGACCACAGACTATTTTAAGCTTTACCCTCAAGATGACAATCTCCTAAATCAGATAGGAGAAGTTGTCTTGGCTCAAACGTTAGAAGAACGTAAACAAAAATTGCTTAATGCTGATTTTGTGGTTTTTGCCCCCGGTGGAGTAGGAACTTTAGATGAACTGGCATACGATTGTGTGGCAATGCAAGACGGATTTTTAGACATGAAGCCGTTTATTTTGTATAATGTTGAAGGTTTCTTTTATCACTTATTGGAATATTTAAAGCAAATTGCGGCTAAAGGTTTTGCAAATCCGTTACCTTTTATCGTGGTTGACAATTCACGAGAACTTGAAATTGCTTTCCGTTTGTTAAAACTGCGATATGTACAAAGTCAAGATTCTAAAACTGCTTATGGTAATACTCGACAACTGATATATGAATTGCCGTATTTCTTGAAAAGAAAAGTAGACAGCTCTGTTCATGTCGAAGATATTATTGCCGAAATGGATGATATTCGTAATAACGGAACAGATGAGCAAAAAGCAGAGTTGGATAACGAAATCGAACAGGCATATTTAGAAAAAGAAATTGAACGCATGTATGAACGTTTGGCAAAAACCGGATGTGATACATCGGTAGTAAGTGAAAAACTTACAAAATTAAAGAAAAGACGTAAAAAATGGAAGTAAAAACTATCCCTTCTTCGGTTTGGAAATTTTTATGGCAATATCTGTCACGTCAAAGGGTATTATTCTTTAGCATAATGTTTACCCTGATTTTAGGCGAGTTTTTAATTCGCTTATCATTATACTATGCTTCGCAAATTGTAGAAGTTATATCAGGAAGTGAGGCAAATGAAGTTAAATTGCATACGGCAATATTGTTTGCTATATGGGCATCATTAGCATTATTGGCAAAAAGTTTGGTTCAAAACGGCACCATATTTATTGAAGCAAAAGTGATGCCTAATTGTGTTGTGATGGTTTCTAAAGATTTATTTTCGTATGTTCATCAACATTCAACAGCTTTTTTTGCTGAAGAAATGGCCGGCAATATTTCCGGAAAAGTAAAAACAATCATTGATAGTATTTATCCGGTTTTTTACAATTTGCTGTGGGGGTTTTTCTCTCCGTTAACCGCAATGATGCTCACTTTCTTTTTTATTTTTAATATAAATATAAGTCTGTCGTTTATTTTGTTGGGCTTGAATGTTTTGTTGATATATGCGGTTTATCGTTTATCTAAAAGTATGATTCCCGTTTCTGAAAAACGTGCAAAAACCATGTCTGAAGCTAATGGTGTTTTGGTTGATAGCATTACAAATGCCGGAATTGTGAAAAACTTCAGCAGCTACCACTTTGAAAGACGTTACTATTTTAAGTATATGAAAATAGCCGCAACAGCAGACCGAGCTGAAACCAAAAAATTTGGTATAATATTTATGTGGCAAAACTTACTTCGTTCAATTTTGCAGGTATTATTTTATGTTTTACCGGTATGGTATTGGTATATCGGTAAAATTAATGTAGCTGATTTTGTTTTGATACAATCATTGATTGCAATATTAAATAACACGTTTAGCATGCTTTCTATGAATTTTATGCAGTTTTTCAAATTATACGGCAGTATGCGTGACGGACTTGCGTTGCTATCTACTCCTTGCGATGTAACTGATATAAAAAATGCCAAAACTATTAAGGTCACAAAAGGAGAAGTTAGTTTTAACCATGTATATTATCACTATAAAAAAGCTCATTCATTATTTGAAAATTTTAACTTTAAAATAGCTCCGAAAGAAAAAGTTGGTTTAGTAGGACATTCCGGTTCAGGCAAATCAACTTTAGTAAAACTTTTATCTCGTTATTATGATATTCAGGGCGGAACTATAGAAATTGATAATCAAAATATTGCAGAAGTAAAACAAAATGATTTACGGCGACAAATAGCTCTTATTCCGCAAGATCCGAGTTTGTTTAATCGTAGTATTTTAGAAAATATCCGTTACGGAAATCCACAAGCTACCGATGAAGAAATTTATGAGGCCGCACGCAAAGCAAATATCCATGATTTTATTATGAAGCTTCCAAACGGATACAGTACAAAAGTAGGCGAAAGAGGTGTTATGATTTCGGGAGGCGAACGTCAAAGAATTGCAATAGCTCGTGCCATATTAAAAAATGCTCCGATTCTGATTTTGGATGAAGCTACATCAGCACTAGACAGTGAAAGCGAAAAATTTATTCAAGAATCATTAAAAGAGCTTATGAAAGAAAAAACAGTTATAGCTATTGCTCACCGTCTTTCAACTCTAAAAGAAATGAACAGAATTGTAGTACTAGACAGCGGAAAAATTGTAGAAACCGGAAAGCATAGTGATTTGCTGGATAAAAAAGGCAAATATTACGAATTTTATAAAATGCAATCATCCGGATTTTTAGAATAATTTTTAACTAAAATTTTAATTACTTTAATTAGACTATACAGCAGTTATATTTTTTTAGGAATACACGATGTTAAATTATATTTGGGCTTTTTTCTTCGTTTCTGCATTTATCGGTGCACTATATCAGGCTTTTTTCAATGGACAGCTTGATATTTGGCAAACAATGACTGAAACAATGTTTTCTTCGTCAAAATCCGCTTTTACAATCTCACTCAATTTGACCGGTATTTTATGTTTTTGGTTGGGGATGATGAAGATTGCCGAAAAATCAGGGATTACAGATTTTCTGGCCAGCATTTTGTATCCGTTGTTTCGTAAAATTATGCCTGATGTTCCCAAAAAATCACCGGCTTTGGGTTCTATAGTAATGAATATTGCTGCCAATGTTTTAGGTTTAGATAATGCGGCAACCCCTATGGGAATTAAAGCAATGGAACAATTACAAGTTGAGAATCCGAATAAAAAAGAGGCCTCAAATGCTCAAATTTTATTTATGGTTATAAATTCTTCTTCGGTAACTCTTGTACCTATAACTATCTTAATGTATCGAAGCGAATTGGGAAGTACAAACCCCAGCCTTGTTTTTTTACCTATACTTTTTGCAACTTGTATATCAACGTTAGTTGGTTTTTTATCGGTAGCAATGGTCCAAAAAATAAATATTTTTAATCGAATAGTGTTGATATATATCAGTGTTTTTATAACAATAATATCTTTGCTATGCGTTGGCTTTTCTTTTCTTAGTGCTGAAGTACGTAATGCGGTTGCTTCTGATTTTGGAAATTTTATCATTGGTTTAATTGTTTGCGGATTTATAATTTTCGGACTGTTTCGCAAGGTTAAAGTTTATGACGAATTTATTGAAGGAGCAAAAGACGGATTTAATATTGCAATTTCTATAATTCCATATTTAGTAGCTATGTTAGTAGGTATTGCTCTTTTTAGAACATCCGGAGTTATGGAGGCCATAATTATCGGAGTTAAAGAACTTTGCTTATTGTTGAATATAAATGCCGATTTTGTACCTGCACTTCCAACTGCTTTATTAAAACCCCTATCAGGAAGCGGAGCACGAGCAATGATGATAGAAACAATGCAGACTTATGGAGCAGACAGTTTCCCTGCATTTGTTTCGGCTGTCGTTCAAGGCTCTACGGAAACAACTTTTTATGTGTTAGCAGTTTATTTTGGAGCCGTCAAAATTTCTAATACTCGACATGCTCTTCCTTGTGCATTATTAGCCGATTTTGCGGGAATAGTATCCGCAATACTTTTTAGTTATTGGTTCTACATAGGATAAAATAATGGCTCTGAAATATCAGAGCTTTTATTTTTATATAAATAGGGTGTACGATTTTTTCGACTACTGTATACGATTTTTTACCTCTACCCTAAATTGCAGATTGCAATTAAATTATTATTGAAGGAGAAAAATTATGACACGAGCTTATGATAAAAATGCAGAATATAACAATGCCCGTGAGATTTTGTTAATTGAAAAAATATATCAAAGTTTCGAGGCATTGGAAGAAACCCTCGAAAAACTCGAATTAGAAGAACCTTTGTTTATGATAAAAACAGCAAAAAGGTCTTTCGCCGATAACTTATTTAAACAAATAAAATTTTTCAGCGAAAAACCTATTGCAAAAAAATATTTAAATTAGGTTATGCTCTTTTCCAAGATGTTCCTTGAGGAGTATCTTCAAGCACAATTCCGGCTTCTTTAAGTTGATTGCGAATAGCATCTGCCTTTGCCCAATCTTTAGATTTTTTAGCTTCTAATCTTTCGGCAATCAGTTGATTTATTTCATCTTCACTTATGCTTTCTTCTGTAATACTACCTTTGAACCAATCTTCTGCATCTTGGTATAATAGCCCCATAACCTCAGCGCTGGACAATAACAATGATTTATAATATTGCTTGTCTTCAATCGTTTCAGCTTTATTAAGATTGTTAACGATATCATGCAAATAGCTGATAGCGAGCGGAGTATTTATATCATCAGCCAGAGCTTTTATAACCCTCTCATCAGGCTCAATTTTTGTTGTTTCAACATCTTTAACTCGCAACAACGCATTATAAAACTTATCCAAAATTTGTTTAGACTGTTTCAAACCGTCGAAAGTAAAGTTAAACGGTTGGTGATAGTGAGTACTGATAAACAATAAACGTAATGCTTCCGCCGGATATTGTGTTATCAACTCGTTTACGGTATAAAAATTGCCAAGAGATTTAGACATTTTTACACCATCAACCATTAACATTCCTGCATGCACCCAATATTTTGCAAACGAATCGTTAGGATGTGCACATAACGACTGCGCACATTCGTTTTCATGGTGAGGGAATATTAAGTCAGAACCACCACCATGAATGTCAAAAGAATTACCCAAATATTTAGAACTCATTGCCGAGCATTCCAAGTGCCATCCGGGACGACCGAATCCCCATGGACTATCCCATCCCGGTTGTCCTTCTTCGGACGGCTTCCACAAGATAAAGTCTGCCGGATTCTTTTTATAATCAGCAACTTCTATACGAGCACCGGCAAGCATTTCTTTCATGCTGCGACCGGATAAGAAACCATAATTTGGCATCGAATCAACTGAAAACAGTACGTGACCTTCAGTTTCATAAGCATGTCCGTTTTTAAGCAACAGTTCGACCAATTCTATCATTTCTTGTACAAATTCTGTTGCTCTCGGGCGATAGTCCGGATCTTTAACATTCAGAGCGTGCATGTCATCAATGTACCATTGATATGTTTCTGCCGTAATTTCGCTAATCGGCTTACCGGTTTGTTGGTGTTTATTCAATATTTTATCATCAATATCCGTAATATTTGAGGCATATTTTACATTTTCATCACCATAGATTTGACGTAAAACACGATTTAATATATCAAAAACAACGGCAGATTTTGCATTTCCGAGGTGAGCACGGTCATAAACCGTAGGTCCGCAAACATACATACGAATATTTTTAGAATCTATCGGTTCAAATTTTTCTTTACGTTTTGAGAGTGTATTATGCAAAAACATCTCTGTCATTTTAATCTCCTATGCTGCTTTACCTTTCAGGCGATTATAAACACGTTCACGCCCGATAAGAGGTAATAAAATTTTCAACTCGGGACCATTTTCCATGTTTGTAATTGCCTTACGCAGCGGATGAAACAATCCCTTTCCTTTTCTGTCAATCTGACTTTTAATGTCATTAATCCAACAACTGAAAGTTTCTTCATCCCATGGTTCGGCAGGCAGAAGAGATGCAGCTAAGTCAGTAAGTTCGGCATCTTCAATTGTCGGATTGACCGTACATCGACAGATGTTCTTCCACTGTTCAATATCTGCAACAACATCAATATTATTACGTACTACATTCCAAAAATCTTCATCAACACCTATTCTGTCAGCAACCATAGAATAGGGCATACCATGAATTAATTTGGTATTAAAGTGTTCTAAATCTTCTTCTGAAAATTTAGGTTGAGAACGACCAAGCTTGTCAAAATCGAGAGTTTGAGCCAAGCTGTCTAAATTGTAAAATGGCTCTACGGCTTCAGATGTTCCTAATTTTGCTAAATATGAGCAAATTGACATTGCCTCAACACCTTTTGCACGCAAATCAATAACACTAACACTACCTAAACGTTTTGAAAGTTTGCCTTCCTTACCTGTTAGTAACGGTAAGTGAGCAAATTGCGGAGCAGTACCCCCGATTGCTTCAAACATTTGAACTTGTGCCGCTGTATTGGTTACATGATCTTCACCACGAACAATATGTGTAATACCAAAATCAACGTCATCTATAACTGACGGTAAATGATATAAAAAGCTTCCATCTTCACGAATGATTATAGGGTCGCTAAGATTAGATGCAGCATAGCGACACTCACCTCTAACCATATCTTGCCATACGATATCACCATCTACCAATTTGAAACGATAATGAGGTTTGCGACCTTCTGCTTCATATGCTGCTTTTTGTTCATCTGTCAATTTCAATGAAGCCCTATCGTAAATAGGCGGCAAGCCTTTGGTCATAAGTTTTTTACGCATCATTTCAAGTTCTTCTGCCGTTTCATAGCAAGCATATATGCGTCCGGCTTCAATCAATTTTGCCGTAACTTCTTGATAGCGTTCAAGACGAGCTGATTGTCTGGCTTCGCTTGTCCAGTTTAAACCTAACCAAGTCAAGCTTTCACGAATTGCGTCTTCATATTCTTTTTTGGAACGCTCTTTGTCCGTATCGTCAATACGCAACATAAACTCTCCACCAAGTTTTTTAGCTAATAACCAGTTAAAAACTGCGGTACGAGTATTTCCGATGTGCATATATCCGGTCGGAGACGGAGCAAATCTTACTTTGATTGCACTCATTTTTTCACTTCCTAATTTTTTAAACTAATTGCAAATTGTATAGATATATCAATACAAATTCAAGTTTTTTCTAAAAGAAAGTCCGCTTTTTTACGGCGGACTAAATTTTATTCTGCAGAAACTGCTTTTTTTGTTGTCTTCTTTTTAGCGACAGCCTTCTTTGCTGTAGTTTTTTTAGTAGCTGTTTTCTTTGTCGAAGACTTTTTAGTTGTTGTCTTTTTTACAGCGGATTTTTTTGCTGTTGTCTTCTTTGCCGTAGCTTTTTTGGTTGCTGTTTTCTTAGCCGCAGTCTTTTTGGTGGCGGTTTTTTTAGTTACAGCTTTCTTGGTAGTAGCTTTTTTCTTTGTCGTAGCTTTCTTTGCTACTGTCTTTTTAGCTGCGGTCTTCTTGGTTGTTTTCTTTTTAGTTGTTGCTTTTTTCTTTGTCTTTTTAACTTTCTTTTTCGGTTCGTTTCTTTTTCTGGATATTTCCAAAGCTTTCTCAATATCTTTTTCTTCACACAAACCTATTACTGTTGGATTCTTTGGCTTAATTTCTGCAATATCCTTGTGTGTACCTTCACGCAAAGATGTGATTGTCGGTACAGTAGTACCCACAAGTTTACATATTTGCGAGTCGATAATTTCAGGATAGTGTTTCAAAATATACAAAATAGCGGCAGGTTTGTCTTTTCTTTGGTACGGTGACAACACTTTTTTATTCTTACTGTTAGAAGCCTTAACATTTCCTTCCGGCTCACTTGCTACTAATGTTGCAGTAGCATCTGCTTCACAACGGGCAATTTCTTCAGCTGTTAATTGACCCGCTGTAATAGGATTCATTCCTACTATATTTGCGGCCACATCACCATCAGCGATAGCTCTGATTTCCAATTCATGCAATTCGCAGAATCGAGCAATTTGTTTGAAAGTTAAAGTTGTATTATCCAACAACCAAACGGCTGTTGCTTTAGGCATTAAAGGTGCTGTCATTTTATAATCCTTTCTTTTTGTGTAAAGGTCTTATCGACCAATAAAAAACCTACGTCCATATTATGAACGTAGGCTATTCAAAAAAAATTAATATTACATTAAAATATTAATTTGAAGTTTTGAGACCAAACGCTCCAAACTTATTCTTAAACTTAGACAATTGACCGCCGGTATCAACTAAACGGTGAACACCAGTCCATGCCGGATGTGATTTCGGATCAATTTCCAAATTCATCTTATCACCAGCTTTACCCCATGTAGAATTTGTAGTATATGTGCTACCATCTGTCATAACATATGTAATCTCGTGATAATCAGGATGAATACCTTTTTTCATCTTATTTACTCCATTAAATTTGCTAGTTGTTGCTCTTATACATTACTGTTTTTATTATTGCAAGCACTTTTTAAAATATTTTTTACTTATTAGTAACTTATCAATACATTATTTTTCAAACTTGCATCTTCCGTGTTGATAATTTTTATACTAAAGCTTTTGTATCCTTCTCCCAAAAGGTATGAGCGAACGGCAACCGCTCTGTTTAAGCTCAATCTTTTTCGAGAAAAAAATCCACCATCATTGTCATAATTATAAGCCTCAATCAAAAATTTACCGCTATAATCTGCTCCAAGCTTATTAATTGTCAGGTTGAGACGACGAATGATTTCTTCGTTCAATTCGTCAGAATCATCAGCGAAAGAAACTAATGTTGATTTATCTTCAATTCCGTCATCAGATGATATCTTTTCTTCAACATTGTTTTGTAAATTCGATACCGGAACTAACGGAGTGACAATTTCAGCAGCAACTTCAGTTTTCGGAGTTTCTGTTTTTTGTTCTGTAACAGATTCGATAACCGGAGTTTTTTCTTCTTTTTTGTCTTCTTGTGTTTCGATTTTAGTTTCTTTTACCTTATCTGTGGTGGCAATTTGTTGTGACAAATTTTCTTTCTCCATTTTTTTCTTGAGAGTTTCTTTTTTTACCACGTTTTTTTTGATGTCTTTTTTCGTTGTTTTTTTTGCGGCTCTTTCTATTGTTTTCTTTTGTGTTTTCGGAGTTTCTATACTGGGAATAGGGAGTTCTTGGTCAATATTTTCTTGCCCCAATGAATTTAATACCGATAAATTAATTTCATAATCAGCAGCATGAACATCTGTTAATGCCCAACAAATGCCAAATAAAATTATCAGTCGATACATTTTAACTCCCTTTACCTTTACGCTATTTTCTTGATTAAAGCTTCCATATTATTGTTTGAGGCAACAATATTTTCACTTGCAATTACTTCTTCCAATTTGGCAGGGGCAATTTCTTTTCCATCAAGATTATAAACATATCCGCCGGCTTCTTTAACCAACAATAATCCGGCAACAACGCTGTTTAAATTATTTCCGAAACTGGCAGAAATATCGGTCTTTCCTGCTGCAGCATAGTACATTGCTACAGAAACCGAACCCAATATTCTGCTTTGAGAAGCAACTTTTGATATGCGGTTGTATGATTTTGCAAAATCTTCTGATGTTGCGTCATATCCGACTTGCGCAGAAATGAGAGCAAATGTTTCATCTTTGTTGGTTGAAACACGCAAACGTTCATGACTACGAAAACCTTCTTTGTAAGAACCGTTACCTTTTTCGGCAAAATAAAGTTCATCGCTTGCACGATTATAAATTACAGATGCCTTTACTTCGCCGTTTTCACAATAAGCAACAGTTGTTGCAAACAATGCGATTCCTCTGGAAAAGTTATTTAACCCATCGATTGGATTAACTAAAAAACAACTGCCTTTTGCGGGAATAGTCTTTACGCTGTTTTCAACAAAAAGTGCATCAGGTCTGATTTTAGCAAGTTCTATACGCAAATTTTGTGCCGTCTTATTATAAGAGTTGGTAACAAAATTTTGATAAGGACGAACGGAAGATTGCAAACGTTCTATTTCACTAAAATCACGATCAAGATTAGATGTAGATTTCTTGACTGCATTCACAAGCATTGTCAATAAAGGGGAAAGATAAGACATTATTTTGCTCTTTCAACATAGTTAGCTTCAGCTGTTCCGACGACGATTTTTTCGCCTTGATTGATAAACGGAGGAACCATAACGCGAACACCGTTATCAAGTATTGCCGGTTTGTATGATGATGCTGCTGTTTGACCTTTTACAACAGGTTCTGTTTCAACAACCGTACAAATAACTTGTTGTGGCAATTCAACGGCAACTGGTTTTCCGTCAATAAAGTTAATATACACTGTCATACCTTCGCTCATAAACGGACGAGAATCGCCAACGATGTCTGATGGCATTACAAATTGTTCAAATGTTTCGGAATCCATAAAAGTAAGACCGAGAGAATCTTCATACAAGAATTGACAATCTTTTTCTTCTACCATAAGTTTTTCTACGGTATCTTCCGAACGGAAACGTTCGTTTGTTTTTGTACCTTCTTCAACAGATTTCATTTCTACCTGCATAAACGCACCGCCTTTTCCCGGTTTGATATGAGTAGCCTTAACTACTGTCCAAGGTTTTCCTTTATATTCAATAACCCAACCGACACGGATTGCTACAGCTTGTTGTTTCATCTTTATACTCCTTTAAATAAGCTCATTTTCTTTTTTATGTGAATACTTACCCTAATCTTTATTTTTTAGCAACAAAAATCTTATATGCTTCGGGTGTTAAAATCATTATATCTGCTAAATAACTGTCAAGGGCAACATTATCTTCTTGCGGCATTATTGCTATTTGCAGTAAAAAGAACTCATTATACCATTTTGTAAGTTCTACAGTTTTATCCTGACCGTCATGCCACACTTTAAATATAATAAAATCAGGTTCGTTTTCGCTGACAATCATCGCTTCATGCCTACGGTTACGACAAATTATCCCCAAGGTCATACGTCCTATTTTTTGCCGAATAGATTCTATATCTTTTTTTATGTTTTTACTTGAAGTCAAATCTGTTATTATTCCGTCGACATTCAATTTATTACATAGTTCTAATGCGTTATTTCCGTGTAATAAAACTATTTTTTCATTTTTTATAAGCTTTGATACAATCTCTTTCAGTGCATTAAAATCTATATCAGAATTAAGAGTGTAACACTGAATTTCTTGAGAGGATATCATCAAATCATCTTCGGCAGATGTAATATTTAAAATAAAATTTGTCATTTGTTGCTTGAAATATATACATTAATTAATTATTATGCCGTCATTATATGACAAATAAAATTAAAAGAAAGTGAATTTATGAACAATATGTCTAAATCTGAAGAAGCATGGAAAGAGTTGGAAAATAATCTTTCTCAACTGGAGGCATTGGTTAAAAACAAGATTGAGAACATCAAAGCTTTGAAAGAAACAGCTCAAACATCAATTAAAAAAATTGATAATCTGGTAGCAAGTTTAAATGAGGCTATAAAATAATGGCACAAGTAGTTATTACAATCAATGATCGAGAATATCCCATTGCTTGCGAAAACGGACAAGAAGTTCGGATTATGCAATTAGCTAATATATTGGAACAAAAAGCACAAATGCTTAAAGGTTTTAGCGGTCAAATCAGCGAAAATATGCTTTTGGCAATGATAGGGATTTTAGTTGCTGACGATTTGATGGAAGCCAGAAAAAATGCAAATACATCTGCCGGAGAAAACAATAATGATGAAGTTTGGGCAGAAAAAATTAAAACTATGGATGAAAAAATAAAAAATATTGCAAAACAAATTGAAACATTGTAATATAAAAATATGGAGAGATGACTGTTTGGTGCGTAATTCCGCAGCTCTTCCGAGCCACAAGTTTTTTTAGGGAGTTGTTCCTGCTCTGATCGTGGTCTTTGCATACGACGCCCACCTAGTGAGATGCGGTTCGTGAAAGAATGTTTTGTACGGCCTGACGGTTATCTCTTTAAGTTTTTGTTTATGCTCCGTTTATCGGAGTTTTTTTGTAGGAGCTCAAAGTTGAAAATTATTTATTGCGGAGATGTTGTCGGGAGAGCCGGAAGAGATGCCGTATTAAACAATTTAAAAAATATGCGACAAAAATATAATGCCGACGTAATAATTATTAATATCGAAAATGCAGCTCATGGTTTTGGGGTTACACCGGGGATTGCAAAAGAATTTTTAGAATCCGGTACAGACATTTTAACTACCGGAAACCATGTATGGCAACAACGTGATATCCTTCCTTTTTTAGATGAAAACAAAAGAATAATTCGTCCGCTTAATTATCCGGAAACCTGTTGCGGACGAGGATATACCGAATTTGAACTTCCTAACGGCAAAAAAATATTGGTAACTCAAGTTTTAGGTCGAGTATTTATGGAAAGTGTTGATAACCCTGCACTAACATTAGATAAATTGTTAAAATCATATTCTTTGGGCAAGAATATAGATGCAATTTTTGTTGATATACACGCCGAATGCACATCTGAAAAATTATCTCTCGGCTATTATATGGACGGTAGGGTATCGGTTGTTGCAGGAACACATACGCACGTACCGACTGCAGATGCTAAAGTTTTACCTAACGGAACAGCTTATATTACCGACGTAGGAATGTGCGGAAACTATGACTCGGTTTTAGGTTTTGACAAACAGGCTCCCATTGACAGGTTGTGTCAAAAATATAATGGAAATCGTTTAGAAGTATGCAGAACTAACGGTACCGTTTGGGGCATTTTTGTTGAAACTGATGATACAACGGGTTTAGCAAAATCAATTGAACAATTTAGTATATAGGAACAAAAAATGGCTGAAAAAGAATATATTTCTTATGATGAAATTGTCGAAGAATGTAAAAATTTGGCAAAACGCTTAAAAAATAATAAATTCAATAAAATTATAGCAATTACTAGAGGTGGAATGGTTCCTGCGTGTCTTTTGGCACAGTTTTTAGATATTCGCACGATTGACAGTATAGCTTTGGTCAGTTACGGCAATGATGACAGACAAGCAGACTTAAAATGTTTATTAGCTCCTAATGTTGAGATTGATGAACACACTTTATTTGTAGATGATTTATACGATTCGGGAAACACCTATAAATACATTAAGCAACAATATCCTCAAGCAAAATGTACTGTTATATATACAAAATATGCCGATGCTGTATTGGATTTTCCAGCAACATTAAAAGCTAAAGATAAATGGTTAGTGTTTCCTTGGGAATTTGATGCTGTTTAACAAAAAAACTCGGAGATTAACTCCGAGTTTTTTAATTGGTGGGTGTGACAAGGATCGAACTTGTGACCCCTACGATGTCAACGTAGTGCTCATACCGCTGAGCTACACACCCGAAACAGATATGTCTTTTACCTCAAATGTTTTTATTTGGCAAGATTTTTATTATTAAAAATTTAATCTTTATTTGTTAGCATATATTTATTGCAATAATAGAGGTATTTGACATGAGCGAAAAACATCTAAATTTCCAGATTGATTATTCAAAACTGAAAATTATTGAAGAATACAACACTAAAAATCAACGTTATCCCGTGGTTTTATCAGTTCCTCACAGTGGAACTTTTTTCCCGAAAGAATTTTTGGATAATGTTGCCGTAAGCGAACAAGAGTTGCGTTCCAATGAAGATCCTTTTGTTAATGAGTTAGTGTCAGAAGCCTCTGATTTAGGTATTCCGATGATAAGTTTAAACATTGGCAGAGCGTTTATTGATGTCAACAGAGATTCGGTAGAAATAGACCCTGCTATGTTTTATAACCATCCTCAAACAGAAATTACGCCCAATAATAAAAGATGCCGTGTCGGTTTAGGATTATTTCATCGAATTACTTCCGAAAGAAAAAATATTTATGATGGGTTGCTTGACTATAATGAAGCACAGGCTCGAATTAAGAATGTATATAATGTATATCATAAAAGTTTGCAAAAAATGATAGACAGAACGGTTAAAAAATTTGGTTTTTGTTTGGTTCTTGATTGTCATTCCATGCCGTCAAAAATATGCAATATTATGCAAGACAACCGCCAAATTGAGTTTTGTTTAGGTACCTTGTTTGAGCAGAGTTGCCCGACCGAAGTGATAGAGTTTATGACTCATTTTCTTGAACAAAAATATAATGTAAGCATTGATTGTCCATATTCAGGTGCTTATATAAGCTTTAATTATTGTCAGCCGAGAAAAAATGTTTACACTTTGCAAATAGAAATAAACAGGAGCATTTATGAGGATGAATCTGTGTATAAAAAAAGTCCGAACTTCCAATATGTTAGCATAGATATTTGCAATGCCATAACCGGTCTTGCCAATTTTTTACTGGATTTTAAAAAATAATTATGTTATAAACCTTTTCGTTTTGTTAATTTATGGCTATGGAAAAGCCTTTTATTTTGATAACCTGCCCTCGGATTTTTTGTTATGCCGATAAGCAGATTGAAACCGCCGGAGCGGGGGATATTTGTGGCACTCCGAGGAAACAGAGGGATACTTTAATTAGGTAAAAGTATCAAAAAATTTAATGATTTTTCTTATATTGCTGATGTTATTTCAGCCTCTGCCGGTGGACGCACAGGATACTGTGATTATCGAAGAGGATTTTGTTTGTTTGAATGCAACCATGCAAGCAGAAGAAGAATATCAGATACAAAGACATTTACTCACTTCTATCTCTAGCATTGAATCAGGTCGTTGGCACAACGGACAGCAAGAAAAAGCTGCTTGGCCGTGGACTGTTAATGTTAAAGGTAGGGGATATTTCTATAAAACCAAAGCCGAAGCTGTCGCAGCCGTAAAAAAATGGCAGGCAAGGGGTTATACCAGCATCGATGTCGGTTGTATGCAGGTTAACTTGCGTTTTCATGGCAAAAAGTTTGCTAATTTGGAAGATGCTTTTGATCCTAAAAAGAATGTAGAAGTTGCGGCACAATTTTTGAAAAAACGCTATGAAAAAAGAGGAGATTGGATGCGTGCAGCTACCGATTATCACTCCAAAAAGCCGAGCAAAGCTCGCATATACAAGAAAAAACTCTTAACAGCTTTAAACAATGCCAAAGAAACAAGCGAACGCTTTTTGGCTCAACAGGCATCAAACTATTTAATAATAAAAGACAATCGCAGTTGGTTGTCCAGATGGTTTGATCGTGATGAAGCCATCAAAGAAATTAAGCTGTCTTTTAGAGGATAAATATGAATAATTCAGGATATTTTTCAAGAGAATACGCAATAAAAAGTTATGAATGTGATTGTAACGGAAAACTGCGTATTATAACATTGATGAATATTTTTCAAGATATCGCCGATTCTCATGCCAGTAAAATAGGTGTAGGTATAGAACACTGTTTAGCCAATGGTTTGGCTTGGGTTGGTTCAAATTATCATATAAAAATATCCCGAATGCCCGAATGGCACGAAAAAATCGTTGTAAAAACTTGGCCTTCGGGGAAAAGCAAGCTTATAGCAACTCGTGATTTCAGAGTGGAAGATGCAAACGGTAACGCCATTATTGTTGCTTCGAGTCAATGGGTATTGATTGATTTTGCCAAAAAAAGACCGGTAGCCCTTGAAAACAATCTTCCGGAATATCCGCTTATCGAAGAACGTTCATTAGATACGGATTTTCCGAAATATGATGCACCGAAAAGAGATGATTTTATACAATCTGTTAAAGTCAGATATGACGACATAGATGTAAATAAACACGTTAACAATTCCATTTATCCGTTATGGGCGACCGAATGTGTTGACAATGATTTTCGAGCCGAACATCAGCCCATAGAGCTTGAAATTTCCTTCAAGAAAGAGTGTTGTTATGGCGATTCTGTTGAGATAAGAACTCAAGTTGAAGAAAAAACAACTCTGCATAGCATTACTGTTCCTGCCGATAACAGAGAAGTTGCAAGACTCCGCATATTGTGGAAATAAAATTCTTTTTTTCTAAATATAATATTCTCCGTTTTGACTAAAAAACGGAGAATATTGTTATGATTAGCTGTTTGTTTTTTATTGAAAATTAAACATTATTGTGATATAGACTTTCACATTAGGTAACCCGTTTTATAAAATCACGAAAGGCTTTTCTATGCAAAATAAACTGTTAGCTGCACTTTTCACCACCACATTCTTATCAACCAATGCTTTGGCGATCAATGCAGGAGATTTGGGAACTCAATCGGCAATCAAATGGACGGCCGGCACATCGTCAGATTATGATATCGAAGTGTCCACTTCAGAGGGAATAAAATATTTCAAATACTCATATCAACCTCACGGCTATGATGAAACATCAGAGGGTGTTTGGATAAATGCTAATAATCAAACAGTTGATGGCTACTATTTCAGCGGTACAACCGGAAATACGGTAAATAATAGTAATTATACGGGCATAAAAATTAATTCGGATTTTGCTAACAGTGAAAGAGGTGTTGCTAATACAGGAACAATCAGCAGTATCAAAGGAGTTTTCTTTGATAATGTAAATAATTATGAATTTCCTCAAGCCGGAGCAATTTATAACGAGGGTACAATCACTTCTATTGTTGCTGATTTTATAAACAATTCGGCATATTACGGTGGTTCAAATCAAGTTGATGCAATCGGTGGAGCGATAGTTTCTGCTAAAAACCCCGGAAAAGATGGAGTTATAGGCAGTATTACCGGCGATTTTATCGGCAATTCTGCTTACACAAACAGAGGTAGTGCAGTTGGTGGTGCAATGTATCTCTTCGGAGGCAGTCAAACCGGAACCATAAAAGGAGATTTTATCGGCAATTATGCAAAGGGATATGATATTGCACGCGGTGGTGCGATAACTCTCGTTACCGGAGATAATTTTTATGGGACCGCTCCATTCAGTACAACTCCCTCTAAAATCCAAAAAATAGAAGGCGATTTTATCGGTAACCGAGTGGTTACAGATGGTGGTTGGAGTACAACAGCAGAAGGCGGTGCAATATATCTTTTGGTGGGGGATATTCAAGAAATTAAAGGAAATTTTGAAAATAATGGTACCGGTACGGAATATAACAGCTATTGGGCAAATGGTGGGGCGATTTATAACTCCGGTTATGCTTGGAATCAAAATACCTATATGGGTTCTGAAATCGGCAGTATTGCCGGAAACTTTATCAATAACCATGTGTATGGTACTAATGTTAGCGGAGGTGCAATTACTAACTTTGCTACTATTGGTGATATTACCGGAAATTTTGAAGGAAATGTTGCGGAATCGTCAGTAGATTATCATTATGATGGTTCTAAAGGTGGAGCTATTTATAACAATTTTAAACAACCCAAAGCTCAAACTAATTATGTTAGCTTTAATGACAAAGTTGCGACCATCGGAACAATTATCGGTAATTTTAAAAATAACTATGTTGTAGGGCACGATGCTGAAGGCGGAGCTATCTATAATGGTTATAATGGCGAAATAGAAGCAATCAAGGGAGATTCTATTTCATATAACTCCGCTTGGTATAATAATAATGTTCCGTACCCTAAATATTCTGAAGCTCATTCTTATGGCGGAGCAATTTATAATAAAGGCTTAATCGGAAACATTACTGCGGATATTTCTAAAAACTATACCAATGCAGGATATTCTATGGGGGGAGCCATATTTAACACTGGCAAAATGGGGAATATTACCGGAAATATTACCGGTAATATTACTTCCAACTATGCTACATCCGAGGCAGATGGTTATAGCAACTATGGAAGTGTTGCTTTCGGTGGTGCAATTTATAATGCTGAAGGAGTTATCGGTGATATAACCGGAGAGATTAATGGCAACTATGCTATATCTGCAGAAGATGCTGCCGGAGGTTTCTTATATAACCAACATGGTGCAAGGGATGCAAGTAACTATGAAAATAGTTATGTTTCGGTTGTCGGTAACATTACCGGAAATATAACCGGAAATTATGCTAAAGGAGAATCTACCGGACAAGGTGGAGCTATTTATAGCGAAGAATCTAAAATCGGTGATATTACCGGCGATTTTAGTAAAAACTATGCTCAAGGAGAATGGAGAGCCTATGGCGGTGCGATTGCTAACATTGGTGGAAATATAAAATCTGTTACTGGAGATTTTTCTAAAAACTATGTTATTGGCGGAGATGAGGCTTTAGGCGGTGCAATTTATAACTATCTTGCGTATCAATCATATAATATGGACGTTACGGGAATTAAAACAATCTCCGGAAGTTTCGTTGGTAACTATGCAAAAGCAGATGGCTATGCTTATGGTGGAGCAATTTTCCACGAGGGAGGCGATTTAACTTTTGCTGCCAATGGTAAAAAATATGAAATCAGCGGTAACTATACACAAGACAGCCGCGGTAAAGTTAACAACGCAATTTGGGTTCAAAATAGTGAATATCACGGTCCTGAATTACCTGCTAATATAGATCCTAACTCTATCAATATCAGTTTGATGGATAATAGTAATTATGAACCGCTTATTCCTTCGCTAAACTTTAAGGTTACTAAAAACGGTTCGTATGTTGTCGATGACAGGATTGACGGCGGATATTACTATGGAATGCAAGAATATAATTCAGAACCGCGTGAGCCCGTAGAACGTTATGGATATGGCTACAATCTTAATATATCCGGAGATGCTTGTCCTCAATGTGAATGGAATAGTGTTCGCTTTAACAGTGTTGTTAACAATGTAAACAATTTGACAATCACAAAATCACAAATGGCATTGGGCAAAGATGCAACCATTAATATTGTCAATGACTACATAGCAAAACAAAATCCTTATCTTCGTTTAGATTTAGATGCCGTAAATGGAAAAGTCGGACAACTCAAAATCGGTGGCGAAGTTGAAGGTACAACATCTGTTGTTGTAAATGTTCTTCAA
>JAFTWG010000026.1 GCA_017465405.1 Alphaproteobacteria bacterium
TTGAAGAACATTTACAACAACAGATGTTGTACCTTCAACTTCGCCACCGATTTTGAGTTGTCCGACTTTTCCATTTACGGCATCTAAATCTAAACGAAGATAAGGATTTTGTTTTGCTATGTAGTCATTGACAATATTAATAGTTGCATCTTTGCCTAATGCCATTTGTGATTTTGTGATTGTCAAATTGTTTACATTGTTAACTAAATTATTAAAACGGACACTATTCCATTCACATTGCGGACAAGCAGCTCCGGATATATTAAGATTGTAGCCGTAACCATAACGTTCTACGGGCTCATAATCAGAATTATCATAACCTACCATACCGTAGTAGTAACCGCCGTCAATTTGGTCATCAATAGTGTAGGAACCGTTTTTAGTAACTTTAAAGTTTAATGACGGAACAAAAGGTTCATAGTTACTGTTGTTCAACAAACTTATATTTACGGATTCTGGCTCAAGACTGGTTTCTTGTGAAGGACCATGATATTCACTATTTTGCATCCAAATAGCATTGTTTATTTTTCCTCTGCGGTCTTGTGTATAGTTTCCGCTGATTTTATATTTTTCACCATTGGCAGCAAAAGTTAAATCTCCACCCTCATTGAATATAGCACCACCGAAAGCGTAACCTTCTGATTTAGCATAGTTACCGATGATACTACCGGAGATTAAATCAATACCTACGCCAGTATCTAACCAATCATAATCAACATTATATATAGCTCCACCAAGGGCTTCATTATATCCATAGGCATAATTTTTTGTGAAGTTTCCTGTAATGTTGCTTATTTTGCCACCATTATTTGATATAGCACCTCCGGTTGCGTATCCATCGCTTGAATACACATAGTTATTACTTATATTACCGGTAATATTTTCTATTACAGACCAATAGTTGTAGATAGCACCACCATCGGCATAATAACTTCCTGCGGCATGATTGTTATTAATATTTCCAATTATATTTCCTATTCTTGCGGAGTATTCATCAATTCTTTCTATTCTTTGTCTTATTTGGTATAGAAAACCTCCACGTGCTTCTTCTTGTGATATTGCGTAATTGCCTACTATATCTCCGATAATATCTCCGATATAAACAGTGCTATAGGTAGAAGAAGTGTAAATAGCCCCACCATAAGAGACGTATCCGGAAATAGCATAGTTTGAAGAAATATTACCATTGATAGACTGTATTATACTTTCATTTAAAATAGCTCCGCCTAGAGCATATCCCGCTCCGGCATAATTGTTGGATATACTGGCAGTAATGTTTCCGATTGAGCCTTCATTATAAATTGCTCCACCATAAGCCGCACCACCATAATAATCAGAAAAAGGATCATAATCCAAAGGCTCAAGAGAAACAGGTTGTGCCAAAGAACCGTCATAAATTGCATGGTTATAACTGATGGAATCAGAATTTATTTCCGCAATTGAGCCATACATTCTGTTACTGATTGCTCCACCATAGGCACTCTGATTTGCTAATACATGGTTGGATATGATGTTTCCGTTTATGCTTCCGATATTATAAAAATTGCTACCAGACATAACGGATAAATTCAAACTTGCCGGTAGAACATTTGGGTTGTGAGCAGCATTATCCAAAAATCCGCCATATCCGTCTCCGTTTGTTTTTATATAGTTACCTATTGCATCACCGGTGATGGTTTCAATCGTTCCATATTCATTGGCAATAGCACCACCGTATGAAGAAACATAACCTCCTCCAGATTTAAAATTATTAAAATAAATACTATTACCAATAAAATTACCGGCAATATTATTTATATCACCATCATTATAAATAACTCCACCAAATGTGTCATAACCATAAGCGGCATTTGATTGTGTATATCTGTCAATATTTGCTCGGTTACCGATAAAGTCGCCTTCTATATTATTAATAAATCCTTCGTTAGTGATACCGGCACCACTAACAGAGTAGTTTCCGTATACAATGTTTGAGATAAAATCTCCTTTTATGTTTTGTATATTTGTGCTGTTATAGATAAAGCCACCTATTGCAAAAAGACTGGCACTATTATTAATAAAATCGCCGGTAACAGATGTTATATTGCCCCCAGTATAGATTGCATTTCCCTCACTTCTACCTCCATTTATACCTATAAAATCAGCATCAATATTACCTGTTACATTTTCTATTCCTTCATTATAAACAGTTCTTCCTGCAGGAGTGTAGGTATATTGAAAATATTTTGCACCTTCCGGTGTTTCAACAACGACTGTGTTGTCAGTTGAGGAAAATACTTCTTTCCATTTTACATTCTCCGAAGTTCCCAAATCTCCTGCATTGATTGCCAAAGCATTGGTTGATAAAAAAGTGGTTGCTAATAACACACTTAAAGGGGATATTTTCATTTTGTTTTCTCCAAAGTTCGAACTGATAAGGAAGAGTATCTTTTTTTGAAAGAAAAATCAACCTCAAAAATCAAGGCTTGCAAAAGAAAAATCGTGTTCCAAAAAAGTACAATTAATTGGAACACGGAAATATACTTATTTGTTTTTGCACAAGAAAATTTTTGACATTTCCTCTTCGAACCACAATCCACCCCATTTTTACCCCAAAACTGTCATTGCGAGCGACAAAGTATTGCGAAGCAATCCAGAATAAAAAAGGCTTATTATTTTGTACTGGATTACCACGTCGCTTTCGCTCCTCGTAATGACGAAGTGGTAAACTGGATTACCACGTCGTTTCACTCCTCGTAATATCAAAAATGCAAAAAGACACCGAGTTAAAATCGGTGTCTTTTATCAGCATTATGATATTTTATCTAAAAATTATATTTTACAACCAACATTCCGCTTTGTGCATTATATTTATTTCTGAATGCTCCGTTATATTCTAATGATAAATCCCAATCATTAAACGATGCGGTCACACCAACTCCGGCTTCTACACCAAAACGGGATAAGCGTTTGCGGTCAACCTGATATCTTCCGCCTCCGAAAACACCTACTTCTGCAGCGCCCTCATCGGCAACTAAATCATAAGTTGCGGCTAAACGAAGTGTCGGTTTAATTGTATAATCAGACGTTTTATACATATCTTTTGAATATTTTATACCGGCAACTGCGGTTAAAATATTGTCATCTTTTTGACTGACATATTGAGCTCCGTCAAAATAAGAATCCGCATTTACATTGATATAACGCAATCCGGCTTCCGGTGTAAATCCGTTATGATATTCATAACCGGTCATAACTTGAGCATAATAAGATTTTACATCAAATTTTCCGCCCAAATTAATACCCATAGCTGTTTTGCTTTCTTTATATTTTCCTAAACCATAGCCTAACATCGAATTTACATACCAAGCAGATGGTTGATATTTTCCGTAAATAAAGAAATTATGTGATTTTACGTCAATATCTCGTCCGAATGAATCGCCGTTTGTATCCATGTAACCATAGCCGATACCTAAAATAGAATTATGGGTTAGATCCATATCATATCCGACAGCAAAGCCATTTGTATCAGTGCTAAATCCATCATTTTGCGAAGTTCGTTCTTGTTTTGCATGTGCGGTAACACCTTTTACCCATAAACGAGACTCCGGATTTAGTTTATTATCATACATACGATTTGCCGTAATTCTGGCAAGAATATCTACGTTTTCTCTTGCAACTCCGGAAATAATTTGCGAATTTGTCGGTGCTGTTTTTCTGATTTCTCTAAAGGCTTTTGAACTGTTTCCCGACTGTATTGCATCTTTTAAGGCAACTGCTAATTCTTGACCTTTACCACTTCCGTTTTCTGCGGCATCAATAAGACTCAATAAAATATCGGCTTCTTGTTCAGATGCCCCTAAATCTTCGGAAAGTTGTGCCGCTGTTTTGGTTTTGATAGTAACTGTTCCGTCTTTTTCCGTAACATCATATAAATTGTCCGTTAAATCCCAAGTAAAATCACTGGTAGTTGTGGCCGCAGAAACAATATCGTATACACCTTCTTGATTTATATCTACATTGATTTTTGCTCCATTTACATCAAGTTCATCGGCAATGATTTTTCCATATTTATCTTTTCCGCTGACTTTAACATTAATAACGGCATCACTAGTCGCAGATAATAATTGCGCTTTTAATGTTGAAACATCATCAATATTAATTTCATCAAAACCGCCTACTTCACCGGTAGATGTTGCACTGATATTTGATAAATTCAAAACCGATTTACCTTCAACGTTTTGTGCAGACATTCCTCCGGTCTTAATTTGTCCGCCACCAGATAAATTCAAGTTTGCATTACCTAAAACTGTTCCGATTTCATATCTTGAACCGACATAAATATTGTCCGTAATATTAATTTCACCATCAGTAATCATATTAATCGTTGTATTATTTGCGGTTGCTCCTGCTCTTCCGGGACCGGCAATCACACTTCCGGCAGTAGTGTTGCCTAACACATTGATTGTAATATCATTACCTGAATTATAGGCTCCTAATGCTCTGATTTCTTCCCCGATGGTAGAATCTTTAACATTAAGAATAATATCGTTGGTATTAAATAATGTTTGATTCCATTCGGTATCGCCGGCAAACATATTTATACTTGAACCACGAACATCAACTCCGATATTAGAATTTTCAACATTAACGGTAATGGTACCGCCTAATCCTGCTTTTTCTGTTCCGGCACCGGCAAACATTTGTCCGATAACGGTATTTCCGATATTTGAATTTTTGACATTTATGTTAATGTCACCATCAACATACGAACGTGAAATTGTTCCTACGGCAAGATCATCTTGTGAACTTCCGCTGTTCCCGATAACCGCTCCCGAGGTAGTAACATTATCCAAACTTAAATTTATATCTCCGTTAACGTTAGTACTTTGTCCGTTTCCGTAAATTGTATTAAATTTAGAATTGGTGATAGAGGTATTTACATCACCATTTGCATTATTTATATATCCGCCGGATAAAATTTTAGCATCAGGTAAATTATAGCCATTCAAAACAACATTTCTTCCGTTATCATCTGTTTTATATTCCCCTAAATAAATAGTTCCGCTAACATTTGCAGAAGTATTATCCAGTGTATTATTATTCAGAAATATTCCTCCGCTTCCGCTACCCAGTTTTACGGAATTATTGCCGGCAAATACAACCCTGCCGGTTGACGTTGCTGCAATATTTATGGTCTGATCCGGCGACCAATTTTTTAGCGTGAGTTGGCTATATCGGTTCCAACCGATACCTCCGACAACATTGGTTGAAAATGTCCCGTTAAATCCGGATATATCTCCGTCCCATATAACTTGAACGTCATCTGCGGTTGCTACCGGATAAGCCACAATATTAACAATACCATCTCCGGATAATGTTCCGTTCATTGTTTTATCAACCGTAATTGTCAATGTGTCTCCGCTATTTACCACACAATTATCATTTTCTCCGCAAGTCACTGCAGCTGCATTAGCAGGATTTGCCCAAGCCATAAAAATTGCCGCATTAAAAATTGCACATTTAATCAGAATACTTTTGTATCTTCGAGAAAGAATTTTTATTGCCGTATTAGAATACTTCATCAGAACCTCTCTATTGAAAATTGTTAATCTTACTTTCATAGTCGTAGTTCGTTTATTAAAGTCTTTTTACGTTCAATAGATATTGTATCGGATTGATGAAAATTCTACATTTTAGATAAAAAATAATTAGAATATATGAAAAATCCGCCTTGATAATACAAAGCGGATTTTACAAAAAACAGTATTCAAAATACTATTCTCCTACTAAAGAAGTGTCCTCAATGACTTTTCTGTCACCTTTGAGATTGGTTAAAAACTGTTTTTCTATTTTCATATATTGGTTAAACAGCCATTTGGATTGGGATAGTACCATAATTGAAATTATAACTAATCCCCAAGTAACTTTTGGGTTTTCGGTCAAGAATAGGTGAACCACGGTAGAAATGGCAAATAAAACCATAACTAAACGAAAACTTGTCATTACAATCAATGGAATACGATTAATTTTTTTCGCTGTCCAAAGTTTATAATAAACAGCGGCTGCGCTATGATTTGAAATAAAGAAATTTTTTTCTTCGATAGCCTTATCATAGATACTGCATATTCCAAGTTTTTCTTCAATTTTAGAAATTACGGACTTCCGTTTCTCATCCTTTTTATCTTTATGAGTAAATACACATAAAAATTGTGCAATTTTTTCTCGCACAAAAATCGGTAAAATCGTTTCCCAACCTATCATCGCTTTTAGAAACGGAGCCATAAGTAATAAAGTTATTGCCGTAACGGTAATTCTTGCCGGCAAATTAGGCATCAATCCGTGTATAAACGGTTTTATAAAGTATGTAGAAACAATTATGACCGTGTATAAAATCATACTGAATAAACTCAAACGAATGAAATAGTTTTTGAATAACAGTTTCCAGTGTTGTTCTTCTATTTTTGTTTCTTTGGCAATAGCTGTATGTTCCAATTTTTTACTGATTGAATCCGGTAATGCTTTTTTCAAATATTTATAAACAGGGCTTGCAGCTTTTATCATCATCGGCGTCAAAAATGTCGTAATTACGGAAACAGCAACGATTGTCGGATATACTTGATCTGAAAGGACCCCCAAGCTCATACCTAAACTTGCGATAATAAATGCAAATTCGCCTACTTGAGCCAATGAAAAACCTCCATGTAACGATGTTTTTAATGTTTCACCGGAAAACAGGAAACCAAAACAAGAAAAGATAACTTTTCCGATGATAACAATTATTGTAATAACTAAAATCGGCCAAGCGTATTTTATAAACATTGACGGATCGACCATCATACCCACCGACACAAAGAATACCACCCCAAAGAAATCTTTGAGAGGTTTCATATTTTTTTCTATTCTTTCAATAACAGCGGTTTCTGCCAATATTGACCCCATCAAAAATGCACCCAAAGCAGAAGAAAAGCCAAAAGATGTTGCTAATAAGACCATACTGAAGCATAACCCGATAGATATAATTAAGAGCATTTCATCATTAAGCAGCGGAGTAATTTTTTTCAAAAAACTCGGAACCAGATAAATGCCGATAACAAAGCAAAGAACCAAGAAGAAAAGCAATTTTGCGGTGCTTAACAAAAGTTCCTTGCTGTCAATAGCATTACCTAATGCAATGGTTGGCAATAAAACCAACAGCAAAATTCCTACCAAATCTTCTACGACCAAAACCCCAAAAACTAAATCGGTAAATTTTTGTTTTTTAATATTTAAATCTTCGAAAGCTTTAATGATAATTGTGGTTGACGACATAGAAATCATACTTCCCAAAAAGAAGCTGTCCATTACCGACCATCCGAGTAACAAACCGGTATTATACCCTAAAAACAACATAAAAAATATATTTGCATTTGATGTAATTAGTGCCGATTTTCCGACATTTATCATCTTTTTAAAACTGAACTCTAATCCTAATCCGAATAACAAAAATATTACCCCGATATCAGCCCATAAAGTTAAATTTGCTTTATCGGAAACTGTCGGAACAAAACTTAAAAAAGGACCGGCTAAAATTCCGGCAAGAACATATCCCAAAACTGTCGGCTGTTTTAATTTCTTACAAATCAATGTAATAATCGCAGCATAAATGGTTATCAATGTTAAATCAATAATCAGCGGATGAATTGAGTGCATTTATATTTCCTTTATCAAAAACTTCCTTGACGAACGATTGTAGTAACAAAACATTTAAAATTTTGATAATTATAATATAGTAATAAAAAAGGTCGTTTATATAAACGACCTAAAATTTTTATTCAGCACATAGAGCTTCTTTTTCTATGTAGTTCTCATCAATATATCCGATTTTCATTAATGTACGCATAATATTTGCTTTATTACGTTTTTTTATCGGGCGAATAGGTTGTCCCGCATAAACTGTCCAAGGCTCAAATTTGTAATTTGACGGCACAAAACTCAAAGCACCGATAGTAACACCTTCCGGAATATCGTTATTCGGCATAACAACCGAGTTTGTTCCAATACCGGTAAATTTACCCATTTTTACGTTTCCTTTAATTTCTTTTACTTCAGGAACCGAATGAGTAACCAACTCATTTACATAATCATTGGTTGATAACCATATTTTTACACCGGCAGCCAAGCTTGAAAAACTTCCCATATCAAAAGTATATTCTCCGTCTCCTCCGGCAATATATGTTCCCGGAGCAATTTCACAATCATCACCGATTTTGCAAGCAGAAGATATGCGACAAAAGTCTGCTATTCTAACGTTATCGCCAATATCCATTAAATCTGGTTTCTTAATAATTACATATTCACCCAGTATAAAATTTTTTCCATGTTTCATTTTTATAATCTCCATCAATTCAATTACGAGTATGATTCAATAGTTCGTTTATGGCAAATCAACAAAGGTTATAAAATGTTACAGAAGAAGAAATTGATTTTTTTTGTTTTGAGTAAATAAAAATGTATTGACAAGTTCTATGTTCGTTCTTAAGCTTTTAGTAGCTGATATTTTTTATTAGTTAGCACCTTTTATGTGGTGCGGAGCTGTCGTAGGCTTCATATAACCTTCGGTGTTGGATAACATCGTTAATTGCTATGATAAGCAATAAATATCCCCGATTGTAGGTCGGGGAGCTTTTGGCGTATGTTCAAAGGTTTTTGGCAAAAAAATACCCGAAAGGCCAAAAGAGTCATTTAAGGTTATATGATTTACGAACTCTCCGACCACCTCAATAATAGGTGGTTTTTCTTGTTGGGAGTTTGAGATATGAATAAAAAGTATTTTTTTAATAAAAAATTTGGTTTGGTTTTGGGAGTAGTATTGCTGTCAATATTCGCTTCTAATTTTATTAGTGCAACAAACATGCAAAAACTTGAAGTTATACGAGTTCTAGATGGTGATACGATAGAAATAAGAAATCACAAAATAAGGTTAATAGGTATTGATTGTTATGAAACACAAAACAGGCAACGTTCATATAAACAAGCTTACCAAAATAATTTAACGACAGAACAAGTTATATCTAATGGCATAAAATCAAAGGAAAAGCTAGAAAATCTAATCATTAAATATAAGAATGAAATTTATTTTAAACCCCAAGAAGAAAATAAAACTGATAAATATAACAGGTTATTAGGAACTGTTTATGCAGGTAAAATTAATGTTAATGAATATATGTTAGAAGAGGGAGGATGCTTAAAATATGATTATGACAAAAGACAAGACATTTCATTAAGATGTTCATATTCAATGTTTTTAATGTGTTTTAGTGTTTTTATCGTTTTTGGGTGGTATCAATTAGAGCATTGGAGTAAATTTGAAGAATCTGAAAGAAAACTATATAAAGTATTATCAGGATATTGTTTTCTTAATCTTATTTTTATTTTCCCACTCATTTATCTTGGATTTAAAATTATGGGAGGTTGGTTTCTATTATCAATGATACTGTTTCCTTTCGTAGCCCAATCTGTTCTAGTTTTTGTTGAAAATAGCTTATTTAAAGGACATTCAAGTTCAAAATCTTCAATATTTGGATTTATTGTTATTCCTTTATCTATAGCTCAAATTTTTGGGGGGATTTGGTGGTTATTATATGTATTAATGTATGCATGTTACTTTATAAAAAATCCAATTTTATTCCGAAAGGATGGTGAATAAATGTTTAGAAATATATTAAAAATATTCAATCTTTTTACGAATAATAATATACATTTTTCTATACCTTCATTACCCTCATTATTAGATAAAGATTGTAACAATAAAGAAAACGTTGAGTGGATTGAAAATTTCTCTGCTATTTCAAATTCAAGAAAACAAAATTTACAAATAATAGATGGTTATAAAGGTTTCTATCAATGTGTTAAAAATAAAGTGTATCAATCTTGTTCATCAATAGCAAATTGTACACAAAAATATATTTATAAAACAATAAGTATATTTTCGAATATACCTTCATTGGCGAAAAAAGGTATAGATAATATAATTGATGAAATATCTTATAAAATATACAAAAAAATAGATGCAGTAGCTGAAGAAATCAAAATAAATACCAAATTCAGTTCATTTATCTCTATATTTTGGATGGTTATTATATATTTGGGAGGCTCGTTATTAACAGAAATTATTGCTTATACAAGAAATATACCATTTAGAAAGGTGTTGGATATAATTGTTGCCGCATTTACTCTTAAACAGCCAGAAATTTCATTAAATTTAGAAGATATTTTAAATTTAATTACTGCGATTACCATGGTAATTCTTTTTATTTTTATTGTATGTTTTTTAATAAAAGATATACATGGTGTGATTTCTTTACAACAGACTGAAAATACGAAAAAAGAAATAGATAGCTTTGTAATAAAAAATGAATGTGATGAATTAAAAAAGTATTTATTATCGCTGGATTTATCAAAAAAATATCATGAAAAATTGGAGAAAAAACTTCAATGTATGCATAATACTACGGATGTAATATATTGTTTTGAAAGAACTGTTTTAACGGACTATGATAATGAAGTTCATAAAATAATCTGTAATTATAGAAATAAAGTAATTGTTGGTAATGGTGTTTCTGGCAGTTCAATTTTAGATTTTATTGTAAATTTATATTGTTTTTACCAAATATTAAGGGAAACAGCAAAAATATATCACATAAAGTTAGGCATAACATCTGTTTTTAAAATTTTAGGAGCAGGATGTTTGGTATGTTATGCTGTATCCAAGACTACAAATATTTTAGGGGGAGTATTTGAACAACTTCTAAATGGAGCAAAACTCTTTGAAGGGTTGCATAATTTATTTGTTTATCCTATTAAAATATTAGTTCAATCAATAACTTCAGGATTTTCAATGCAAATATATGGTTATTGGCTTAAATACGCATTAAGACCTCTTAAACCATATGATAAAATTATGAAAGAAAAAACAAAACAAGTATTGAAATCAAAAGATGCTAAAGAATCCTCATTGAATCAGTAATAATAAAAGGAATTGTTCAAGACAATTCCTTTCACTACTCACATCATAAAATGGTTTCTTTTAATCTTTCCAAATTTTTCGTTCGTCAAAATCTTCTGGTTTAATCACTTTTACGTGATTTCCCCAAGTGTAAAGATGCCAGTCCATTTCACGTGCACCACCGGCTCGAAATGTAACAGTCAAACTTCCATCTTCATTTAATTGTGCCACTTGAGAAGGATGGAAAATATATTTTTCAGCTTCTGATGCAACTTCTCTGCAGATTATTTATGAAAAAACGGTTGTGATTAACCGCGGCTTATCAAGCAACACTTATAATGCCGGAAAAGTCGGTCTGATGAGCGTCAATGATAACAACCGGCTGATTGTCCGTGCCTTTGCGTATGCGTGGCGATACAAGAAACTTTACGAAAGCGGCATGCCAACCGACGACATCACCAAGCAGGAACATATCTCCAAGTGCACGATTTATAAATACTTAAACCTCGCCTACATCTCCCCGAATCTCGTCAATCAACTACTTGATGGAACGATCAATATCCCTCTACAGAAATTATTTGAAATGGCAGCTAAGGAATTAATATCATTTAGAAGTTGTTTTTTATCTTTTGTATTTCTTCCTTACATCTTTTTATGCTTTCTTTGCATTCTTTTTTATTTGCTAAAAGATTTTTTATAGGATTCCATTCATCATTTTCGCTCGTAATTATCACATTTAACTTTGTTAAAATTTCATATTTTTCTAATTCAGAATCAATTAAATTTATACTGTCCTGTAAAGAAAATATCCTAAATTGGTAATAGACAATATCTTTATTATATGAGGTTGCATTCCATAACTGTTCATCAATTTCCCAATACTCTTTATCCAATTCAACAAATTTTTCAGGTAAACACAAAGATGAAATACCAGAGGCTTGCATTTTTTCTATTGTCTCTGCTTGAATTGCTCTCTTTTCATCTAGGATTTCTTTTTGCCTGCCTTTTAATTCATTTACTTTTGTTTCAAAAAAATTATAATCCATATCTTATTCTCCTCACAATTGACTTTCCAAAATTCCCAGAAGTATGTAACTGCCAGAAATTTTGCGTTTTTGTTGTTAAACGGAGCTTACCAAAGTCACATTTAGCTTGTCAAGCTCCGCATAAGCCCCGAAACACCGCAGATACGAAAAAAGACACCACAATTTGGTGTCTTTTTAATTAAAATGGCGGACAGAAAGGGATTCGAACCCTTGGTACCCTTTGGAGGTACACACGATTTCCAATCGTGCGCCTTCGACCACTCGGCCACCTGTCCAAGTCGTTTTAACTTTTAGCGACTTTTATTTAATTTTGCAAGAAATATTTTATTTTTCCCAACCGATTGCTTGAGTAATAATAACTTTTTTGTTTTCCGGCAACTTTATCAGTTTTGCAACTTGCTCTTTATCAAAATATCCGCGTACAACATTATTAAGTCCGGCAGAAGCAGCATAAAGTCCCACATTTTGATAAGCAGAACCGGCGTGCATTTCAACATAGTTACTTTCTTTGTTACCGGTATAAATTAATACTAAAGGAGCATTTTCCATATACTCTTGCGAACTGAATGCTTTCAAAATATTTTCATCGGATATTTGTTGCAGAGCGTTGTTATCGGCATCGTACACCCAAACACCGTTTTTATCGGCAATATATATTTCCAATTCTTTCTGATTCATTGCTGTCGGAATTGTTCTTCGCCCTTCATTATCGTTTACACCATAAGCCGCCCATAAAATGTTACTCAAAACTTTATCATCAATATCTTTTTTTATAAAAAATTTTCCGCTTCTGCGTTGTTGTAAAGCTTCCATCAATGGCAAACCACCACTTTTATCCGGTTGCGGAAGTTGTTTTTCTAAAGCCTGAGCCATATTCGTTGTTAACATTACTGCCAAAACTCCTAAAATATATTTTTTCATTATATATACTCCATAAAAAATGAGATAGATATAATCTACCTCATTAAAAATATAATTGCAAAAATAAATTATTTACCCTGACTATTATTTCTATACATAGAATGTTTCAACATAATTCGAGCTTTTTCTTGCGTTTCTTTAACTTGTTTTTTCAACTCGGGAGAATATGAACTGTCAATAAATTTTATCTGCATTTTTTCTTGTAAAAATTCGCTTATATGCTCATCCATACCATAAGCATGAACTTCTATCGGATTCATAACATATAAGTCTTCTTGATCAAAGGCCAAATATTGAAATTTGGGTTCAAACAGCTTTTCAACCATAGGAAAACGAGACCAATCTTCTCTATCTTGAACAATATGTAAAGCTTCGTGATAAATTAACCCCGGAATTGCCATATTATCGCAGGTTGACATTCGCTCTTTGTTTATATGGATAACATTATCATCGGCATATCCGGTTGACATCACTCTTTCATCAGGATTAAGCCCTTTTGCAATTTGTTCTTGTCGCCATTCTTCAGTTGTAAAAAATTTTAATTCGATATTTGTATGATATGTTGAGTTAAAAACGTCTAAAATATTTTGGGATAATTCTTTTCTTTGATTAAATTCGAGTTTAGGCCAGTTTTCTAAATATTCTTTAAGATGAGGAACACTTTGCAAACGGTTACAAAATTGTGAGCAACGGGCTTGTTCTTGGTCTATAAAATCTTTTGGAAGAGTGATACCGAATAATAGAGATTTTATTTGTTCTTTATAAGTGGCGATGGTTTCCATATTTAATTTATATGCTTCAACATCTTTTCCTATAACATCAACCAACAAAGAATCTAAAATTTCCAAGCGTTGTTTATCGTTGAGTCTTACCAATTTTTCCGGAGATAATCCCGAAAGTTTTCGCACAGCCATATCATGACGAAGCATATCATCTTCTTTTCTTTTGGCATGAAGTGGTTTGGACATCTTGTTCCATTCTTCTAAAGTCGGAAATTGGTGTTTTCCTAAAATGATATTGAGTTTATTTTTATGCTTGGGATATTTAGGCTCAATAACAACATATTGCTTGCCTTTATACTGCCCGACGATAAGACTGCAATTTTGGAGAATCCAACGATAATCTGATACACTCAACTTCATATTTGTCTCCACAAAATATTACTGATGTAATATAAGTGTAACATATTTTTACCCTATTTCCAAGCTAAAACTTTTAACGTAAAGAGACATAAAAGGCGAGGTTCATCCTCGCCTTTTATGTGTTATAATACGAAGTTTATTACCAACTATAATTTACCCCCAGACCCAAAGATGTAGCTTCATAGTCTGAACCAAAGGTATAGTTAGCCCAACCATATGCGGACCATTGCTCATTAAATCCATAACTTCCACCGAGTTCAATTCTGCCCAAGGTTTCATCTTCGATAGTATCTATTTTGCCAAGTCCGCTAACATTAATTTCGTCGCCATCTATCAATGTTTGAACAACACTCGGTTTAACGTAAACACTTGCAGATCCGTCGTCGGTATAAACTGCTTTACTCAATTTTAAGCCGGCTTCTAATTCTACTTGTTTCAAGTCGTTATATTCTACTGTCTTTCCGGCACTGTCTGTAGTGTCATCATAATTGACTTGTGTATAGAATACTCCTAAACTCGGGGTCAAATATAATGTCTTGTTCAACGCATAGCTATAACCTAATTCTGCACTGCCGCCAAATTCTATTCCGTCGGTATCACTTGAAACTCCGTCTTTGGTTTCTATTTCTGCTTCCTGCATTCCGCCATATAAAGTAGCAAAGGCGTACCAATTATTATTATCATAACGATAATATAAGCCGCCTAAATAACTATTGATATCAAGTTCGGAGCTCAATGGAGAAAAATAATCTTCACCTTTTCCGTTCATTTCATAGTTACCTCGACGATATGACACAAAGATACCGAGCTTATTATGTAAATCTCTTTGAATATCAGAACCTGCTTCAATACCCCATACATCGGCATCTATCTCCACAGGTGCATCTATTTCTAATCCATTATAGGTTGTATCTACCCATAAATTATGAAAAGGCTCTCCATCCCAATTATAATCATAAAAACCGCAACCCGGACAATATAAACGATTTACGTTAACTTTGCGCATTATGTTATATATCATTCCGTTAGTTTGAGCTAAA
>JAFTWG010000004.1 GCA_017465405.1 Alphaproteobacteria bacterium
AACTTCAAGCCGGCTTCTATTTCAACTTGTTTCAAGTCGTTGTATTCTACCGTTTTGCCATAGTTATCGCTTGCATCATCATAGCTGACTTGGGTATAGAACACTCCTAAACTCGGGGTGACATATACTGTCTTATTCAAAGCATAGCTATAACCTACTTCCGCACTGCCGCCAAATTCTATGCCATCGGTATCGGTCGATACACCGTCATCGGTATTGATTTCTGCTTCCTGCATACCGCCGTATAAGGTGGCGAATGCGTACCAGTTATTATTATCATAGCGATAATATAATCCGGCTAAATAGCTGTCGATGTCGAGTTCTGAACCGAGTTTAGCGAAATATTTATCGCCTTTACCGTCCATTTCGTAGTTACCTTGACGATATGAAACAAAAATTCCGAGTTTGTTATGCAAATCTCTTTGAATATCTGAACCGGCTTCTATACCCCAGACTTTAGCTTCTATCTCTACAGGGGCATCTATTTCCAATCCGTTATAGGTGGTATCTACCCATAAGTTATTATCCGCCTTTGACACGTTTCGAGAAACATTAGAAACAAGACCATATGTTTGAGCCAAAGCAGATTTTGCTATAGCTTCATATGCTATAATTTCAGAAGAAACTTCCATCGAATGAACCGGTTTTGAAGGAGAAACAGGAACATCTGAAGAATCATCTTCATAAAAAGGATTTTCTTCGTTAGTTGAATACAATCCCCATTCCTTCTTTATATCATTATAGTTAACTTCCCACATATAAGGGCTACCGATAACACGATACACATCAAAAGATTTTTGAGCATCTTCTTCAGACAATGTATGATTTAATGCCGTCGCAAAAGGTATGCTATTTTCTTTTGCGGTTTCTTTATTTTTCAAAATATTTACAATTACACTTGTTGTTCCGTCTACATTTCCGGCAATATTAATTTTACCTATCTTACAATTTACGGCATCAACATCTAAACGAAGAAACGGATTTTCGCTAGCTACATAGTCGTGTACAATATTGATAACGGCATTTTGTCCCAAAGCCATTTGAACAGAAGCAATTTTAAAATCATAAACATTATTAACTCTGTCATTAAAGCGTATCGTGTTAGCTTCAGAATTATCTATATTATATGCGTCACCTGATATGTTGATATTGTAAGAATAACCTTCTTCCTTAACCGGAACAGAAAAATCAGAAAATCCTCCATCAATTTCATCATCAAAAACGAATGAACCTTGGTTCTTAATTTCAAAATTGAGATTTAATTGAGTATCAGCTACGGTATTGTTAACAAAAATAGCATTATTAATTTTAGAACCATCTGCATATTCAACATAGTTTCCGCTAAAACGATTAATAACTCCGTCTGCTTTAAAATTTAAACTATCATCTTGAACATAAATAGCTCCACCTAATCCTATTCCGTCTGTACCGGTAACTTTAACATGATTATCTATAAAACTGCCGGATATTGATTTTATTGAACCGGTATAATCAGCAGTACTATTTTTAAGTGAAAACAAATCTCCCCAGCCTATTTCATCATCTGGGCCAAATGTGCCTTTTTGATAATAAATTGCTCCACCTGCAACTGTGTCTGCTCCTTCTGCATAATTGCCGATAAAATCGCCGGTAATATGACCTATGTCAGAGAACATATTCATTATAGCTCCACCTTTAGCTATAGCTCCCTTCACATAATTAGATACAAAATCACCGGTTATATTTCCGATTTCTGACTGATATTCTAAACCATTAGCAATAGCACCACCCAAAGATTTATCATTACTTTCTGCATAGTTACCTACAAAATCACCAACAATATCACCAACAGCTCCAAAGTAATTAGCTATAGCTCCACCTAAAGAAAAATTCGCACTTTTAGCATAATTACCTATAAAACTTCCCGTAATATTTCCTAACGTATTACCATTACTTATGCTTCCTCCCCATGATTCGTTGGTAGCATTGGCATAGTTACCTACAAAATTACCGGTAATTTCAGCTATGTGACCATAATTATCTATAGCACCGCCATAAGTAAAATCAGCATTAAGATAATTATCGGCAAAGTCGCCTGAAATATTTCCGATTACCCACTCACTATTTTTTATCGCACCACCGAAAATAGTGTTTAATTCTGCATCGTCATTTACATCAACTCGGTTATTAATAAAATCTGCTACTATACTGTCTGTATCTTCACCAACATCTATGGCACCACCGCCAATATTAGAGCCACCGATTTCAAGATCGCCTTCCCAATCGCCATCACCCCAATCATCGCCCCAATCGTCATCTCCTCCGATACTTATACCATAAAAACCGATATCACCTCCCCCAATAACGATACTTTCATAATATTTTCCTACATATTCGGAATTACCGGTATATTCATAAGAGTAACGTTGTATTTTACCATTGGGAAGATTAACCGCAATTTTACCATTATTATCAGCCGTAAAAACAAGATCTTTTGAATTAGAAAATTTTTCGGGTTTCAGTAATACTTTGTAGTACTGATTCTTTTGAATATTGTTATCATAAAAACCAAAGCTATTATCGGTAGAAGTAGCCTTTCCATATTCCAAAACACTACCGGGCAATATGCTTACATCAGGTACATAATCTATAATTTGAGTACCATTTTTTATTCTATCTAAAGTTGGTTCTAAAGCAGATGAAATTGATGTAGTCAGTAAAATAGTTCCGGTACAAAAAGCTGATAACAAATTCTTATTCATAATAGGCAGTCCTTTTCATAATTAAACTAAGTTCAATTTATACGTATTATAAACTAATTTCAACAAAAAACCGCTTTGTTCCCAAAGCGGTTTTTTTGTTCAAAAGCTTGAATTATTCAGCTGTTTGTTCTTCTGCTTCAACAGATTCTGTTTTTGCTTCCAAACGAGCTTGTTCTGCTTCTGCACGCAAGGCAAGAATTTCCTTGTCGTTTTGAGCAGCAACACGTTTTAATGATCTCAAAACAGTACCTGTACCGGCAGGAATCAAACGACCTACGATTACGTTTTCTTTCAAACCATTCAACTTATCAACCTTGCCTTCAACCGCAGCTTCGGTTAATACGCGAGTTGTTTCTTGGAATGATGCGGCTGAAATGAACGACTTAGTATGTAATGATGCTTTGGTAATACCCAACAATACATCATCAGCTTCAGCAGGAATACCTCCTTCTGCAATAGTCTTAGCATTTTCAGCTTCAAACACATCGCGGTCAACTTGTTCACCGGCCAAGAAAGTTGTATCGTTAGGAACTCTGATTTCAACTTTTCTTAACATTTGCGAAACAATAACTTCAATGTGCTTGTCATTAATTTTCACACCTTGTAAACGGTATACGTCTTGGACTTCCTTAACCAAATATTCTGCCAATTTCTCAACACCGAGAACACGCAAAATATCGTGAGGAGCAACAGTACCTTCTACAAGAGTATCACCCTTCTTAACAACATCGCCTTCTTGAACAGCAACGTGACGTCCCTTTGGAACCAGATATTCATAAGCTTCACCTTTTGCAGGTGTAACGGTAATACGTTGTTTAGCTTTATAATCTTTTCCAAATTCTACAACACCGTCGATATCGGAGATGATAGCTTGATCCTTCGGATGACGAGCTTCGAACAACTCAGCCACACGAGGCAAACCACCGGTAATATCTTTAGTCTTTGAACTTTCACGCGGAAGTTTTGCGATAACATCACCGGCTTTAACTTCTGCTCCATTTTCAACTGTCAAAATAGCACCAACAGACAAGTAGTAGCGAACATCTTTACCGTTATCAAAGGTAATTGCTTTGCCTTTCTTATCTTTCAATGTAATGCTCGGTTTGAGGTTTGGAGCATTTGCACCTGAGTGCCAATCGATAACAACGTTATCAACAACACCGGTTGTATCATCAACACGTTCATCCAACGAAACATTGCTAATGAGGTCAATCCATTCAACTTTACCTGCTTTTTCTGTAATAACCGGAGTTGTAAACGGATCCCATTCGGCAACCTTTTGTCCCTTCTTAACTTTTGCACCTTCAGCAACCAAAATTTTGGTACCATAAGGAACTTTATGACGAGATTTTTCACGATCATTACTGTCAACAATCACAATCTCGCAGTTACGAGCCAAAACAATTCCGTTACCTTCATCATTAACAATAACGTGAGCATTTTCAAGTTTGAGTGTACCTGCAAACGGAACTTCTACAGTTGATTGTTCTGCAGACTTAGAAGCTGCACCACCAATGTGGAAGGTTCTCATGGTCAATTGTGTACCGGGTTCACCAATTGATTGAGCAGCAATTACACCAACGGCTTCACCGATATTAACCGGAGTACCGCGAGCCAAGTCACGACCATAACAAGCAGCACAAACACCATGTTTGCATTCGCAAGTAAGAACTGAACGAATCTTAACTTGTTCAACACCTGCTTTTTCAACTGCTTCAACATCATTTTCGTCGATAAGCTTGCCTTTGGCAACCAAAACTTTTCCGCTTTCAGGATCAAGAATATCTTCTAATGTTGTACGACCCAAAATACGTTCACCGATTGAAACAGTAACATTGCCGCCATCAACGATAGGACGAACAATAATTCCGCGCTCGGTACCGCAATCTTGTTCATTAACCACAACATCTTGGGCAACGTCAACCAAACGACGAGTCAGATAACCGGAGTTAGCGGTTTTCAACGCAGTATCGGCCAAACCTTTACGAGCACCGTGGGTAGAATTAAAGTATTCCAACACGGTCAAACCTTCTTTAAAGTTAGATTTAATCGGTTGTTCAATAATTTCACCACTCGGCTTAGCCATCAAACCACGCATACCTGCAACTTGGCGCATTTGTGCTGCAGAACCACGAGCACCTGAGTGAGCCATCATATATACAGAGTTAAGATATCCGTTTTCTGCTTTAGAAATGTTTTTCATCATTTCATCAGCAACCTTATCGGTACAAGCAGCCCAAATATCGATTACTTTGTTATATTTTTCTCCCTTGGTAATCAAACCGTTTTGATATTGTTGTTCAAACTCTTTAACTTGTTCTTCGGTTTCATTGATTAAAGCTTTTTTAGCTTCAGGAATAACCAAATCGTCTTTACCGAAAGAAATACCTGCTTTACAAGCATTTTGGAAACCTAAGGTCATCAAACGGTCAACAAACATAACTGTTTCTTTTTGTCCGCAGTGACGATAGATAATATCGATAATTTCACCGATTTCTTTCTTTCTGATTAAACGGTTAACCAAAGAGAAGTGAACGTTTTCGTGTTGCGGTAAAATTTCTGCAACCATCAAACGACCGGCTGTTGTGTCAACTATAGAAAACTTAGTTTCACCGTTGTCATCAACATGGCTGATACGACATTTAATTTTGCTGTGTAAATCAATAGATTTAGCATCTAATGCCAACAAAACTTCATTATAATCAGCAAATATTGAACCTTCACCTTTCAAACCTTCGGCATCGTATGTAAGGTAGTAAATACCCAAAACCATGTCTTGTGTAGGAACGATAATCGGTTTACCTGATGCCGGAGACAATACGTTGTTTGTAGACATCATTAAAACACGAGCTTCCAATTGAGCTTCAACAGATAAAGGTACGTGAACAGCCATTTGGTCACCGTCGAAGTCGGCGTTAAATGCAGTACATACCAACGGGTGCAAGTGGATTGCTTTACCTTCAACCAATACAGGTTCAAATGCTTGAATACCTAATCTGTGCAAAGTAGGAGCACGGTTCAAAAGAACAGGATGTTCTCTGATTACTTCTTCCAAGATATCCCAAACTTCCGGACGTTCTTTTTCAACCATACGTTTTGCTGCCTTAATTGTAGTAGCATGACCATACAATTCCAGTTTTGCATATACGAAAGGTTTGAACAATTCCAAAGCCATCTTCTTCGGCAAACCGCATTGTTGGAGTTTGAGTTCTGGACCAACGGTAATAACCGAACGACCGGAGTAGTCAACACGTTTACCCAACAAGTTTTGACGGAAACGACCTTGTTTACCTTTGAGCATATCAGACAAAGATTTCAACGGACGTTTGTTGGTGCCGGTAATTGCACGAGAACGACGACCATTGTCAAACAATGCATCAACAGATTCTTGCAACATTCTCTTTTCATTGCGGATAATGATATCCGGAGCATGCAATTCAAGCAATCTCTTCAAACGATTGTTACGGTTGATAACACGACGATATAAATCGTTCAAATCAGAAGTTGCAAAACGACCACCGTCTAATGGAACCAAAGGACGTAATTCTGGCGGAATAACTGGTAAAACATCCAAAATCATCCATTCCGGTTTAGTATTAGAATCAAGAAAAGCTTCGATAATTTTCAAACGCTTAACCAATTTTTTGCGTTTAGCTTCCGAAGTATTATCTTTCAATTCTGCTCTAATGTTTTTGCGTTCTTCTTCCAAATCGATAGAAGCCAAAATTTCTTTAATTGCTTCTGCACCGATGCCGGCACGGAAAGAATCTTCACCATATTCATCAACAGCTTCTTGATATTGTTCTTCGCTCAACATTTCATACATACCGAGCGGAGTAAGTCCCGGTTCAATAACGATATAGCTCTCAAAATAGAGAACACGTTCCAAAGACTTAACACCAATGTCTGTCAACATTGAAATACGAGAAGGTAAAGATTTTAAGAACCAAATATGTGCAACCGGAGCTGCCAATTCGATATGTCCCATTCTTTCACGACGAACGTTAGAAAGAGTAACTTCAACACCGCACTTTTCGCAGACAATACCACGATATTTCATTCTTTTATATTTACCGCACAAACATTCATAGTCTTTTACCGGACCAAAAATGCGTGCACAGAACAAACCGTCTTTTTCAGGTTTGAATGTACGATAGTTGATGGTTTCGGGCTTTTTAACCTCACCATAAGACCAAGAACGGATTTGTTCAGGAGATGCTATTGAAATTTTGATTTCATCAAATGAATCTCCGTTAGCCGGTTGTTGGCCAAAAAATTTCATAATTTCAGTCATATTTTTCTATCTCCCAACTTAAATGGCTTCGTTCAAAAGTTCTACATTCAAACACAATGATTTGATTTCTTTAACCAATACATTGAATGACTCAGGAACTCCGGCTTCAAATCCTTCTTCACCGCGAACAATAGCTTCATAAACTTTTGTTCTGCCGGCAACATCATCAGATTTAACAGTCAACATTTCTTGCAATGTATAAGCAGCACCATAAGCTTGCAATGCCCACACTTCCATTTCACCAAAACGTTGACCACCGAATTGAGCTTTACCACCAAGAGGTTGTTGTGTAACGAGAGAGTACGGACCAACCGAACGAGCGTGCATTTTCTCATCAACAATGTGGTGAAGTTTAATCATATAAATGATACCTACGGTAACTTTACGGTCAAATTTCTCACCGGTACGACCATCATACAAGTCAATTTGACCCGAAGTAGGAAGTCCTGCCATTTCCAACATTTTATTAATATCAGATTCGTGAGCACCGTCAAATACCGGTGTAGCAAACGGAATACCGTTCTTAACATTAGAAATCATTTCAACCTTTTCAGCTTCGTTCAAAACTGCGATTTCTTTGTTATATTGCTTTTCACCATAAATTGACTTCAATTTTTCGTTCAATTCATCAATGGTCTTTTCGCCACGTTTATATTGTTCACACATTTCGTTGAGTTGTTTACCCAATTCTTTTGCAGCCCAACCCAAGTGTGTTTCGAGAATTTGTCCTACGTTCATACGTGAAGGCACACCCAACGGGTTCAACACGATATCAACCGGAGTACCATCTTCCATATAAGGCATATCTTGCAACGGTAATACGCGAGAAACGGTACCTTTGTTACCGTGACGTCCGGCCATTTTATCACCGGTTTGCATTTTACGTTTAGTTGCGATAAATACCTTAACTGTTTTAAGAACGCCCGGAAGCAAATCATCACCACGTTGAACTTTTTCAACTTTGTTTTCAAAGTGTTCTTTAACACCTTTAACACGCAATTCATAAGCGGCAACAAATTCTTCCACTTTAGACATAACTTCTTCGTCTTTAACGATAATCTTGCTCCATTGAGAAGAAGGAACAGCGGCAAAATCATTTTCGCTCAAAACAGTCTTTTTAGCGATACCTTTTGGAGCATCAACAACTGTTTGTCCCATCAACATAGATTTTAAGCGTTCTTCAAAAATCTTACGAATAATAGCAATTTCATCGTCACGGTCTTTAGCTAATTGAGAAATTTCTTGTTGTTCAATAGCCAAAGCACGTTCATCTTTTTCAACACCACGACGTGAGAATACTTGAACATCAACAACGATACCTTCAATACCCGGTTGAACACGCAAAGAAGTATCACGAACATCACTGGCTTTTTCACCAAAGATTGCACGTAACAATTTTTCTTCCGGAGTAACTTGAGTTTCGCCCTTCGGAGTTACTTTACCAACCAAAATATCTCCGGCCTTAACTTCTGCACCGATATAAACGATACCGGCTTCGTCAAGGTTTTTCAAAGCTTCTTCACCAACGTTAGGAATATCACGAGTAATTTCCTCTTGTCCGAGTTTGGTATCACGAGCCATAACTTCAAATTCTTCAATATGAAGAGAAGTCAACACGTCATCACGAGAAACTCTTTCAGACAACAGAATAGCATCCTCGTAGTTCAAACCGTTCCATGGCATAAATGCAACAAGCATATTTTTACCTAAAGCCAATTCGCCCATATCTGTACAAGGACCATCAGCCATAATGTCTCCGGCTTTAACTTCATCACCGACTTTTACTAACGGAACTTGGTTAATGCAGGTATTTTGGTTTGAACGACGGAATTTTTGAAGTTTGTAAATTTCAACACCGACGTCGTTAGAGTTTTTGCTTTGAGAACGAACCACAATACGGTTTGCATCAACTGCATCAACAATACCGTCATATTTACAAACAACAGCTGCACCTGAATCTTGAGCAACGGTTGCTTCCATACCGGTACCGACCAACGGAGCTTCCGAACGCAATAAAGGAACACCTTGACGTTGCATGTTTGATCCCATCAATGCACGGTTAGCGTCATCGTTTTCCAAGAACGGAATCAAGGCTGCTGCTACAGATACCAACTGTTTCGGAGATACGTCGATGAAGTTAATTTCTTCCGGAGTCGCAAATTCAAATTCACCTGCTTTACGACAAGCTATAATATCTTTTGCAAAAGAACCGTCTTCATTAACTTCGGCATTTGCTTCCGCAATGATATATCTTCCTTCTTGATCTGCAGACAAGTAAACAACATTATTTGTCACTTTACCGTTTACAACTTCACGATACGGACATTCAATAAAGCCATATTTGTTGATACGAGCATAGGTCGACAATGAGTTAATCAAACCGATGTTTGGACCTTCCGGGCTTTCAATCGGACAAATACGACCATAGTGAGTTGGGTGTACGTCACGAACTTCAAAGCCTGCACGATCACGACTCAAACCACCCGGTCCTAATGCAGACAAACGACGTTTGTGTGTAATTTCTGACAACGGGTTGTTTTGATCCATAAATTGTGACAACTGAGAAGAACCGAAAAATTCTCTGATAACCGAAGCAATCGGTTTAGCATTTACTAAATCTTGCGGTTTAACGTTGTTCAAAACTTCGGCACTCATTCTTTCGCGAATAGCTCTTTCCATACGGAGCAAGCCCATACGATATTGGTTTTCCATCAATTCGCCTACAGAACGAACACGACGGTTACCCAAGTGGTCAATATCATCTACATCACCATGACCGTCACGAATATCTACCAAATGTTTTACAATACGTAAAATGTCATCTTTGCGTAATGTGTGATATGTATCCGGAGCTTCTTCAAAATCAATATTCAAAGCGGCATTAATTTTAACACGACCTACAGATGACAAGTCATAACGTTCTTCATCAAAGAACAAAGATTTGAACAATTGGTCTGCAGCTTCATAAGTAGCCGGCTCACCCGGACGCATAACACGATAAACATCCAACAAAGCTTCTTCACGACAATGGTTCTTATCAATTTCCAATGTATTGCGAATATACGGACCGACATTGACATAATCAATAAACAATGTCTTGATTTCTTTGATTTTGTTTTCACGAACTTGTGCAAGCAAATCTTCGGTAATTTCTGCACCTGCATCAGCCAAAACTTCACCGGTTTTAGCATTTACCAAAGCTGTTGCCAAGAACTTGCCGATTAAGCGATCATCGGAAACTTTGTAGTTTTTCATTCCTTCTTCGCTTAATTTTTTAGCATTACGAATAGTAATTTTTTTGCCGGCTTCAACAACAACTTCACCATTTTCGGCATTTATCAAATCAAACGCAAGTTTAACACCTTTGAAACGTTCCGGTACAAAAGGAACAGTCCAAGATTTTTTGTCAGCGGTATAAGTTTCTACTTCATAGAAATATTCAAGAATTTCTTCTTTGCTCATACCTTTAACTTCGTTACGATCGATTTTTTTGCCTTCTTTAGCTAATTCTTTAATTTTTTCTTCTGTTTCTTTTGAATACATAGAATACAAAATAGATGTAAGCGGCAATTTACGACGACGGTCAATACGTGCATACATCAAATCTTTAGCATCAAATTCAAAATCGAGCCAAGAACCGCGATAAGGAATTATGCGAGCTGCAAACAAGCATTTACCTGTTGAAACTGTTTTTCCCTTATCACTGTCAAAGAACACGCCCGGAGAACGGTGCATTTGTGATACAACAACACGTTCTGTTCCGTTTACGATAAATGTACCTTTATCGGTCATCAACGGAATATCGCCCATAAATACATCTTGTTCTTTAATATCGTGGATAGATTTAGCACCGGTAGCCTCATCAATATCCCACACCAACAAACGAAGAGTAGCTTTAACCGGAGCGGCATAAGTCATATCACGTTTGATACATTCATCAACGTCGTATTTAGGAGCTTCAAGCTCATATTTTACGAAGTCTAACTCGCCATTTCCGGCAAAATCACTAATCGGAAAAATAGATTTAAAAACTTGTTCCAAACCAAATTCACAATCTTTGCCTTCAATAAAGCTACGATATGAAGATGTTTGAACCTCAATCAAACTCGGCATTTCAGATGCAGCATCAATTCTGCCGAAGTTCTTTCTTACACGTCTTTTGCTCGTATAAGATTCCTTCATGTTATGAATCCCCATGGTTATAATTCTGCGACAATACTATCAAAAAAATTTTGAACCCCGACCGCAGAAGGTTGATATTATTTGTTATTTTTAAAACGAAAGACCTCATCAAACCCGCGGAGTCCGGCTCCTCTTGATGAGTATAGATAAAATAATTGCATGCAATTGTTGCGATTCGCAACCTAATTCAGGCGGATAATGACTCACATTTTCGATTCTTGCAAGCAAAATTTTCACTAAAATTCAACATTGACAAAATAAAGAAAAAAAGCTAATTTTTACGTACTTTTTCATTATTTATACAGTTATTAATCCTTTAAAATAAAACATTATGAAAAGAGATGAACTTTTTAGAATTTGGGATGCAACTAACCCTACTTTCGACGACATCAAGGCATATCTTGATCGTTTTTGCGGTACAACGCCGTTAGAACTTGCTTTCAAAGATAAAAATGGCAATATTTTCTATCAGAATACGATAGATAAAAATGCGGCATTCATCGGAATTGTTGTGAACGGAACTATTTTCTACTCACGAGGATTTACCAAAGATGATATGTATCTTAAGGACGGCATATCTCTTCGATATGAGGATTTGTCCGTAGGCGATGTAAGCAAGTGGATAAAGGAAGCAGCTATCTTTCCTCAAACCGCACACCTCGTAAGAGGAATTGACCGTGGAACGCTGGACAGGAACTGGCATGATTTCATAACCACCGTCAAAATTCTCAAACATCATGGTATCGAGATGCCAAAGTTCAATCGTGAGATTTTCTGGTTTGATGTAGAGCATCCGGAATCAATCACTGCTCACTACTCAGACGGACATTGCAGAATGCAATACTATCTGGACAGAGATGATTATTGGATTTGTTCCGATAAGCTCTAATCATCTATCTCAACAAAAAAAAGCGTAGCCCGACGGACTACGCTTTTTCATTTATTCAGCTATATTAGCTTGCTTTTTTGCAGCAGCAACCTTCATTACCGCCAACTGTGCGTTCTTTGCCGAACTTAACTGCAGCTTGAGCAGCAGCCAAACGAGCAACAGGTACACGATATGGAGAACAAGATACATAATCCAAACCAACTTTGTGGAAGAACTCAATTGATTTTGGATCGCCACCGTGTTCACCGCAAACACCCAAGTGAATGTCTGCTTTAGTTTCGCGACCTTTACGGCATGCACGAGCAACTAATTTACCAACACCATCAACATCAATAGATGCGAACGGATCAGCAACATAAACACCTTTAGCTCTGTATTCATCCAAAATAGCACCTGTATCGTCACGGCTCATACCCAAAGTTGTTTGAGTTAAGTCGTTTGTACCGAAGCCAAAGAATGCAGCAGATTCAGCAATTTCTTCAGCCATCAAAGCAGCTCTCGGTAACTCAATCATTGTACCAACGATATAGTTAACGATTGCACCTTTTTCAGCAAATACTTGCTTAGCAGTTGCATCAATAACGTCTTTAACGATATCCAACTCTTTCTTAGAACCTGTCAACGGAACTTCGATTTCAGGAGTTACAGTAACACCTTCAGCTTGGCATTCCAAAGCAGCTTCCAAAATAGCACGAGCTTGCATCTCTGCAATTTCAGGATATGTAACAGCCAAACGGCAACCACGGTGACCTAACATCGGGTTAGCTTCATGCAAAGCAGCTGCACGAACTTTAACTTGTTCCAAAGTTACACCTAATTTGTCAGCCAATTCTTGCATTTCAGCATCTGTGTGAGGCAAGAATTCGTGAAGAGGAGGATCCAACAAACGAACGGTAACAGGGAGACCATCCATAATTTTGAACAAATCTTTAAAGTCTTGCTTTTGGTATGGCAATAATTTAGCCAAAGCAGCACGACGACCTTCTTCTGTATCAGACAAGATCATTGCACGCATATCGCCAATTCTGTTTGCATCAAAGAACATGTGTTCTGTACGAGCCAAACCGATACCTTGAGCACCGAAGTCACGAGCTGTTTGAGCATCTTTCGGAGTTTCAGCATTTGCACGAACTTTCAATACACGGATTTCATCAACCCAGCTCATCAATTTACCGAAGTTACCGGTATTTGTATCAGCCTTAACAGTCGGGATTTCGCCTTCAATGATTTGACCTTTAGCACCATCCAAAGATACCCAATCACCTTCTTTAATAACAACACCAGACTTAGTTGTCATAGTTTTGTCTTTGTAGCTGATTGTAATATCTTGAGAACCTGATACGCAAGGAGTACCCATACCACGAGCAACAACGGCTGCGTGAGATGTCATACCGCCACGAGCAGTAATCACACCTTGAGAAGCATGCATACCGCCGATATCTTCAGGAGAAGTTTCGTTACGGATAAGGATTACTTTTTCGCCTTTAGCAGCCCAAGCTTCAGCGTCTTCAGCATTGAATACTGCACGACCTACAGCAGCACCAGGAGAAGCAGGCAAACCTGTAGCAATAACATTTTTCTTAGCTTTCGGATCAAGCATCGGGTGCAACAATTGGTCTAATTGGTCAGCACCAACGCGCATAATAGCTTCTTCCTTAGAAAGCATACCTTCTTCTACCATTTCAACAGCCATACGAACAGCAGCAGCGGCAGTACGTTTACCGTTACGGCATTGCAACATCCACAATTTACCATGTTCGATAGTAAATTCCATATCTTGCATGTCTTTGTAGTGAGCTTCGAGTTTATTACGAACATCAACTAATTCTTGGTAGAGATGAGGCCATTTTTCTTCCAATGATGTACCATCATTTTTAGAAGCCATAGGTTGCGGAGTACGAATACCTGCCACAACGTCTTCACCTTGAGCATTAATCAAATATTCACCATAGTAAACATTTTCACCTGTTGCAGGGTCACGAGAGAAGCATACACCTGTTGCACAATCGTCACCGGCATTACCGAATACCATGGTTTGAACGTTAACAGCTGTACCCCAATCGCCAGGGATGTTGTTCAATTTACGATATGTAATAGCACGAGCAGCCATCCAAGAACCGAATACGGCACCGATACCTGCCCACAATTGATCCCATGGATCTTGTGGTACAACTTTACCCAATTTAGCACCGATTTCTTTATATTCTTTAACCAATTCTTTCAAATCTTCGGCAGTCATATCTGTATCAGATGTATAGCCTTTAGATTTTTTCATATTTTCCAAAGCTTCTTCGTACAAATCGATATCTGCACCAAGAACCACATCAGAGAACATTTGGAGGAAACGACGATAAGAGTCGTAAGCAAAACGTTCTGAACCTGAAGCTTTAGCCAAAGCTTTAACTGTTTCGTCATTCAAACCGAGGTTCAAAACAGTATCCATCATACCCGGCATTGAAACGCGAGCACCTGAACGAACTGAAAACAACAACGGATTTTCAGCGTCAGCAAATTTTTTGCCCATAATTTTTTCAACATCGGCAACAGCAGCTCTTACCTGATCTTTCAAATCTTCAGGATAAGTTTTGTTGTTGTCATAGTAATATGTACAAACTTCAGTTGTTACTGTAAATCCCGGAGGAACAGGCATACCAACCACATTCATTTCTGCGAGGTTAGCACCCTTACCGCCAAGGAGATTACGCATGGAAGCATCGCCTTCAGCTTTGCCGTTTCCAAATGTATATACCCATTTACTCATGGTCTATCTTTGCTCCTATTAGCATTAGGTTAAAACAAAAATCATATTAAATACGATTTTATACTTAATTCGGGCACAATTTATAACACTTACATTGATTCTTCAAGCAAAAAATATATTACTTCAACAACCATTTTGATTTTACATCACAATATAAACGATTCATTTGACACAATTTTATTTTTTATGTTAAGTTTTCGACATAATTAACCATATGGAATTTATAAAATGAAGATAACATATCAAGGCGTGGCAGGAGCTTACTCACATATTGCGGCAAAAGAAATTTTTCCCGATAGCGAATATATTGCTTGCGAAACATTTGAACAAGCCGCAAAACTCGTTGAAGACAATAATGCCGATTATGCCGTAATTCCTGTCGAAAACTCTAATGCCGGACGTGTTACCGATGTTCATTTTCTTCTTCCTAAAACAGGATTACATATTGTTGGAGAATATTTTTTAAGGGTTGAACATCAATTATTAGGCCTTCCCGACACTGATATTGAAAAAATAAATATCGTCTCATCGCATCCGCAAGCTCTTGCCCAATGTTCAGAGTTTTTAACACAACACAATATTCTGACAGAAGCTAAAATAGATACGGCAAAATCATGTCAAGAAATCATCAATAATAAAGACCCAAACAGAGCTGCCATCGCCTCAAAATTAGCCGCAAAAATTTATGGACTGAAAATTTTAGCATCAAACATTGAAAATTCAAATAATAACACAACTCGCTTCTTAATCATGAGCCGCAATACACAAATTCCTCATGATGACGATTCGTTATTTATTACATCTTGTATTTTCAATACAAAATCAATTCCGGCCGCCTTATATAAAGCACTTGGCGGTTTTGCTACTAACGGAATAAATATTGTCAAATTAGAAAGTTATTTAGAAAACGACAAATTTTTATCAGCTCGTTTTTACATAGAATTTGAATCTCATCCGGATAGACAATCGTTTAAAAACGCATTTGCAGAATTGAATTTTTTTGCTGATAAAATACACATTTTGGGTACTTATAAGTCATGTAAAAAACGTTATGAAAGATAGAAAATGACACAACAGTTTATTATATATGATACAGAATACGCCTCGTGGAAGGGTTTTATCGACTTGCCGCTTAATGATGAAAAACGAAAAAGAGCCGAGATAGTACAAATAGCTGCTCTAAAAATAAATCTTGATGATTTGAGTGTTGCAGATGAATTTAATTGTTACATTAAACCTCATTTCGAACCGAAATTAACCGAATATTTTACCAATCTCACCGGCCTGACCGACGAATTACTTGACCGTGAAGGCACCGACTTTATGACCGCATACGGACGTTTTTTACATTTTATAAAAAAGCTCCCTTGCTATTCCCACGCATGGGGACAAAAACAAGCTGATGAGTTGGTTATTCATAACAATTTAGATATGTGGCAAATGCAAAATTTGCCTGAGCCGGATTTTCGCAATATCGCCCCATGGTTTGATGAAAAATACAAACAACTTAATATGAACATTACCAAACAATCATCGGGACAAATCGGTAAAATATTAGGATTAGATAAAGAAATAGCCCATCTTAACTTAGATGAGCACAATGCTTTATATGATGTATATTCTATACTTCTCGGACTGCGAAAATTAGGATTTACGCAGCTGTTCTAGAGATTTTATGGATTCGTCCACTAATTCCGACTTAATTTTATCGTTAAGTTTGTTACTTAGTGCCCGCTTTAAAATATTCATTGTTCTTCCGGCAACTAATCCCGTTGTTTCAGAAATTATTTGTTCTTTACGTACTTCAATTAAGCTTTCTGTATCTTTTTCTTGGGTTGCTAGCTCTTTCTCAAATTTTTGCAATTCGTTTTTTGTAAATTCTTTGGCTTTGTTTTCTGCCTCTTTAATGATAGAATTAGTTTTAAAATCCATATCTTCCACTTTTTGCTCATAATCGGCCAATAATTTTCTGGCCTCATCTCGTAAAGAAGCAGCATCATCGATTCTTTTTATGACACTATCTATTTTGCCTTTAATAAGTGAATTCAAAGCTTTTTTAATAGGAGAAAACAATCCTATCACAACGACGACAAAAGCCATTCCGACCCAAAATTCTGCCGATTTATAAAATATTTCATGATGACCGCCCGAAATCTCTTCCGTAGTGGTCATTATGATATTACCGACATCATTAACTGCATCTATAACAGCTTCTTGTGTTGCCTCAATCAACTCTTTTCCGGCATTGGTATCACTCATCGTTTCCACCTTTTTTTGCTGCGGATAAAATATCTTCTTTTTTTACAAAAGAAAGACCTAAATTTATCGCTACCTTTTCAGCCAACGAAACAGACATCGCGTCAACTTGATTTTTTACTTCAACTTCAATTTTCCGCAATTCATCTTCGGTAGCTTGCGTTTTTTCTTTCAACTTGATTGACATATCTTCCTGCAGCTTTTCCGTTGCAATTTTCAATTCTTCTTTAGCATTTTTCCACGTATTTTCTGCGGTTTGTTCTGCTTTTACAATAGCTGCATCATAACGAGCAACTAGCTCTTCGGCAGATTGTTTAAACTTTTCTGCCGCAGAAAGATAATCATCAATCTTGTGTTGCCGACGTTGGACTATATCACCAATTTTAGGTGTTACAAAACAACCTATTATCATCCATAAAACAGCAAAACAGATAATAAGCCAAAAAATTTGTGATATAAATGTAGAAGTATCCAACTGTGGCATATTTTACCCCTTTATAACGTCTTAGTTACCACCACCGGTTAACATAACCAATGCAATAACGAGGGCATATAACGCAATAGCTTCTACTGCAGCAAAGCCTGCCCAACCATAAATATCAACATCTTTTTTAACTTGAGGATTGCGTCCTACTGTTGTAATGATTGTTGTCCAAATTTTTGTAACACCCCATGCTGCAACAGTCATCGTCAAAGCACAAACAGCAGCACTGATATAAGCCATAGGTTCCATTTTTTTATCCTTTCAAAAATTATAACATTTAGTGGCTATGAATTGCATCGCTCAAATATATACAGCTTAAAACCGTATAAATAAATGCTTGTAGCAACGCAATAAACAGTTCAAAAACAATAATACACGAGTTAAAGAGCAACGGAACAGCCCCCAATACTCCTAACCCAACAATAAATCCGGCAATTATCTTGAGCATAATATGACCAACCGTCATATTCGCAACCAAACGAACCGTAAGACTAAACGGTTTAGATAAAAGCGAAATAGTTTCAATCGGCATCACCAACGGCGCCAAAGCCCAAGGGATACCTTTAGGCATAAAAGTTCTTATATATCCCCATTTTTTCTTTTTTATACCGACGGATATATTAAACAACAAGGCAATAATTGACAAAGTTCCTACCGCGGCAACATGCGAAGTAAAGGTAAAAGCATACGGGAACAATCCTAACACATTACCTACGGCCACAAACAAGAAAAGAGAAAAAATAAAACTAAAATATTTCAAGCCTTCAGGTCCGACATTTTCTCGTAACAGATTATGAATAAAATCATATATCATTTCGGCAAAAGCTTGTGCTTTACCGGGAATTATGGTTCTTTTTCTTAAACACAAACAGAAAAGCAAGCTGATAACAACTACCGCCAAAACCATAAACAATGAAGAATTGGTAAAAGAAATATCATACCCTTTTGCTTCAATAGGAATAAGCGGCTTAATATTAAACTGTTCCATAGGATTTGACAATTTTACCTAACTCCCCTGTTATCCTTTTTTATTTTCTTCATCTTTTGCCATACGGTAAACATTCAAAAAACCCGCCGCTCCACCAAACAACAAAAAAACTGCAAACAAATACGGACGAGTATCAAAAACTTTATCCAAAACATATCCCATTCCTGCTCCCACGGCAATCCCCGATAATAAATCCGCAGCGATTCTGATACCTATGTGAGCAGCTCCGATGTATGATGTTGAAACCTTATCGGAGTTTCCGCTTTCCTTTTCTCGTAATCTGCGAATTTTCCGATCAAGATTATCGATATCATTTGACAATCGTCTGTCTTCCAAATTTTATACTCCCAAAAAGTTACTACCTCATTAATCAGCTAAAAAATTATTAATCAAATTACTCAAAGCCTCATAACTGGGAGCACCGGTAATTAGCTCTTCACCTTTTGCAGAACGAACCAAAAATGATGGTGTAGCCATAATTCCGAGTTTTTCCATAGCTTGTTGACGAACATACATAATTTCGGAAGCAATAGCATTATTGTTCATACAAGCATTTGCATCTTCAACCGGCATTCCTTCAACTTCGGCATAGCTGGCTAATATTTTTTCGGTTTTGAATGAAAGTCCCCAACTTAATTGTTTTTTAAATAGCATACTCAAAAAATCAAAATATTTATCCTTCGGCATACAACGCGCCAACATTGCCGCTTTCATCGATTTTGAATCAATAGGAAACTCAGCAAACACAACCTTCACTTTACCGTTTTCAATAAAATCTTTTTTAATTTTAGGAAGCGTATCTAAATGAAAATCAGCACAGTGAGTGCAACCCAATGACGAAAACTCATAAATTGTAACCGGAGCATTTTCATTGCCCAAAACAAAAGGCAAATCCATTTGAAAAGCAGTAGTATCTATATTTTTAGGCTCTTCTTGTTGTTTTTCGGCAGCTTGCACCTCTGTTGCTAAAAAAATTCTTCCATTTTCAAATACGAAACCTTTTTGACTGAGATAAAAACCGTCTACCAATAAAAACACAACTATTGCGGCTAAAGTTCTGCTAAGTATTTTTATAACTTTTTCAAACATTTCTTACACTTTCTTATGTTCTTTACTAAATACACTTTGTCCTAAACGCTGTAGTGATTTTTTCAAATTTTCACTAACAACATCATTTGTCAATTCATTAATATAATTTTGTTCTTCGTTGCTTACAAGACTTTTTTGTTTTGTCGGTTGATTACTTTTTTTCAACATCTTAGGTGTCAGGCTTCCGTCTTGTATAATTTTTAAGCAACTAACGGCATTATAACCGAAATACAAATTAATTTTTTCAACAATAATTTTTTCTCGATGTTGAACTTCCAGTGCAAAACCTCCGGCAGGAACTTTTAATTTAAGAGTTCCCCCACAACGTTGCCCTCGCTTAAATTCTATTTTTTCGGGAAATGTATATGAAGCAGTATCTTCTCCGACTATATGTTCCCACATAGATAAGATATCCGCTCCGACCATCCCTTTTTTACCCAAAGCCTTTTTGAGCATAGGTAACGCAATGGCTGCAAAACTGCTTAGCCCGTCGGTTTTTCTTTCATCATTCAAATTTACATTTTCCTTCATACTTTATGACTAACATATAAGAGCTTATTTTCAAACATTTTTTATCTTTATCATAAAAAAACTTGATTATATGACAAAAATAATGTAGTGTTTATTTCAGAATTAAATTTTGTCTAACACTTTCATAGAGGAATCCTACATGTTAAAGAAAATGATGATCGGTATTTCTGCAGTTGTATTGGGAATTAGTGTTGCCAATTCTGCAAAGGCCGAATGTGACGGCATTTACTTAGCTGTTCGTGCCGGCGGTGCTAACCCAACAATCGACGATGATGACAAAGGCTCTAACCGTTTTGATATCGGCGGAACAGATTTGATGGTTAGCGGTGCTTTAGGTTATCGTTACAAATATTTCCGTGGTGAATTTGAGTATATTTGGCGTGACACTAACGAAGACAGTGAAACAATTAAAATATATGATCCTGATTTACCTGACCGCGATCCTATTGTTAGTGAAAGCACCGGTGAATTTGAATATACATCATATATGTTTAACGTATATTGGGATTTAGCTCCTTACACATGGTTCACTCCATATTTGAGTGCCGGTGTTGGTGTGACCGAATTGGAATATAATTTCTCTTATAATAATGATGACAGCGGTTCTGACAGCTATGATAAAACACGTTTCACATGGTCTGTCGGTGCTGGTATTTCTGCAAAAATGACCAATCGTTTGAACTTGGATGTCGGCTATCGTTACTTTGACTTCGGCAAACTTGGTGAAGCTCAAATCCACAACCATGAATTCTATGGTGGTATTCGTTACGTATTCTAGTTTGAATATAGAAAAATTTAAGCCTCTCATTTGAGAGGCTTTATTTTTACTCAAATTTTTGCTTCAACCAATCCATAATATGTTGATGATTCTCCTCATTAAAAAACAAATAATTGTGATCAACTCCCCCTGCTAAAATAAACTGTTTTTCTTTTGAGGGAGAAATTTCAAATAAATCTTTACCATGTTCAGGTTTAATCAATGTATCCTTATCTCCATGTATAATTAACAACTTTCCTTCATATTTTGATATATATTTGTATGATTTCAGTCGATTCTTTAACACATATTTTGACAGTGGAACTTTTTTATCTTCAACTTCTCGTTCTAATGAATAAAAAGGCGCAGCTAAAACAACCGCATCAGGTTTTCTCATTTCTGCTAATGCGGAAGCCGGAGCTGTCCCCATAGAATAGCCGAATACAACTATTTGTTTCGGATTATATTTTTCTTGAACAAAATCAAACGCCGCAATAGCATCGGCATACATTGTATCTTCGTCAAGTTTACCTTTTGTACTACCGAATCCTCGATATTCCGGCATAAAAACAGAATATCCTTCTTCCAGATACATTTTTAGTTTAGGAGCAAAAGTCGCTAACTGTCCGGCATTTCCATGGAAAAATAGAATTAGCGGTTTGTCTTTTTTACCCTGATAATACCACCCCATATTCATTTGTCCGCCAAAGCTGACAAAAGGATTTTCTTCAAATTCGGAAACTCCTGCCGACTCAGGACCGACATAAAATTTATCGGGATGAAAAATGAGTTTATCTTGAATGCTGTATAAGCTTATTAAATAAAACAACAACGCAGCAACAAATAGAAACAGAAGATTTGATGTTTTTTTCAACATTTTTTTATTTCTCCGCAAAAACTCTTGACTTTGATATAGTATATGATGCACTAACTTATAAAATAATTAAAATCGGAAAAATTAAAATGCCTAAACAACTTTATCTCAATCACGCACAATTAAATGCAGAAATAAATCGCTGTCTTAATTGTAAAAATCAACCTTGTATGAAGGCTTGTCCCGCCGGTTGTAACCCGCACGACTTTATACAATATGCTAAAAATAACGATTTTGATAAAGCTGTTAAAGCAATTACACAGGCTAATCCCATGGGACAAACTTGCGGACTTGTGTGTCCGGACAAGTTTTGTATGAAAGCTTGCACCAGAGCCAACATCGACTTCTCAATAAATATTCCGAAAGTACAAGCAACAATATTAGAAAAATATCGTTGTAACAACAAAAAGACAAATATTACGTATAATAACAAAAAAGTTGCAGTTATAGGGGCCGGTCCCGCCGGCATGGCTGCTGCCGAAAAACTTGCAAACAACGGTTTTAGAGTCGCAGTCTTTGAAGCTTCTGACAAAATAGGCGGAGCATTAAATATGATACCAAACAATCGATTACCCTTTGACGTTATCGAAAAAGATTGGAAATTCATTGCTCAAAACGAACTGATAAGCTTACATCTCAATGCTTTTGTAGCCAATCCCGAACATCTGTTGCAAAAAGGTTTCTGCGCCGTTATCGTTGCTTCAGGTGAGCCGAATTGTATAGATTTAGGAATAGAAGGAGAAGAATATTCCATATCTTATCTTGATTATCTTAAATCTCCCGATAGCTATTTGTCATCAGGAAATATTGCCATCGTCGGTGGCGGAGCTGTTGCAACCGATTGTGCCGTAACCGCACGCCAAAATGGTGCTGAAAATGTTGAAATGTTTATTCGTCGTCGTATTTGTGATATGCGAATAACCGAAGAAGAAAGAAAATCACTTATAGAAAACAATATTGATTTAACCACAATGACAAAAATCAAAAAAATTTCTAAAACAAACGGGAAATTGGTTTTATATACTTGTAAAACTCATTTTGTTAACGGAAAACTTGAAGAAATCGAAGGTACAACAATACAACGCCCCAACTTTGATATGCTCATAAAAGCAATCGGTAGCTCTGCTCCAAAATGTAATGATAGCGAAAACATTTTCTATGCCGGAGACTGTAAACATGGAGGTTCTACCGTTGTTGAAGCTGTTGCCTCGGGAAAAGACGTCGCACAAAAAGTTATTGAAAGCTTTTAGTTATACAAAAAAATACTCGCAGTTTTCTGCGAGTATTTTTCCTTGATTTGATTATCGATTAAAATGCCCAAGACAAGCCGAACATTGCGCGATAATCCGTTTCTGCGTCTTGTTGATGTTCCGGATTTAAGCGAACTGCTATTTCACCCTTAAACAAAACATCTTCTTTGATTTCTCGGTTGTGATACATCGCAAATTTATATTCTCTTGCTGATGGTTTCAAATCTGCTCGAACATTTTCTCGATATATCTTATCCGAATAATTATCTCTGCCGGTTGCTATATTAAAATCAGCATGACCGTCATAAATACGCAACGGTGAAGAAATTTGGAAGCCGATTACATCGGTTTTGTTCAAATTATAATGACCATCCAATGCAAAGCTGCTGCTTGCCAAACGTGAAGTGCGTATCATACTGTTGGTAACGTCTGACGCATCGGTCCAACCATGATAATATGCTCCGCCAAAACTCCATTTAGCATTAGGTTGCCATGACAACATTAAACCGGTATAAAATGTATTGCTGTCTCCGATATCTAATGCACCACTACCATTTAAGCCCAACATTGCATCATCTTCCGCCAACATACCGCTAACCGCAGATAAGTTGAATTTCGGACTTATTTGATATGAAACTTCGGTATTAAATGCGTATGAACGACTGTCAAAGTTGCTATCATTATAATCTTCATCGCCGTCATATAAACCGTTTTCACCGGTCATAAAGCCCATTTTTAAGCCAAGTTTGTCGAAACTCAATTTACTTTCAACACCATAAGCCTCGTTCATCGATAAATAGGGGTTGAACATTGCCTTATCGGTATATGAACCACTGCTGTATTGGCTGTTTTCGGCAAAGAAGAACGAAGTTTTATGAAGCTCTCCCTCATAAGCTACATCTATTATACCCAAGCCGCTATCGGTGTTATTATATGATGATGGGGCAAAACCAAACGAAAA
>JAFTWG010000005.1 GCA_017465405.1 Alphaproteobacteria bacterium
AACTGATTTCGGTAGGAGGTTTGACGGAGTAAAGTAACCACTTTTATCCCATTCAGTAGAGCATGGGAGGGAATTTTCCTCTCTGCTCACTGAAATTATCTCAAACCGACAAATCCGTTGCATTTATTAGTTGAATTTGCGACATAAAACCGTGTTAATCCGTGCAATCCGTGCCTAAAAAATAGTGGATGCGTATTTCGATGATTTATTTAAGCTTTGATTTGCCATTAGGGCGGCAGAGCTCTGCCAACAGCATTGCACAGTATTGCCAACAATATAGCACAACTCTGCCAGCCTGTTGGCAGAGTTGGCAAAAATAGTAGAATAATAAAACGGAAACTGTTGATTTGCTCAAATAAAGAGCGTATCTTTGTTGGCAAATCAATATTAACCAATAATCATGAATACAGAAATCGATTTGGGGAGCATGCCGCTGAACTATATGAAGTGCACTAATGCATCTTGTGCGAAATGTCATACTTGTCTACGCTATTTGGCTTACGAAAGTTTGCCCGATTCGGAAGTCAGTCTTAAAATAGTCAATCCCAAACTCCTTTCTCAGCAAACTGATGAATGCCCGTATTTCCGTTCGTCAAAAAAGATACGCTATGCCAAAGGATTTATTGAAATTTTAGAAAGCTTACCCAATAAAATATGGAAATCGGTGAGCGGTAAACTGCAATACCTTTATAATGGGCGCAATTATTACCGGGTAAGAAAGGGTGAAAAGTTGCTTACCCCCAAAGAACAGGAGAGAATTATAGCCATTATCCGACAACATGGAGTGAAAAACATCCCCGATTTCGATGCTTATGTAGACGATTATGCGTGGTAAAACTTTTTAAAATGACTCCTTCCAAGTCTACTTTTTCTAAGCTGGTACAAATCTTTTTAAACATTTGGTGGATAACAGCAAAAAACGTAAAAACATTTGGTGGATAACGGCAAAATACATAAAAACATTTGGTGGGGATTGAATTAAAGGATATATTTGCAAGAAAAATTAAGGAGACTGCAATAAACGATTTTGTGCAAAATATGGTTATTACAATAAATTTCTCTGGTTTTATAAAAACATTTTTATAACGTATAAATTTGGTTATAAATAGAAATGTGTATCTTTGTAGAACATGAGCAAAAACCTATACATAATCAGTGGTTGTAACGGAGCAGGCAAAACTACAGCTTCATTCACGGTATTGCCCGAAATTCTGCAATGTCGTGAGTTCGTAAATGCTGATGAGATAGCCAAAGGTCTATCGCCCTTTAATCCAGAAAGTGTAGCAATAGAGGCAGGAAGGTTAATGTTACAACGAATAGATGAACTATTGGAACGGGATGAAACATTCTCTATTGAAACCACTCTTGCCACAAAATCTTACATCAACTTAGTACGAAGGGCTCAAGCCAAAGGATATCGTGTACACTTAATATTTTTCTGGCTCGAAACATCTGAATTGGCTGTACAGCGTGTGGCAGAACGAGTAAACAAAGGCGGGCACAACATCCCGACGGAGGTAATACATCGCCGATACGTAGCTGGGATTCGCAACCTTTTCAAAACTTTCATGTCGGAGGTTGACTTGTGGATGATATATGATAACAGCCGTACACCACGAATCTTTGTAGCTAAAGGGGGACGAGCTACGGACGAAGAAATAGTTTCAGAAATAATATATAATAAAATCAAAGCCTATGTCGGATAAGGAAGTAAAAGAATTTATGGAGAAACTGGATGCCGGTTTAAAACTGGCCGAAGAACGGATGTTGCAAGAGAAGTCCTTGCGAGGTGAAACCGTGGTGATATATACCGAAGACAAAGGCATTCAGCACATTCCGGCAAGTCAAGTCATAGCTGGTCAGGGCAGAGTGTAAATTTATGTAGGATAAATGTAGGATGATGTAGGATAAAAACAAGCATCCTACATGCATTATTATATTGATATACAATGCTATATATTAAATAATGTAGGCATGTAGGATACTTTGCAATAAAATTCCCTTTAACTCAATCCCCATCAAATGTTCGGAAAAACAATGCCGCTGTAACTATGTAACGAAAATAAGCAAAAGTTTAATACTATAATATTGTTAATTGGACACGACGACCAAGACCTTCGAATATTCTAAATAAAGTATTTAATTGAATATCAGCTTTACCATTTTCGAGTCGAGAAATATATGTTTTCTTTGTTCCAATCTTTTCGGCAAGTTGTTCTTGAGTGAGTCCAGCACGGATACGCTCTTCTTTAAGAGTTAAAGCAAGGCAAAATGCCTCGGTTTCTTTATCAAACTCTTTACGAGAAGGAGTACCAACCTCACCAAACTCTATATTAAGAAGTTCATCGAGAGTGTTACAATTCATTAGGGCATCTTCTTTTGTCTTTTTCATAACTCAATATTTGTTTTTAAAATATTCTTTCATCAATTTCTCAGCTTTTTCTATCTCTGCAAGGGGCGTTTTCTGAGTTTTCTTTTGGAATCCATTGAAAAGAATCACTAACGCTCCCTCATCAAAGCAACAAAAAACTCTGAATATATCGCCTCCAAATTCAATTCTAATTTCATATAATCCCCTTTTACCCTCTATACTTTTAAGTATGGTAATAGGTAAACGTTCAAGTGTTTGCAGCCAAACTAAAGTTTGTGCTATTTTGCGTCTGACTTTCTCTGATTGGGCTATATAAAACTCGTTGAAGTAGTTTTTATAGAATCGTATTTCTCTTTTTGCCATATATTCATGTAATCTAATGAACGACAAAGTTAACGAAAAAGTTTACAGAAGACAATTTTTTCAGATTTATTTTGATTTATGAGTGCTAATTTTCTTCCTTTTTACTTTTAACTTGCGAAAGTAAATATATTACAATAACTGAAAACAGGGGA
>JAFTWG010000027.1 GCA_017465405.1 Alphaproteobacteria bacterium
CGGTAAAGGCGAAAAATATTACTCCACAATCGGAAGTGAAATCGATATCGACAGTTATTTAGCCGGTTTATATTATCGTTATGACCATAATAACTGGTATGCTTTTGCAACTGTTTATGGTGGTATGCAGGAAGCCGAAATCAAAACCGATGATGGTATATCTGCTGATACTGACGGTATAGAATTTGGCGGAAGTATTGAAGGCGGATATAATTATGCTTTAAGCAGAACCTTATCAGTAACCCCGAGTTTAGGTGTATTCTACTCACAAATCAATTATGATGATGCAACCGACAGTGCCGGAAAGACAGTAGAATATAACGACTTGAAACAAGTTGAATTAGAAGCTGGAGCAAAATTTGCTCATACACAATATACGGATAACGGTTTCTATTCGTTATATGTTAAACCGAGTGTTGTTCAAACATTGATAGACGGAGATGAAATAAATATCACCGAACTTGGTAAAGTTGATACTATTGATGATAAAACCTTGGGCAGAATTGAAATCGGCGGCAACTATGGTTTCAATAACAACTGGTCAGCATATGGTTGGGCAAATTATACCTTTGGTTCAGACTATGAAGCAACTTCACTAGGTGCAGGCCTAAACTACGCTTGGTAATAAACTCCTCATTATCACAAAACAGGGGCAAGTTTCTTTGCCCCTGTTTATTTGACAATGTTATTTTTTTTACAAAATATTTCCGTCTAAAATGTGTCAAAAGTTAACAGTAAAATTTGACTCAATAAGAGTCTGGATAAGCGATTCATGGTTTGTAAAAAAATAGAAGAAAATTGATTTTTTTACTTGCAATATAATATCAGATATGTTACAAAGCGCTCACATTAACTGGGTTTGGGTAGATTCTGCCTGCTCGGTTGTAATATGAAATATCCCGCAGTTCCTTGATTTTCAAGGGTTTGCATAGGTTAATTTTGTAGATGGCAAATTTGGCTCATACCGAATCGTGCCATCTAGTTATAGGAAAAGTATTTAAAAATGATGGATACACAAAATATAAGAATTCGCCTCAAGGCTTTTGATCATCGTTTGCTCGATTTGTCTACAAAAGAAATCGTTCACACAGCCAAAAGAACAGGGGCAAATGTAAGAGGTCCGATACCTCTGCCTACAAGAATTGAGAAATTTACTGTTAACCGTTCTCCGCACGTAGATAAAAAATCTCGTGAGCAGTTCGAAATCAGAACTCACAAGAGACTTCTCGATATCGTAGATCCTACACCGCAAACCGTAGATGCTTTGATGAAGCTTGATTTGGCAGCCGGTGTAAATGTTGAAATTAAACTGTAATTGTTTGTTATAAATAATTACCCGTAATAAAAAGCAATGTTGGCTTTCGTGAAATAAAGTTAGTCAACCAATTGAAAAGGAAAATAAAAATGCGTACTGGTTTGATCGCAAAAAAAATAGGGATGTCCCGCATTTTTGAAGCAAACGGAACTCATGTACCTGTAACAGTTTTGAGTGTTGAAAATCTTCAAGTTGTTGCTGTAAAGACACAAGAAAAAGACGGATATACTGCTGTTCAACTCGGTACCGGTGCCGTTAAGGTTAAAAATGTTTCAAAAGCTCTTAAAGGACATTTCGCAAAGGCTAATGTTGAGCCTAAAAAGAAATTGGGTGAGTTCAGAGTGTCTGAAGACTGCCTGCTTTCTGTTGGTGCTGAATTATCTGTAGAACATTTTGTCTGCGGACAATATGTTGATGTATGCGCTACTTCTATCGGTAAAGGTTTTGCCGGTGTTATGAAACGTCATAATTTTGCTGGTTTAGAAGCTACACACGGTGTTTCTATTTCTCACCGTTCTCATGGTTCTACAGGTCAAAGACAGGACCCGGGTAAAGTATTCAAGGGCAAGAAAATGGCCGGCCATATGGGTGCTGAACGTGTAACTGTTCAAAACTTGAAGGTTGTTGCTGTTGATGCTGACAAAGGTTTGATTATGGTTAAAGGTGGCGTTCCGGGTTGTGAAAACGCTTGGGTTCGTATTACCGATGCTGTAAAGAAAACTGCTAATGTTGAGCTTCCTTTGCCTGCCGGATTGAAAAAAGTTGATGCACCTGTCGCAGTTAAAGCTGAAACAGCTGATAATGCATAAGATAAAGGATAAAAAGTTATGAAACAGGACATCTTAAGTTTAGATAATAAAAATGTTGGTTCTATTGAGCTTAACGAATCTATTTTTGGTTTGGAAGTTAGAGCTGACATTTTACAAAGGGTTGTAAGATGGCAATTAGCCAGAATGCAAGCCGGCACTCACAAAACTAAAGGCCGTTCGGAAGTTGCTTTGTCGCCTTCTAAACCTTTCAAACAAAAAGGTTCTGGTAATGCTCGTCAAGGTAGCCGTAAAGGTACACAGTTTAGAAAGGGTGGTATCGTGTTTGGTCCGGTTGTTCGTGATCATTCACATGACTTGACCAAGAAATTCAGACAACTTGGTTTGAAAATTGCTCTCTCTTCAAAAGCTAAAGAGGGTAACTTGGTTGTTATCGATGAAGCTAAATTGTCTTCTCCAAAAACAAAAGATTTACAAGCTAAATTGAATGTTTGCGGATTTAACAATTGCTTGTTTATCGATGGTAAAGAAGTAGATATTAACTTCGCATTGGCATCTCGTAATATTGCCGGTATCGATGTTTTGCCGACAATTGGTGCTAATGTTTATGACATCTTGAAAAAGGACAAATTAGTGTTGACTAAAGACGCTGTTAACTGCTTGGAGGAAAGACTGAAATGAAAAAGAATGTTAAAGCCAACAATGTAGTTGCTTCTATGTATGATACATTGGTTCGTCCGGTAATCACTGAGAAGTCTATGCTTGCTTCTGAAGCCGGAAAAATTGTTTTCCGTGTTCCTTTAGATGCCAGCAAAGAAGCTATTAAAGCTGCCGTTGAAGCTATTTTTAGCGTTAAGGTCGTTAAAGTGAATACTATTCGTCAGTTTGGTAAGGTAAAAAGATTCAGAGGTTATGAAGGTCGTCGTTCAGACTACAAAAAAGCCTTGGTTACTCTTGCCGAAGGTCAAAATATTGATGTTACAACAGGAATTTAAAAGATGGTGTTAAAAACATATAAGCCCACATCTCCTGGACTTCGTCAGCTCGTTATCGTAGACAGAAGCGAACTTTATAAAGGCGCTCCTGAGAAGTCTTTGACAATTGGTCTTACTAAGACCGGTGGGCGTGATAATTTCGGACATGTTACAAGTCGGAGAAAGGGTGGCGGACACAAACGCAAACTCAGAATTATCGACTTTAGACGTAATAAGTTTGATGTGGAAGCTACAGTAGAGAGAATCGAATATGATCCTAACCGTTCTTCTTTCATTGCTTTGATTAGCTATGAAGATGGTGAAAAATCATATATTCTTGCTCCGCAAAGATTAAAGGCCGGCGACAAGGTTATTTCTGCTCAAAAAGCTGATATTAAACCGGGTAATGCTATGCCTTTGAAGAATATGCCGGTTGGTACTATTGTTCACAATATTGAGTTGCGTTCAGGTAAAGGCGGACAATTAGTTCGTTCTGCCGGTTGCTATGCTCAAGTTGTTGGTAAGGATGCCGGTTATGCTCAATTAAAATTGAGTTCTGGAGAATTGAGAATTGTTCGTGAAGAATGTTTGGCTACCGTTGGTGCCGTTTCAAATCCGGACAATCAAAATAAATCCTTGGGTAAAGCTGGTCGTGCACGTTGGTTGGGCTTACGTCCTGTATCTCGTGGTGTGGCTATGAACCCGGTTGATCACCCGATGGGTGGTGGTGAAGGCCGTACATCAGGTGGTCGTCATCCGACAACTCCGTGGGGTAAACCGACCAAGGGTGGTAAAACTCGTTCTAACAAGAAGACAGATCGCTTTATTATGCGTTCACGTCATGATAATAAGAAATAAAAGGAGATAAGCTAATGACACGTTCAGTATGGAAAGGACCGTTCGTTGATGGATATCTTCTGAAGAAAGCAGATGCTGCCAGAGCTTCTACTCGTAATGAAGTTATTAAAATTTGGTCGCGTCGTTCAACAATGTTACCTCAATTTGTAGGTTTAACATTTGGTGTTCACAATGGTCATAAGTTTATCCCGGTATTGGTTACTGAAGATATGGTAGGCCACAAATTCGGTGAATTTGCTCCTACTCGTACATTCTACGGCCACGCTGCAGATAAGAAAGCTAAAAGGAGTTAGTAATGGGAAAATCTAAAGATACTAGAATGCTCGCTGCAAATCAGGCTCAAGCCGTTTGCAACGCATTGCGCACTAGCCCGCAAAAACTCAATCTTGTTGCTCAAACTATCCGTGGTTTAAGTGTAGAAAAGGCTGTTGCAGAACTCACTTTCTCAAAGAAGAGAATTGCAAAGTCGGTTTTGAAAGTTTTGCAATCTGCTATTGCAAATGCTGAAAACAATCATCAGTTAAACATTGATAAGCTTTATGTTAGTGAAGCTTATTGCGGAAAAGGTTTGGTAATGAAGCGTATGCATGCTCGCGGTCGCGGAAGAGGAGCTCGTGTTTTGAAACCGTTCTCTAATATTACTATCGTTGTAACCGAGCGTGGGGAGTAAGTTTATGGGACAGAAAGCAAATCCTACAAGTCTTCGTTTGGGAGTTAACCGCACTTGGGACTCTCGTTGGTATGCTGACAACAATTATGCCGGCTACTTGCATGAAGACGTAAAAATTAAAGAATTCTTGAAAGATAAATTGGCTCAAGCCGGTATCAGCAAGATTGTAATTGAACGTCCTGCCAAAAAAGCCAGAGTTACCATTCATTCGGCTAGACCTGGTGTAGTAATTGGTAAAAAAGGACAGGATATTGAAGTTTTGAGAAAAGAAATTCAAAACCTGACCTCTTCAGAAGTTCAATTGAACATTTTGGAAGTTAGAAAACCTGAGTTGGATGCTCAGCTCGTTGCTGACAGTGTTGCTCAACAATTGGAAAGACGTGTTGCTTTCCGTAGAGCTATGAAACGCGTTATGCAATCAGCTCTTCGTTTGGGTGCAGAAGGCATTAAGGTTAGCTGCAGTGGCCGTTTAGGCGGTGCCGAAATTGCAAGAACAGAACAATATCGTGAAGGTCGTGTTCCTTTGCACACATTGCGTGCTGACATTGATTATGCAACTTCAACTGCTCACACAACTTATGGTGCTTGCGGCGTAAAAGTTTGGATTTATAAGGGCGAAATTATGGCTCACGATCCAATGGCTCAAGACAAAAAGTTGGCTGAAAACAAGTAAACATTGAGGTTATAAGAAAATGTTAAGTCCAAAAAGATTAAAATTCCGCAAGCAGCACAAAGGCCGTATCCACGGCTTGGCTAAAGGTGGCTCGGAATTAAGTTTCGGAACATATGGATTGAAAGCTCTCACTCCTGATCGTATTACAGCTCGTCAAATTGAAGCAGCTCGTCGTGCGATTACACGTGAAATGAAGAGAGCCGGAAGAGTATGGATTCGAATTTTCCCAGATGTACCAGTATCTGATAAACCTGCCGAAGTTCGTATGGGTAAAGGTAAAGGTTCTGTTGAATATTGGTGCGCCAGAGTGAAACCAGGCAGAATTATGTTTGAGATTGACGGTGTTTCTGAAGAATTGGCTCGCAATGCATTTGCTTTGGGTGCTGCAAAACTCCCAATCAAAACAAAGTTTGTAAAACGCCTCAATTCTGACCAAGGAGTAGCATAAGATGGCAAAAATTAAGGATCTTCGCAGTATGAGTGTTGATGAATTGGAAGCTAAATTGCTCGAAGCTAAAAAAGAACAATTTAACTTGAGAGTTCAACAGTCTACCGGACAATTGCAAAATACCGCAGGTATTCGCAAAGTTCGTCGCGATATTGCAAAAATTAATACGCTTTTAACCGAGCGTAAGAAGAATAGTTAGGAGAAAAGATATGCCTAAAAGAATTCTTCAAGGTGTTGTAGTAAGTGACAAACAGGATAAAACCGTTGTCGTTAAAGTTGAACGTCAGGTTATGCACCCTGTTTATCGTAAATTCATTAAGAGAAGCAAAAAATATGCTGCTCATGATGAGAACAACCAGTTCAAGATTGGTGATGAGGTTAAAATCATTGAATCTAAACCTTATTCTAAAACCAAGGCTTGGACAGTGTTAGTTGATAACGCCGAATAGAGAAGGAATAAGAAAATGATACAAATGCAAACCAACCTGGATGTTGCAGATAACTCAGGCGCACGTCAGGTGCAGTGCATAAAGGTTCTGGGCGGTTCTAAAAGAATGCATGCAACCGTCGGTGACGTAATCGTAGTATCGATTAAAGATGCATTGCCAAAAGGACGTGTAAAGAAAGGTGACGTCCATAAAGCAGTTATCGTTCGCACAGCAAGCGACATTAGACGTAAAGACGGCTCTGTTATCCGTTTTGACTCTAATGCTGCAGTTCTGATTAACAAGGACGGCGAGCCAATCGGTACTCGTATTTTTGGCCCTGTTACCAGAGAATTGCGTGCAAAGAAATTTATGAAAATAATTTCATTAGCACCGGAGGTATTATAATGAACCTTAAGTTGAAAATTAAAAAAGGTGATCAGGTTATTGTTTTGTCAGGTGATGACAAAGGCAAAACCGGTGAAGTAGTAAAAGCTATGCCGAAAGAAGGTAAGGTTGTGGTTCAAGGCGTTAACTTAGTTAAACGCCACACCAAACCGAGCCAAGTTTCTGCCGGTGGTATTATTACTAAAGAAGCACCGATTAGTGTTTCTAATGTAGCCTTGGTAGATTCCAAGTCTGGCAAAGGAACAAAAGTTGGATACAAAGAAGTAGATGGACGCAAGGTACGTTTTGCCCGTAAGTCCGGTGAAGTAATCGATAAATAAGGGATTGAAAAATGACAAATTTTGAAAAATTGTATAATGAAGTCATTAAGAAAGCTCTTGTGGAAAAATTCGGTTACACCAATCCACATGAGGTTCCTAAGTTGACTAAAATCGTGTTGAACATGGGTGTTAGTGACGCTGTTACAGATAAAAAGAAATTGAACAATGCCGCTGACGAAATGGGCCAAATTGCCGGTCAAAAACCAGTAATTACCCATGCTCGTAAATCTATCGCTACTTTCAAAGTTAGAGAAGGCATGCCTTTGGGATGTAAGGTTACTTTGAGACGCGATAAGATGTATGAATTCTTGGAAAGATTGGTTAATATGGCTTTGCCACGAATCAGAGACTTCCATGGTATTCAAGGCAAAAACTTTGATGGTCGCGGCAACTTTGCTTTCGGTATCAAAGAACAAATCATTTTCCCTGAAATCAACTATGAAAAAGTTGATGCAGTTCGTGGAATGGACATCGTTATCTGTACAACAGCTAAAACTAATGCAGAAGCTAAAGAGCTTTTGACCAGTTTTAACTTACCGATTAAGAACTAAGCGGAGATAAATTATGGCTAAAACAAGTTCAGTTTACAGAAACTTAAAAAGAATCGCTAAAGCCGAAAAATTTGCAGCAAGACGCAGCAAATTGGTTGCAGAGATTAAAGATAAAAATACTTCTCCTGAAGAACGCTTCAAGAAAGTATTAAAATTAGCAGAATTACCGCGTAGTTCTTCTCGTGTTCGTATTAAGAATCGTTGTGAGAACACCGGTCGTTCACGTGGGGTTTATCGCAAATTTAAGCTTTGCCGTAATGAATTGAGAAGAATGGCAAGCTTCGGCGAAATCCCAGGATTGGTTAAATCAAGCTGGTAGTAGGAGGTTATTTAGATGTCTATGTCTGATCCTTTGGGCGATATGCTCACACGCATTAGAAACGCACAAAGCGCGAAGAAAAAGGAAGTTATCTCTCCTGCTTCTCGCTTGCGTGAAAGCGTATTAGAAGTTTTGAAAAAAGAAGGCTACATTTTAGGTTATGAAAAATATAACGTTAAAGCCGGTATTGATGAACTTCGCATTCAATTGAAGTACTTTGAAGGTGCTTCTGTAATTAAAGAAATTTACCGTGTTTCTACTCCGGGTCGTCGCGTTTATTCTAGCGTTAAAGATCTTCCAAGAGTATACAATGGCTTAGGTATTTCTATTGTTTCAACTCCGCAAGGTGTTATGAGCGATAGCGATGCTCGCAAAGCTAACGTTGGCGGTGAAATTCTTTGTCAGGTATTTTAAGGGAGAATTGGTATGTCTAGAGTTGGTAAATATCCAGTTATTATCCCTGAAGGTGTTAGTGCTACTATTGAAAACAGCACTGTTACCGTTAAAGGTAAACTTGGTGAACTGTCTTTTACTTTTGACCAAGGCTATGTTGACACCAAATTGGAAGAAAATAAAATTGTGGTTACTCCGTTGAGTCAATCACAACAAGCCAGATCTTTATGGGGCACAACCAGAGCTCAAATTAACTCTATCGTTAAAGGTGTGAGCGAAGGTTTCACCAAACAATTGGAATTGATTGGTGTAGGTTATAAAGCCAGAATGGAAGGTACTGATAAGTTGGTATTGTCTTTGGGTTTCTCTCACGATGTGATTTTTGAAGCTCCTGAAGGCATTAAAATTACTTGCGTTTCTCCGACACAATTAACTGTTTTCGGAACAAACAAGCAACTTGTTGGTCAAGTCGCAGACAAAATTCGCGAATATAGAAAACCTGAACCTTATAAAGGTAAAGGTGTAAGATATACCGGTGAATATGTCCGTCGTAAAGAAGGCAAGAAAAAGTAAGGATTAGTTTAATGAATACGCCAAGAAAATTGTTTAAGAAAAGACAAGCACGCGTAAGAACAGCTTTGAAAAACGCTGCAAACGGCAAAATGAGATTGTCTGTTTTCCGCAGTGGTAAGCATATCTACGCACAAATCATTGACGACATTAAAGGTGCAACTGTTGCTTCTGCCTCTACTTTAGATAAAGAAGTAAGAGAGAATGTTCAAAAAACTTCTACAGTTGCAGCAGCTGGTGTTATTGGTAAAACTGTTGCTGAAAGAGCTTTGAAAGCCGGTGTAAGTGAAGTGGTATTTGACCGCGGCGGTTACATTTATCATGGTCGTGTTAAGGCCTTGGCTGATGCTGCTCGTGAAGCTGGTTTGAAATTCTAAGGAGAGTTAAAGATGTCACAAGCTGTAGATCGTCGTAAAACAGAAAAGAAAGAAGAATTGGTTGAAAAACTGGTTCACATTAATCGTGTAGCTAAAACCGTTAAAGGTGGCCGTACAATGTCATTTGCTGCTGTTGTAGTAGTTGGTGACCAAAAAGGTCGCGTAGGTTTCGGTTCTGGTAAAGCTGCCGAAGTTCCGGAAGCTATTACCAAAGCTACTAACGAAGCTAAAAAGAATATGGTTCGTATTCCTTTACGTGAAGGTAGAACATTGCACCACGATGTTCATGGTCACTATGGCGCAGGTAAAGTTATTTTGAGAACTGCTCCTGCCGGTACCGGTGTGATCGCAGGTGGTCCGATGCGTGCAATCTTCGAAGTATTAGGTGTACAAGACGTGGTTGCTAAATCTTTGGGTTCTAACAATCCATACAATATGATTAAAGCTACTTTTGACGCTTTGTTAGCTATCAATTCTCCGAGAATGGTTGCTGCCAAGAGAGGTAAGAAAGTTGGCGATATCGTTAGCCGCAGAGAAGGTTCTGCTGTTAAGGTAGAGAAAGAGGAGGCTTAATCGATGACTAAAAAAACTATTAAAGTTAAACAAATCGCAAGCCCAATCGGTCGCCCGGAAAAGCAAAAAGCTATTCTTATCGGACTTGGATTGAACAAAATGAACAAGGTTGTTGAGTTAGAAGATACTGCAGCAATCAGAGGAATGGTTAATAAAATTCCTCACTTGGTTCAAATCGTAGATTAATATGTTGGGGCAAGTCTTATGCTTCAAGGCTTGCCACCCGACAGATAAAATGTTAGGTGAAAGATATGAAACTTAATGAATTAAAAGATAACCAAGGAGCAACCAAAAATCGTATTCGTGTTGGTCGTGGTATTGGTAGTGGCAAAGGTAAAACTTCAAGCCATGGTCAAAAAGGCCAAAAATCACGTAGCGGTGTTGCTATCAATGGATTTGAAGGCGGTCAAATGCCTATTTACCGCAGACTTCCGAAACGTGGTTTCAATAATCCGTTTGCTAAAGTTTTTGCAGTTATCAATCTTGACACATTGCAAACAGCTATCGATGCCGGAAAATTGAAAGCAGATAACGTTGATTTGGAAGCTTTGAGCAATGCAGGTCTTATCAACAAAACCTATGATGGTGTTCGTTTGTTGGCTCGCGGTGCTGTTACATCAGCTGTCACAGTTTCAGTCAATTCAGCTTCTAAAGCTGCGGTTGCTGCAATTGAAAAAGCTGGCGGTAAAGTAAACATTATCGCTTAATAGAATAAGCAAAAACTAAAGCAGGCCTTATGGCCTGCTTTTTTTTGTTGTTTTTTTATAAGGCTTGAATATACTTACAAAAAAGATGAGGATTAGATATATGGTTTGCGTAAATTGCAGTAATGAAAAAGGTCGTTCGATGGTAGAAATGTTGGGTGTTCTTGCTATTATCGGTGTATTATCTACGGCAGGAATTGCCGGATATACAAAAGCAATGGAAAAATTTAAAATTAATACTGCTGCGAACCAAATATCGACGATAATCTCTAATTATAATACATTAATGTTAAACAGTCCTAATAAAAATGATTTATATAACGAAAGAGTTATCAACCAATTAGTTTTGCCGGTAGAAATGTTACACGAAGGAAAGTGCTATCATGCACTGAATGGTCGATGTTCTGTAGGACATAATCTTGATCCGACAAAAGATGAATTTGTTATTCGTTTTGGTGATTTATCAAAAGATTTATGTGTAAATCTTCTGTCTTTGCCTGTAACCGAGAGCGCTTTAAGAATTACTATTAATAAAAATGCTCCGGGGGCCACATTAGGTTCAGGAGGGGGAAAAGAATTTAAGGGGGCTGTAAATATAAGCAAAGCAGCAGAACTTTGTTATGAAAAAGATAATACAATCTGTTGGGTGTTTTAAGTTTTGTATATAAAAAATTAGCTTAATATTGGTATTATTTAGTTGAATAAAAAAAAATATGATGTATTAATATCATAGCTAAAAAGGGCTTTTGTGCCCTGTGTGTTTATTTTAAATGATTATAAGGAAATAAAAATGGTATCACTTGCTGAAAAAATGGCTGCAAATTTAGATATGTCAGCCTTTGGAAAAGCAGAAGAATTAAAGAAAAGATTGTGGTTTACAATTTTGGCTTTGATTGTTTTTCGTTTAGGAACTTTTATCCCGTTGCCGGGTATTGATCCGCATATTTTGGCTCAAATATTTGACAATAACCGAAATGGTATTCTCGGTATGTTTAATATGTTTGCCGGCGGTGCGTTAGAACGTATGACTATTTTTGCACTTAATATTATGCCTTATATTTCGGCTTCTATTATTTTGCAACTCGGACAGTCTATCGTGCCATCTCTGGCTGCTTTGAAAAAAGAAGGCGAAGCCGGACACCGTAAAATGGTTCACTATACAAAAGTTTTAACAGTATTGATTACCATTATTCAAGGTTATGGTATTGCTGTCGGTCTTGAAGGTATGACTGCCGGAAGTGGTGCATCTGCCGTTGTTATGCCGGGATTTGTATTCAGATTTACAACAATCGTTTCTTTGGTTGGCGGTACAATGTTTATTGTATGGCTCGGAGATCAAATTACATCAAGAGGTGTCGGTAATGGTTCATCATTAATTATTACCGTTGGTATTATTGCCAATATTCCTACAGCCTTGGCTCAAACTTTTGAATTGGGTCGTGTAGGCTCTATGTCTATTTGGGTTATTTTGATGTTAATGGCTATGGTTTTGGCTTTGGTTTATGTAATCGTTTTGGTTGAAAGAGCTCAAAGAAAAATCGTCATCCAATATCCGAAGCGTCAAATGGGTATGAAAATGACTTCAGCAGAAAGTTCTCACTTGCCTTTGAAGATAAACCCGACCGGTGTTATTCCTCCGATTTTTGCAAGTTCTTTGTTGTTATTGCCGATTACCATTGCTAATTTTTCTGCAAATAATGGTCCGAGTTGGGTTCAAACTTTGAGCCGTTTGCTTGGTCATGGACAACCATTGTATTTGGCATTGTATTCAGCATTGATTATTTTCTTCGCATTCTTCTATACCGCTGTGGTATTCAACCCTGAAGATACTGCTGATAATTTGAAGAAGCACGGAGGTTTTGTTGCCGGTATTCGTCCGGGTAAAAATACAGCTGAGTATTTAGACTATGTAATTACCAGATTAACGGTTCTTGGTGCTGCTTATTTGACAGCTTTGTGCATTTTGCCGGAAGTATTGATTTCTAAACTTTCCGTACCATTTGTATTAGGTGGTACAACTTTGCTTATCGTGGTTCAAGTTACGATGGATTTTGTCAGTCAGGTTCAGACACATCTTATTGCTTATCAATATGAGGGATTGTTGAAAAGAGCTGCATTGGTAAATAAGAAAGGTAAAAGAAAATAATGTTTATAGGCCAAAATAAAGGTCTGCATTTGGTTATAACCGGAGCTCCCGGAACAGGCAAAGGAACTCAAGCCGGAGTTTTGAAAAGGGAGTTCGGTATATGCCATTTGTCGGCAGGCGAAATGTTAAGAGATGAAATTCGAAAAGGTTCGGAAGTTGGAAAGAAGTTAGAGCCGTTATTGGCCGGTGGAAATTTTGCTCCCGACGAACTGATAATTGAAATGGTTTCACGTCGAATCGAAGAGGCTGATTGTGCTAATGGCTTTATTTTAGACGGATTTCCGAGAACAATTAAGCAAGCAGAGTTTTTGGACGGAATGCTTGCGGAGAAAGGAATCAAATTAGATGCTGTTTTGGAAATATTGGTTCCTGATGAAATTATTGTTGATCGCATAATGGGACGCTATACATGCGTTACATGCGGTGAGAATTATAGTGATAAATTTCATAAACCTAAAGTTGCCGGTGTATGCGATATATGCGGAGGCTTTAAGTTTTCAAAACGACTCGATGATACAAGAGAAACAGTAGAAAAACGTTTAGTAAAATATCGTGATTTTACATATCCGACGATTTCGTATTATCGAGATAAAGGAGTTTTGTGCAGTGTCGATGGTAACGGAACGGTTGATGTAGTCGCTGCTCGTATCGATAAGCTGCTGAATTTGAAAGAGCATTTGTAATTTTTTTAATAAATGCTTAAAGATAATAGTTGACACTAACAAATATTGGCATATAATCCGGCTAACTTTTGAAAAGTGGTGATCAACTTTTTGAGTTTAATATTTTAATTAATGGAGATGAAATTTGGCTCGTATAGCTGGTGTAAATATTCCGACTGCCAAAAAGATTGAAATAGCTTTGACTTACATATTTGGTATCGGTAGAAAAAATGCTCAAGATATTTGTGCAAAATCGGGAGTCAACCCAGACGTGCGTGTTGGCGATATGTCTGAAGAAGATGTTGCTAAAGTACGTGAAGTGATTGACCGTGATTACCTTGTAGAAGGTGAATTGCGTCGTGAAGTTGGTGTTAACATCAAGAGACTTATGGATCTTGGTTGTTACAGAGGTTTGAGACATCGTAAAGGTTTGCCTGTTCGCGGACAGAGTACAAAACAAAATGCTCGTACTCGTAAGGGTAAACGTAAAACTGTCGCCAATAAGAAGAAATAATAAGAGGTAGGTTCCCAAATGGCAAAAGCAACACAGAAGAAAAAAGAAAAGAAGAATATCACAGCTGGTGTCGCACATGTGAATTCTACTTTCAATAATACTCGTATTACAATTACAGACGCTCAAGGCAATACCGTTTCTTGGGCTACTGCAGGTGCACAAGGTTTCAAAGGCTCTCGTAAGTCTACACCTTATGCCGCTCAAGTAGCTGCTGAAGATGCCGGAAGAAAGGCTATGGAGTGTGGTGTGAAAACTCTTGAAGTAGAAGTTAAAGGACCGGGTTCTGGTCGTGAATCTGCTATCAGAGCTTTGCAAGTTATTGGTTTTACAATTACAACAATTCGTGATGTAACTCCGATTCCACACAACGGTTGTCGTTTGCGTAAACGCCGCCGCGTATAATAGATTTATGATAGTGAGGCTGGCACGAGTCGGCCTCGCCATCTTTTGATTTTCGTAATATAGCATGCACTAAAAAATAGAGGATATCCCAGTGATTCAAAAGAATTGGCAAGAACTTATTAAACCGACTAATTTAGAAATTGTTCCCAGCGAAGGCGGCAACAAGGCTAAAATAGTTGTTGAACCTTTGGAGAGAGGCTTCGGTCTTACTCTGGGTAATGCGTTAAGAAGAATTTTATTGTCTTCTTTACAAGGCGGTGCAGTTACCGCAATTAAAATTGACGGTGTTTTACATGAATTTTCGGTTATCCCCGGTGTTAGAGAAGATGTAACCGACATTGTGCTCAATGTTAAATGCTTGGCCGTTGCCGTTCACAGCGAAGGTACAAGAACAATGACATTGAAAGCTGAAGGTCCTTGTGCGGTTACTGCATCTATGATTGAAACCGGTCACGATGTTGAAATCATGAACCCTGACTTGGTTATTTGTAACCTTGATGCAGGTGCTAAAATTAATATGGAATTGACTGTTAACACAGGTAAAGGTTATGTTCCTGCTAGTCAGAACAAACCGGCAGATGCTCCTATCGGTTTGATAGCTGTTGATGCTATTTATTCTCCGGTAAAACGTGTTTCTTATCGTGTGGATAATACTCGTGTCGGTCAAGTTACTGACTATGATAAATTGACATTGGTCGTTGAAACAAACGGTGTTGTTACTCCTGAAGATGCAGTAGCTTTCTCTGCTCGTATTCTTCAAGATCAATTAAAACCGTTTATTAATTTCGATGAACCGGAAAATGAAGTAGAAGAAGAAAAAGAAGAATTACCGTTCAACAAGAATTTGTTGAAAAAAGTTGAAGAACTCGAATTGTCAGTTCGTTCTGCAAATTGTCTCAAAAACGATAATATTGTTTATATCGGTGATTTGGTTCAGAAGACAGAAGCTGAAATGTTGAGAACTCCAAACTTCGGTCGTAAATCTTTGAATGAAATTAAAGAAGTATTGGCTAAGATGGGTATTCACCTTGGTATGGATACTCCGGGATGGCCACCGGAGAATATTGAAGAATTGATTAAAAGAGTAGATGATCATTTCTAATACATATATCTTTTGCAAAAGCCTCTTTTCATCGGAAAAGGGGCTTTTTCTATAGTAATTTTTATTTTGCTTTACTTTTGGTTCTTTATTTTATAGATTCTTTTTGAAACGAGTGATGAACGTTTTAAGGTCTGAAAACCTTTCACAGCACGTCTAATCAAGACGAAACTTGGTTGCCTTTTAGTCTTATGACTGGGAGGCGACCTAATAGCCATGCGGTAATAAGTCGCACTATTGTTGTGTAGTTTTCAGCTCCCAGTCACTCTCATCAAGTGACTTTTCTTTTTTAAGAGGCTGGAATGAAACAAAGACAAAATCGGGGAAAACAGGCAGACGGAACTCCGAATCCGGTAGATATATATGTAGGCAACAGGATAAAGTTGCGAAGATTGGAATTAGGATTAACTCAGGAAAGATTGGCTCAAAATATCAATATTAGTTTTCAGCAATTACAAAAATATGAAAACGGGGCGAATCGAATAAGTGCTAGCAGATTATATGATTTTTCAGTGGTTTTAGGTGTTCCGGTTGGCTATTTTTATGAAAATATGTCTGAAAAAATAAAATTAATGAGTCCACGGGGAATTAATCGCTCTTCTATTAGCGAAAATATATATGTAGAAATAGAAAAATGGCAAGAAATCATCTGTTTTTTGCAAAACAAAAGTAATTTTAAAAAAGTTAAAACAATAATTAATGCGTTGTATAAAATTTGTAATTAAATTGAAGTGTGATTGTTATTTTTCCAAAATAAAAGTGACCGGACCGTCATTAATTAAGCTGACTTGCATGTCTGCTTGAAAGATTCCGTTTTCAACTTTTATATTTTCATTGCGTAATTGTTCTGAAAAATATTCATACATTGGTTTGGCAATATCGGGATGTGCAGCTTTGTCAAATCCGGGACGGTTTCCTCGGGTACAATCTCCGGCAAGAGTAAATTGTGAAATAACTAATGCTTCTCCTTTTATATCTTTAACTGATAAATTCATTTTTCCGTTTTCGTCTTCAAAAATGCGTAAGTTAGCAGCTTTACGAGCAAGAAAATCGGCTTGCTCTTTGGTATCTTCTTTGCAGACTCCGACAAATATTAAAAGCCCTTGTTCTATTTTTCCGACAGTATCGTTATTTACATTAACCGAAGCTTTTTTTACCCTTTGTATCAGCAATTTCATTTGTCGTCTCCTGATTTAGATTTATTGACTTTTTAATCTAATTTGTTATCATTTGTCCACTAAAGAATATTATTAACTAACATTTTGTATATGGAAAATTTAGAGAAAAGAATTGTCGCCCATATGGCTACAAGTACAAGACAGCTGAAATTGACGTTTTTAGGCGGTCTTGTTATGACTATTATCGGCTGTGGAGGAATTGTTTATGCTATTTTAACTCCTCCCCTCTCTACAATGCCGCTTTACTCAAAATTAGGAGTAGGATTTATGGGGGTGCTGATGGTTTTCTGCGAGATAGGTCTTTGGTTTTGTTACAAAAAATCTCGTAAATGCTCACAAGACTATCGCGAACTTAACAAAAAAGCTATTAAAAAAGAATAAGCTTTTACTTTTGAAGAGCGTCACATTGAAAAATGTGACGTTTTTTCTTGCTTTTCAAAAAGTTGTGTGTTATAAGCCGTTTCGAAAGTGTGGGTTTTTATGTATGGTCGTAAGGCGACTCCGTAGTAAAAACCGGTGTTTTATCCGCTTTGCCTGTCAAAGCACAGTTTATAGAAGAAAGGAAAATGCCATGAGACATGGTGATGCACATAGAAAATTTAATATGCCAACCAGCCAAAGAAGAGCTTTGTTCTCTAACTTGACTTGCGCATTGTTGAGTCATGAACAAATCAAAATTACTTTGCCACGCGCTAAAGAATTGAGAACTTTTGCTGACAACATGATTACCTTTGCAAAAAAAGGTGATTTGAACAGTCGTCGTTTGGCTTTGGCCTTTTTGCGCGACGAAGAAGTTGTTTCTAAGTTGTTTTCTACTTTGGCAGAACGTTATAGCTCTCGTAACGGTGGTTATACTCGTGTATTAAAAGCCGGTATCCGCTATGGCGATGCTGCTCCGATGGCAATCATCGAATTGGTTGACAGAGATGTTAATGCTAAAGGCGCTAAAGATAAAGCTCGTGTAGCTGCTGAAAAAGCTGCTGCAGAAGCTGCTGAAAAAGCAGAATAAGATTTATATAATCTTTTATTTGAAAAGAGGAGCAGAAATGTTCCTCTTTTTTTGTAAAAACATTGTTGCTTTTTGTGGAAATTTTGTCTATACTAGCAGAAGTCAAATCAATTATGAATCAATTATGAAAGAAAAATTTAAATTTCTGTTTGTCTATACGGACAACACAGAGTCTGTCGATTTTATCGAAGAGAAAGTTGTAAAAGCAATTCGAATTTCCGAAGATTGTTGCTTGCTTACAGAAGGTATGTTGGAGGATTTTTCTGCTTCAATGGCGGTCGATTATGCCGAAATCTTTGAGAAGAAGCTGTTAAGCCCCGAAGATATCAAAATTATAAGCAGTCGATTGAGCGGTGTTCGAATGATGCTTAAGAAGTGTGATTGCGGTTTCCAGATTTCTCATAAGAACATCATTTGGACAGCTGCAGACAAGGTTGAGAACATGGAGGCTTATGAGCTCGGTAGTGGTAAGTCCCAGTTTATGGGATGCCATGAGGCGACTGCCGGTATGCTGTTTAAGCTCTAGTTCTTTATTCTGTATGACATCTTCGGCGAAAGCCGAAGGTGTTTAAATCAAAAAAAGGGATTTATCCCGCTATAATCTAACTTAAAAAAATATTATTCTAATTTATGATTAAAAACTTTCAGAACTACAAGTTCGTAAAAAAGGGAAAAATTTGTGCAAACAAGGTTGCCTATCGTCATTTGGCAGCGGCAAACGAGTCGGAGTTGGAGCGTTTCTTCTCATGCGAAAATCAACGAAAGATTGTTGATTTGTTGAGAGAAGCTGACAATGCAATGAAGCATTATCAAGAGGTAAAAGCTCACGATTATGTGATTGAGGACTTCATTGATGAATGCGCTCATCGTCTTCCTATGGCTTCGGAGTGTGTGGCTCGCCCCGACGAGTTTAAGCTCAAGGGCGAATTGCAGAAATTGTTTCCGTCAGAATCGGTTTATGACGTATGGTCAAAGCACTGTAATCCTGTATGGAAAGAAACACTCGATTATTGGGTTTGGTACGTGAACGTGTATTGGGTGCGTATTTTCGACCATAGTGTGTTGATAGTGGCTGATTGCTACATCGAGTAAGATTATCTCCGGTTATAAAAAAAGACATATGGAAAACCATATGTCTTTTTTGCATTTTCGAAATTTCTTATTTTTTCAAAACAGCCACACCGGGAAGTTCTTTTCCTTCCATCCATTCAAGAAAAGCACCACCTGCTGTTGAAATATAAGAAAACTTGTTTGCAACACCTGCATTTTCTAAAGCGGAAACCGTATCTCCACCACCGGCAACAGACATTAATTTTCCTGCTTGTGTTAGTTCTGCAGCGTGTTCTGCAACTTTGTTGGTTGCATTATCAAAAGGTTTCATTTCGAACACACCGAGAGGTCCGTTCCAAACCAGAGTTTTGCATTCATCAAGTTTTTCATTGATGGCAGCGATTGTCTTTTCGCCAACATCCAACAAGCTCCAACCTTCTGCAGGAATATTGTTCAATGAAACGGTTTTGTGTTCTGCGTTAGGTTTGAATTCTTTAGAAACAACAACATCTTCCGGCAAAATAATTTCACAGTTGTTTGCTTGTGCAACAGTCATAATTTCTTTTGCTGTTTCGAGCATATCCATTTGAACCAATGAATTAGCTTCGTTAACGGTATCAATTCCTTTAGCCTTCATAAAGGTATGAGCCATACCGCCTGAAATTACCAATTTATCAACTTTTTTAACCAAGTTGTTCAACAAATCTAATTTTGTAGAAACTTTAGAACCACCGACAATAGCAATCAATGGACGAGTAGGATTAGATAAAGCACCTTCAAGAGCTTTTACTTCTTCTTCCATCAAACGTCCCATAGAAGCAGGAAGTTCTTTTGCTGCGGCAACCATAGAGGCATGTGCTCTGTGAGCTGTTGAGAAAGCATCAGAAACGTAAAAATCGGCAACTTTTACCAATTCTTTAGCAAAAGTTTCATCACCTTTCTTTTCTTCGTTATAAAAACGTAAATTTTCAAGTAATAAAACTTCGTCGCTGCTCATAGATTTTACGGCTTGTTCAACTTTTTCGCCGATACAATCTTCTACAAAAACAACTTTTTTACCGAGAGCTTTTTCTAAATCACTAACGATATGAGAGAGAGAGTTTTTCATATCGCCTTTGCCTTCCGGACGACCAAAGTGAGAAATAACCACAACTTTTGCACCTTTGCTCATGAGTTCTTTGATTGTGGGAACTGTTCTGTCAATACGAGCAGTATTTGTAACGTTAAAGTTTTCGTCCATAGGAACATTTAAATCGGCACGGAGCATAACAACTTTATTATGCAAATCGCCTAAATCATTAATTGTTTTATAATTCATTTATTGTTTCCTTAAAAAAATAAAAAACCCCCGCGGTAATCAAGCGGCAAAAGCCGCTCTTATACCTGCGGGGTATAACGATTAACCGTTAACTTTTGCCATGTGAGCTACCAAGTCAAGAACTTTGTTTGAGTAACCCCATTCATTATCGTACCAGCTAACGAGTTTAACGAAAGTCGGAGTCATTTGAATACCGGCTTTAGCGTCAAAAATAGATGTGCGTGCATCACCAATGAAATCAGATGATACAACAGCATCTTCAGTATAGCCTAAAATGCCTTTGAGTTCATTTTCAGAAGCTTTTTTCATAGCTGCACAAATTTCTTCGTAAGTAGCAGCTTTTTTCAAGTTAACTGTCAAGTCAACAACAGAAACGTCCAAAGTAGGTACACGGAAAGCCATACCTGTAAGTTTGCCGTTCAAAGACGGAATAACTTTACCAACAGCTTTTGCAGCACCGGTAGAAGACGGAATAATGTTGCCGGCAGCAGCACGGCCACCTCTCCAGTCTTTTACAGAAGGACCGTCAACAGTTTTTTGAGTAGCAGTTGTAGCGTGAACAGTTGTCATCAAACCTTCTTCAATTCCGAATACATCGTTCAAAACTTTTGCCATTGGAGCCAAGCAGTTTGTGGTACAAGAAGCATTAGAAACAAACTGTGTACCTTTAACATAAGTATCGGTATTAACACCGCATACAAACATAGGAGTATCGTCTTTTGACGGAGCTGACATAACAACGTATTTTGCACCGGCATCAATATGTCCTTGAGCTTTTTCTTTTGTGAGGAACAATCCGGTAGATTCTACCACATATTCTGCACCAACTTCGTTCCATTTAAGATCAGCAGGGTTCTTTTCGGCTGTAACACGAATTTCTTTTCCGTTAACAACCAATTTGCCGTCTTTAACTTCTACAGTACCGTCAAATTTGCCGTGTACTGTGTCATAACGCAACATATAAGCCATATATTCAACGTCAATAAGATCGTTGATACCAACAACTTCGATATCATCTCTCTTTTGAGCAGCACGGAAAACCAAACGGCCAATACGACCGAAACCATTAATACCGACACGAATTGTCATATTATTATCCTTCCTTGTAAATATTGTGCGGAACGCCCCGCACCAGCATTTTTTTCGAGCATAATTTAACACTTTAGTATTTTTTTTCAAGCTATTTTTAAGCTTTGTTAAGCTAGACTATATTGACAAAAAAACTAAACCGAGTTATATTGTTCGTATGTTAAACCAATTACTATAGATAAAGTTATGAAAAAAATTTTTGCAATTCTCGCAGTGATGTTTGCTTGTATTTCAACAGCATTTGCTGATGATTTCATTAAGGTCAATGGTATCACACTGACCGTAAACGACGAAGGTACGGTCATTAAGACTAACATGAACGAGTTTCGCGAAGTAAAATTTCTGCAAGCTTTTAAGGTTGTCGGAAAACAAACTTCGGATTGGGCGGATATTCTTAAGGACAAGGATGGCAACTACTATGTACAGTTGACAGAGATGAACATTAAAGTCAGCGGTCGTGAGATGGAAGTTGTTGAAAGTGTCGGAGAGGCTGAGTACCTTACTGATGCTAAGGAGTTCGCCGGTATGGCAGACCCGTTAACCAAGTACAAATGGATTTGGGCTTATCACAAAAAGGATGGCGTAGCCGGATCGGGCGACCTTTACATTGTTATTTACGGCAAGTAAAGGATAGTTGTAAAAATTAAGAGAGAGGGGCATCTGCTCCTCTTTTTTTTGCATAAAATTCTGGACAATAATCTAAAAAAGTATATAAAAGTTTTGGAAAAAATAATTATTAACTAAATATATTTTGTATGGAAAGAAAGTATTACAAAGAAGTTCGAGAACTTCTGGAAAAAGAGTTACAAAAACAAGAAGTAATATTATGTAAATTGTTGCCGGTTAAAGTATCTCGAGATTGCGGACACTTTGTGGTGGTCAATTATCCGAATGGCGATAGCGAAGCTGTTGCGAACAGTGAGTTTGTATCTCTCTATAAAGAAGAAAGAGGGGAGTTCGTCGGTAAAAACAGTCATAAATTTCTGGAATGGAAAGGAGATTCTTTTGTTTATGATGATATGATTTTTGTTCCGGGAACAATGGTCTGTGTAGACAGTGTTTCAACGTTTGTGGCAATTTCTGCCGAAAAGTTCAGCCGTAAATATTACCGCTAGACTTGTTATGCTATAAAAAAAGGAGAAGTTTTTAAGGCTTCTCCTTTTAGTTTACCATTTTTCCCAATGTATTTTTTCGGCAACGTATCGGTTATCCGGTTGGGCCGGTGTTTCATCAGGATAGCCCATAATGATAATAGAAACCGGACGAATATATTCGGGAAGATTGAATTTTTCACGCAATCCGTCAATTACTAAAGGCATTGGTGATGCACCGCAAAAACAAGTTCCTATACCTTTAGAATGAGCTGCTAACATCAAGTTTTGTGACGCCAGTGTGCAATCAATATCGGCATAATCCCATTTTTCACCATCTTTGTCGCGACAAAAAACGTTGTTTAAATTACCACATACGATAACAGCACAAGAAGCATCTTTAGCAAAAGATGTCCAACGTTGAACAACCCGCAAACTTGCCAGAGTTTCTTTATCTTCAATTACTAAAAATTCCCATGATTGCTTGTTATGTGCGGATGGTGCATATTGTGCAGCTTTGATAATTTCTTCCAAAACATCGTGCGGAATTTTTTTATCTGTATATTTGCGAATCGAACGACGAGTTATTAAGCCTTCGTATAAATCCATTTTTACCTCTTGAATCTATTTTTTAAAACGTGGCAATGCGTAGTTTTCTATAATATAATCAATACAACGATTAACCATTTCGTCTGTTTCGGTAACGGTTCTGCTCAGGGCATTGAGCTCTTTTTCGGTAAAAGTGCAGTTGCCCAAATATCCATAAGCTTCAACCAAATCAGAAATAGACTCGATAATCTCGGCTATATCTTCGGGAAGATCGGCATCTTCAAGTCCGCCCCAAAAACCTTCTAAAAAACCATCTTCAACATCAAGAGCTCTTTGTCTGCAAGTTGAAACCAAATCATTTCCGGTAATAATTTTATGCAGTGGAAGTTTAAATTTCCGGCTTGTAACTTGTTTGAAAATTTCATCCCAAAAACCCATGAAAAATTTGAAGAATAAATCCGCTTCTTCTTTTGTTTGTAAGCGTGGAGCTTGACCGTCCGGCCACAAAGATGAGATTACGTCGGTTGGGCGTAAATTTAAGTTAGGGGAGCACATTGCACCAGCAAAGCGCATTCTTATTAATGATAAAGGTGCCGGACATTTGTAGTGTTCCAGCATTTTTGTAAATTTATCATCACCAATATAGTTATTTTGAATTTGCATTTTTTACTTCTTCATGTATAAATTGTTTGTACTACATATTTAATTTAATGGAGATTTTGAAATTGTCTAGAAAAAAAATGGCTCAAGCTGTTTTATTGGTTTTGTTGATTAGTGCTTGTTCTGTTACACAACCTTTTGTAGACCGACGAAGGGAGGCCGGAAAAACCGGCTCGGAGTTATATGTCGGAACATCAAAGACAGACGCTCCGGTTATATGTTATAACGGGTGGGTTACAGATTTTGAAGAAGTACAAAAAATGGCTAATGATGAATGTATAAAACACAATACGGGGACATCTGCATCGTTTGAAACAGAAGAAAATTTTTCGTGCCGTTTGTTTACTCCCACTTATGCAAAGTTTCAATGTGTCAGATAATTGTAGGAAAGAATAATGAGTTATATTTTAGAAGAAATAATAAATAAAAAATTAGTAAGTATTTTTGAAGAATTGGGATTTGATAAAAAATTCGCAGTAGTAAAAAGTTCTGATCGTCCGGATTTGAGCGATTTTCAATGTAATGGTGCTCTGGCTTTAGCGAAAACAGAAAAAAAGAATCCACGACAAATTGCTGAAGTGATTGCCGAAAAATTAAATATGGATAACGATTTTAGCAAAATATCGGTTGATGGTCCCGGATTTTTAAATATTACACTAAACAATGATTTGATTGCCAAAACAATGGACGAGATGGCAAATAACGAGCGTTTCGGATGTGCAACCGTAACGGAGCCTAAAACCGTGGTTTTGGATTATGGTGGTCCTAATGTGGCAAAAGAAATGCACGTAGGTCATTTGCGTTCGGGAGTGATTGGTGAATCGTTCAGAAGAATAGAAGAATTTGTTGGCAATAAACCGATTTCTGATGTGCATTTCGGTGATTGGGGAACTCCTATCGGAATGATTTTGGCCGAAGTTATTGAACACGACGGTAATTTGGATAAAATGGAAAACTATAATATTGCGGAAATTACGGCTTTTTACAAACAAGCCAACATTCGTTGCAAAGAAGATGAAAAGGCAAAAGAAAAAGCTCGTGTTATTACCGCAAAATTCCAAGATGGAGATGAAGAATATACTAACGCATGGAAACATATAAGAAAAGTTTCGGTTGATGCGGTTAAAGAAAATTATAAAGAATTAGGTGTTCATTTCGATTTATGGTTGGGAGAATCCGACGCTCATAAAACATGTTTTGATATAAAGAAAATTGCCGAAGAAAAAGGTTTGTTAGAATATGATGACGGAGCCTATATCATTCGTTTGGAAGAAGGAAATAAGCCAAAACCTCCGGTAATTATCGAAAAGTCTGATGGCGGTTTTACATATCATGCGACAGATATTGCAACCATTAAAATGCGCGTTGATGATTTGAAAGCCGATGAAATTATATATTTTGTTGATAAACGCCAATCATTACATTTTGAGCAAGTTTTTGAAGCGGTTGACAAGCTTGGTATAGCTCCCAATGTTACGATGAAACATATCGGTTTCGGAACCGTAAACGGAGCAGACGGAAAACCGTTTAAAACCCGTGATGGCGGTGTAATGAATTTGTGTGACATGATTCAAATGTCAAAAGACAAGGTTGCCGAATCTATGCCAAAAGCAGGAGGAGAAAGCGGACTTACACAAGAGGAATTAAATAAGCTTATTTCTCAAGTTGCGGTTGGGGCAATCAAGTTTCAGGATTTGAAAAACAATATTGCATCAGGATATATTTTTGATTTGGAAGATTTTGCTAATTTTGAAGGAAAAACCGGTCCATATATTCAGTATGCAATTGCTCGAATAAACTCTGTTATGCGCAAAAATGCGGATATTACAGCCGGAAAAATCATTATAACCAATAATGAAGAGCGTAATTTAGCACTAAAAATAGCTCAGATGAGTAATGTTATTATGCGTTCCGCTTCCGAAAAAGAGCCCAGTATTATTTCTGATTATGCCTATACTTTAGCACAGTTGTTCAGCAGTTTTTATAATTCTTCTCCGGTTAAAGGGGCAGAAACTATTGAAATTGCATCTTCTCGTGTCGGTCTGGCAAAATTGACCAAAGATATTTTGACAACATTGTTATATTTGTTGGGGATTGAAGCTCCCGAAGTTATGCCTAAAGCTTAAAAAAATAAAAAAAGTCGCTGTTGCGGCTTTTTTTATGGGGAACATCTGCAAAAAAATGCTTTATTAAATGCAATAATATACTAGTATAAAGGCAATTTTTAGGAGGATATATGGCAAATAACCCGAAAAAAGATATTATTATTGAGATGGAAAATGTCGGTATCCGATATGGACGCGGACCGGAAATTCTCAGTAATGTTAATCTTTCGTTGGAGCGAGGTTCGTTCCATTTTTTAACCGGACGAAGCGGAGCCGGAAAAACATCGTTATTAAGTATGATGTATTTGGCACAAAAACCGAGTAGGGGACGTGTAAGCGTATTCGGTAATAATGTTAATTTTACTAATCGCAATTCTTTGGCGATGTTTCGACGTCGAATCGGAGTTGTGTTTCAAGATTTCCGATTGTTGGAACATACATCGGCTTTTGATAATGTAGCTTTACCTTTGCGAGTGTGCGGTATGGGCGAAAAAGAGATAAAAAAACGTGTTAACGAACTGCTTCGTTGGGTAGAAATAGACAGAAGTACATCTGCATTGACATCTACACTATCAGGTGGTGAAAAACAACGTGTGGCTATTGCACGAGCCGTAATTAATCGTCCGGATATTTTGCTTGCCGACGAACCGACCGGAAACGTAGATAATGATATTGCTCCGAAATTGATGAAATTGTTTGTTGAACTAAATCGTTTGGGAACAACTGTTGTCATTGCAACTCACAATGAAAATCTTATTCGTGATTTTAAATATCCTTGTATTCATCTCAAAAACAAGGGGCTTTCAATAGTAAAACCGGGGGAGCGCACAGATGATATGGAAATTTAAATCTTTGCGTGACAGGGAATTGCCCTTATCAAAAGATAGTTCAAACTTGTTTTTGAAAGTTATGATATCTATTTCGGTCTTTTTATTTTCAGTAACTTTGGCCGGGGTTTTATCGATTAATTCGATGTTGGTTAATTGGAATAGCAGTATTTTGGGCTCTTTAACGGTTCAAATTATTCCCGAAAACAGCGTAGATAAAGAAAAAGCTCGAAACGAAACAATTATTCAAGAGCAAAGAACGGTCGCAATGCTTGAAGCTATGCCGGAAGTTCAAAAAGTTACACCGCTCACAGACGAACAGTTGCAAAGACTTTTGAAACCTTGGTTGGGAGATGATATAAAAACTCAAGATCTGCCAATTCCTCGTCTGATAGATGTGAGGTTGAAACCGGGAGCTGACGTTGATTTTAATATCTTGGCTCAAAAACTTGCACATATTGCACCACAGGCATCTTTGGATAATCACAAATTGTGGCTCAATAAATTAATAAATTTTGCTGCCGGATTAAAAATGTTAGCTTTAGCTGTTTTAATGTTGGTTGTTTGTGTAACCTCGGGAGCAATATTCTATACTACTCAAACAAGTTTGGGTCTGCATAAAGATGTGATTGAAATTTTACACCTTATGGGGGCAAAAGATACATATATTGCCCAACAATATGCGGTCAGGACAGCATGGCTCGGTGGTATCGGAGGGGTTATCGGAGTTGCCATATCCATACCGGTTATCTTTTTGATTGCGCATTTGGCACAACAAATTGAAGGCGGTATTATTAATGAAGCAAATCTTTCAACCGGAGCTTGGATAATAATTTTGAGTTTGCCGTTGTTTTCATCATTGGTTGCAATGCAAACGGCATATTATACGGTTAAACGTACCTTAGAGAGAATGATGTAAATGATAACGAAAAAACAGACTATCTTTATTTTTATATTGTTCTTGCTTTGGTTTAGCGGATTTATTGCTTTTAATCATCGTATAAACGATTTTAAAATTGATGATACGCAAAAAGCTGATGCGATTGTAGTTTTGACCGGAGGAAGAAATCGTCTTAAAGAAGCGGTAAAATTACTGAACAATAAAAAAGCCGATAAAATGTTTGTTTCCGGAGTATTTAAGGATACATCGTTAAAGGCATTACAAAAAAGAAAAGATGTAGAAATTATAAATTCGGAAAATATAACTTTAGATAAAAAATCCACGAATACCGTTGAAAATGCAATAGAGGTATCGCATTGGGTTAAGGACAATAAAATTAAATCGATTTATTTGGTTACATCAAATTATCACATGCCTCGCAGTATGGCAGAATTTAATTATCGCAATCCGAAATTGGAAATTATTTCATATCCGGTTTATTCGGATAAAGTTTCAAAAGAGTGGTGGAAAAGTTGGCGAACATTTACTTTGTTAGCCGGTGAATATAACAAGTTTTTATATGTTTTGTTATCAAACGGTTTGATTATCGAAAAGGAGAATTAAAATGAATTTTATACGCTCGTTATTAGGAAATATATGGACTTACGGAGTTATTGCCTTTTCGGTAATAGTTTGCAGTATAATAGGTTGGTTTATGCCGCAAAAATGGCATTGGGACTGGTGGTGTAATAAAATGTTGCCGGCAGTTTTATGGGGACTGAGAATTTTTGGTGGTCTTTCGGTTGAGTTTAGAGGGTTGGAAAATGTAAAAGACGGTATGATTTATGCTTCTAAACACCAATCTGCTTGGGAGACATACGCATTGCCGACAGTGATAAAAAAAGGTTCTATGATATTGAAAAAAGAATTGACCTATATTCCTCTTTTCGGTTGGGTGCAAGCTATGTATGGTTTGATACCTGTTGACCGTTCGGCCGGAGCCAGTGCAATGAAAAAAATGTTGGCTTCCGCAAAAAAAGAAGTTGCCAAAGGTCGTTCAATTATTATCTTTCCTGAAGGACACAGAGTTAAAGCCGGAACGAGTTTGAAATATAAACCAGGATTTTTGTTTTTAGCACAAAATTTGAAGATGCCGATAGTTCCCGTAGCGTTAAACAGCGGTATGTTTTGGCCGAGAAGTTCTTTCAGTCATCTTTCGGGAAAGATTATTGTTGAATTTATGTCGCCGATGACGGTTGAGGGAGATAAAAACGAATTTATCGAAAAGTTGCAAAAACGCATTGAAGATAAATGTGAAGAATTAAATCAAGAAACAATGAAAAACTATCCCGAAACAAAAGCAAATTATCACGGTGATAAGTAAAGCAAAACCGCTCTGATTTAAGAGCGGTTTTTTGTTGCAATACAAATATAAAAGTTATAAACTCGAACTATATTTGTAATCAATAAAGGAATTATCATTATGAAAATATCCCCGTTAAGCATCCTTTTAACCACCACATTTTTATCAACTCCTGTCTTTGCGCAAACAACGGTTAATTCTTATGAAAAACTGTTGAATGAGTTAAGCAACTCTGCAACAGCCGATGTTGTTTTGGATATGAATGGTACCGGTATAGATTTAAATGGTGCTACGGGAACTACGATTGCAGATGGCCAATCCGTAACCTTTAAAAATATCGATTCTTGGGAAAATACTTCGCAAAATGTAATCAACAAAGGAACAGCGGCTTTTAATAATGTTGTTTTTGAAAATAATGATGCAATTTTGGGAGAAGGCCCTGCCGGTGGTGGCGGC
>JAFTWG010000028.1 GCA_017465405.1 Alphaproteobacteria bacterium
CGATGAAGTCACAATAACCGAAATCGGCAAAGTTGATACCATAGACGATGAAACCTTGGGTCGCATTGAAATCGGGGGCAACTATGGTTTCAATGACAACTGGTCCGCATACGGTTGGGCAAATTACACCTTTGGTTCAGACTATGAAGCAACTTCACTAGGTGCAGGTTTAAACTACGCTTGGTAAAAATACCAATCATTATTACAAAAAAAGGGAGGCGTTTTGCCTCCCTTTTCATATATTTAATCTTTAGGTAAAGAAAAATATTCGGCAACAGAAATTGCACCATAAACAACAATATAAAGACCAATAACAGTAGTTATGGTTAATGCTCCGACAATAGGATGTCCTAGAATCATAAATGAGAATATAATCCCTAATAATCCCATTAAGAAACTCCATCCCCATGGCAAGCCGATTTTTTTAATCTTAAATGATGTAACCATTTGAATTATGCCGACCGCTAAACACCATAGAGCAAATATTATCGGCAAACTTACAATTGTTACCCCTAAATTGGAAACAAGAATAATTCCGACAAAAACATCTAATAATCCGACTAACAGCTCCCAACCGGACTGAAAAGAAAATGAACTGACAATATACCCTACTCCGGCAATTATAAACGCAATTCCGGCATATATTGCTAACGCAATTAAGCTTGCAATCGGATTCATCCAAACTGCAAAACCGACAATTATCATTATAATCCCGATACATAAGCGCCAAAACGCAACTTTTTTCCAAACATTTTGCTCTTCCATATCAATTCTCCTTATTTGAACTTCATATATAGATATAAGATTTAGTAAATTTGATTTAAAGTGTGTTTTTTTGTTGTAATTAGACAAAAAAAGAGTGTATAATATACAGTGAGGTGAAGTGTAATGGATGCGAACATAGATAAATATGACAAAATGCCTAATCGCAGCGGTATGGGACGTGGCGATGGGAAACGTCGTTTTATGGAAAATCGCATCAATTCAATGCGAAAAAATTTAGCAAATAAGGAACAACAGCAAACTCCTAAAATCAGTAAAGAAGAATTTACCTCAACACAAGACGAAGTTTATCAGAACCTAGATAAGCTATGGGCAGCATATAGAGCGTCTTATAGCAAAGAAGATGAAGATAAGTTGAAAGCCTATGCCGAAGCAAACGGCATGTCTCTGGCTATATATCACGAAGTTGTCAAAGATGAACGAAGCGAAATAGCTCGTATTGCTTTTAACGGAACCGTTGAACGTCCGCGAGGCGGATATTCGGAAAATTACGGTAAAATTGTTAATAACCCGTCAGAATATGGAAGAACACCTCGAGCTCCCGAAGAATATAATCTTGAACACTCCAGCCTGTGGAACGTTATGAAACAATTTCCGGAATTTGCTTCTATTGAAAAAAGAATTATTAAAGGTATGGCACAGGCCGGTGTTCCTCCCGAAATATTACCGGAAATGAATTTAAACGACTTCAGACATTTGCTGTTCAATCATTGCAGTGCCGGACAATCAACATCTTTTGCTAAGATTTTTCCGCAATTAGATGATAACGGAAATATAGTAAGAGATTTTCGCACTCAAAAGCCATTAACAACAAGTGCTAAACAAAGAAATACTATACGTTTCATAAATGAACATCCCGAGTTTTATGATATAATGATGAAAGTTCCGGGAGCTCGTAAAGATTATGTGCAAGAATTGATTAATCAAATGAAACGCGGTAATACCGACATGACGGGATTTTTAGCTAAACACCCCGAATGGAAAGATCAAACCGCCGTTAATTTACACCATATCATAAATGTAAAAGATTGCCGTGTTCTAACTGAACAAGGAAGACCGCTGAGCGATATTAATGAATATGATAATATGTGTATTATGGGATGCGGAACACTTGAAGAAGTTATGCAGAAAAAAATAACAAAACCGTCTAAGCACCAAAAATTAGAAGGTGCACATGGTGCTATGCATAATTATGATACTACTTTTCGTAATTCTATGCAATATCGCCATAAATGGGGTGAATATACTCCCCCTGGCGGAGATGACGTTATTGCTCGTATGGAACCCGGTCCGGGAGTTTGTTGCATGATAGCTTTTGGTAAAGATTTTATGATTGTTGATGAACAACGCAAAGAACGAGATTTAGAACGCCAGAAAGGTTATGTAAAAGTTGAAAGGATCACTCCTCTGGCACAAGTTCAAGAAGGAAGTATTGAAAAATGAGTTTTGATAAACTGATTAATATTTTAGCAGAAAATGATGAAGTTGGTAAAAATGAACCTTGCAGCGATATGCAAATAATGGTTGCTAATGTCAAATTGCGAAAAAATAATATTCCGAATATTCCAAACGATTTTGCAGAACTGCTAAAAAAATACAACGGACTTTCTTGTGATGGGAATACTATTTTCGGGGTTGCCACCGGAACAATGTTTTTTCCCGATTTGGTCGATTTTAATATCAGTCTGTTTGAAGACGAAGAAACTTTCAGCATCGTTTTGGGACAAGATGAGGATTTTTATCTTATTTATGATTACACAAGAAAAACTTATCGAATAATCGATAAGTTTGACTTTGAAGAAAGAATTCAATCAAACGATTTGTTGGATGTTATAACTTGGATACTTAAAATTTAAAAACGATTGGGATTATAACCGCCGGAATTGTTATAATCATCATTATAACCGCCTTGGTTATAGCCACCTTGGTTATATCCTCCCTGATTGTATCCGCCTTGACCATAGCCTCCTTGATTATATCCCTGATTGTATCCGCCTTGACCATAGCCTCCTTGATTATTATAACCTTGGTTATAACCGCCTTGGTTGTATCCCTGATTATATCCTTGGTTGTAGCCTTGGTTATATCCTCCATCATTATAGCCGTTATCATACTGAGATTGTTGATACTCTTTCTTGTGTTTTTCTTCCTCTTGCTCTAATTCGTAAATGGCAGAAATAATCGTATCTCTAAATTCTCGCGGACGATTTACATCTTGTACACTGATATTACTCTTATCATTACCGACCTGAATAACGACATTACCGGCTCCAAACATTCGTTGGTTAAGTGTTTGAGCAACTTGCACGTCGTTTATTTTTGCTAACGGTATGTCTTTTTCATTAATATTCATAATACCTTTACGAAGATATACCCTTTGATTGGTTACGGCATAAATTTTGAGCTTATTATCAAGTCTCTTAAAAATATAGGGAATAAATAAAATACAGCCGAGCCCTAACATTACGGTAGAAACTTTTAATCCTTTTCGCCACAACCATTCAACACTTAAGCCGTCAAAAACACCTGCCCATACAGCTAAAAACATCAAAATACCTATGCACATTAATAGCATAGGAAACACAAAAACTTTATAGCTATAGTGAACTTCAATTAACACATATTCATTGGGTCTTAATTCAAGAGACATATCGTCGGCTCCCTTATTTTTTCAAATTACAATTCAATATAAAATATTTTTTTTATTTAGACAACAAATAAACATATTTTTGTTGAAATTGTTATACCAAAATACTACTCTATGTTTAGTTTATTATTTTAAGGAGATAATATTATGGCTGCAAAACGTTTTATTCTTAACGAAACAAGTTATCACGGCAAAGGTGCTATTGAAGCTATCGTTCCCGAAGTTAAAAACCGCGGTTTCAAAAAAGCATTAATTGTAACTGATGCCGATCTGGTGAAATTTAATGTCGTAAAAAAAGTTACAGACTTATTAGATAATGCCGATTTAGCTTATGAAATTTATGATAAAGTAAAAGCAAACCCCAGTGTAAAAATAGTACAAGACGGGGTTGAAGCTTTTAAAAACGCAAACGCCGATTATATGATTGCTATTGGAGGAGGCTCTCCTCAAGATACAGCAAAAGGTATCGGTATCATCATCAACAATCCGGAATTTTCCGATGTTGTTTCGTTAGAGGGCGTTGCTCCTACAAAAAATAAGAGTGTTCCTGTTATTGCTGTTGCTACAACAGCGGGGACAGCTGCAGAAACCACCATCAATTATGTGATTACTGATGAAGAAAAAAGACGTAAATTCGTTTGTGTCGATCCCCATGATATTCCGGTAGTAGCTGTTGTCGACCCCGATATGATGGCCTCTATGCCAAAATCTTTAGCTGCAGCTACCGGTATGGATGCACTAACACATGCTATTGAGGGCTACACCACTTTGGCAGCTTGGGAATTGGCAGACACCTTGAACCTTAAAGCTATAGAAATTATCGCTCGTTCATTACGTGGAGCTGTTGCTAAAGATGAAAAAGCTATGGAAGATATGGCATTAGCTCAATATGTAACCGGTATGGCATTTTCTAATGTAGGTTTAGGTGTAGTTCACGGTATGGCTCACCCGTTGAGTGCTTTTTATGATACACCTCACGGAATTGCAAATGCGGTATTATTACCTTATGTTATGGAATTTAATGCTCCGTTTACCGGTGAAAAATTCCGTGAAATTGCCAGAGTTATGGGTGTAAAAAATGTAGACAACATGAGTGAAGAACAATATCGTCAAGCTGCCGTTGATGCCGTTAAGACCCTCAAAAAAGACGTCGGTATTCCCGAAACATTAAAAGAAATCGGTGTTAAAGAAGAAGATTTAGAAGCTTTGACCGATGCCGCAATGGCCGATGTATGCACCGGCGGTAATCCGCGTCCTTGCAGTAGAGAGCAAGTATTAGAGGTATATAAAACAGCATTCGGAAAATAATTTTTAAAAAATTTATAAAAAAAATGAACCGGGGGCGAAGCTGCTTCGTTATAGCCTGTGTAAGGAGGTTAAAATGGATGATATTTCAAAATTGTTGCAAGAGGCTAAGCCCCTGTATTTTTCCAGAAAACGACAACGTAATCGTATTAAAGTAGGTATATGTACTTTAGTCGGGGTTGTTATGCTGAGCCTTTTTGTACCGCAAAAATCATCTTATATTGATAATGGTGAATGGGTTGATTATGAGCAATATATTTCACAGGTATCACCAATTGAAGAAATGGGATTACCGGTTGATGAATTTGGACTTTTAATGGTAGGATAATGAAAGATATAATTCAACAAAATAAAGGGTTTATTCGCTCAATAATCAGAAAATTGACCGGTTCTTATGATGAGGATATTGAACAAGAAGTATATATAAAAACTTGGAACAATATGCAAAATTATCAAGAACAAGGAAAGTTCAGACAATGGCTGGGAGCTTTAACCGCTAATGTTTGTCGAGACTATTTTCGTTCAAAACTTTGTCACGAACGCTCCAGAGAAGTTTGTGATGAGGAGATGATGACAAGCATTGCCGATGAGCACTCACAAGAAAAAGCTCTTGAAGCAAAGGCAAGACAAAAATTGATATTAAAAGCAGTTGATGAATTGCCGGCAAAGATGAGGAAAGTAATTATTTTGCATGAATTTGAAGACATTTCCATAGAAATTATTGCAAAAAAAATGAACATTCCCGAAGGTACAGTCAAATCCAGACTATTCAATGCCCGACAGATATTAAAAGAAAAACTTGCTTTTTTAAAAGGAGAATAGATATGAATAAAAAACTTATGATTTTAACTTGTGCTTCCGTTTTATTTTTAGGTGTTAATAACGGTTTTGCTATTGAACCGCCGGTAAAAGGACCACAAATGAAACCTGCTCAAGAAATGCAAATGCCTAAACACAATAAAAAAGGTATGCACGGCAAAAAATTAGCTGAAAAATTAGGTTTGACAGCTGAACAACAAAAGAAAGCTGAAGAAATCCGTAAAGCAGATTTTGAAAAAATGAAACCTTTGATGGAAGAAATGAAAAAATTACGTGAAAAAATGGATGAGATGCGCAAGGAAAATATGAAGTCTTTTGAAGCCATTTTAACACCGGAACAAAAAGCTAAATTTGAAGAAATCAAAGCCAAACACAAGGAAAAAATGAATAACTTCAAAAAAGACAGACATCATAAAGGAAAAGGTCGTCATGAAGGTAAAGGACCTCGCCATAATGAGGATAAACGTCCGGAAAAACCATTAGGAGACCCGAAACCTGAAGCTAAATAATCTTTAATATTCCCCTCAAAAATAAGGGAGATGAAATCATCTCCCTTATTTTGTATTGAATATCATTGTGAGATTTTTAGCTTATCGTCTTTTTTTAGTTCCCAAGAACATAGTTATACAATATTTGAAACCATTTATAATTACCTTACGTTCTCTAACACGCAAAGAACTCCACCAGTTTAAACATCTGCGAAAAAAACCTTCTTTCTTTTTCTCTTTTACGGTTTTATTTTCCTTGCTATTTTCTTCTTCTGGTTTTATCGGCAATGGTTTTATTTCACATTTATACGGCTCTAAAATTTTAGCAATTTCTGCATCTGTCACATAGGATCCGTGTATTCTTTTCAATTCACCGTTTTGAGGCAAAAATAAAGCATCTCCTCGTCCCAATAAATCTTCGGCTCCAGCCATATCCAATATGGTTCTCGAATCTGCCTGAGATGCAACTTTATAGGATAAACGTGTCGGAAAGTTAGCTTTTAAGACACCCGTAACCACATCAACGGACGGGCGTTGGGTTGCAAGCATCAAATGTATTCCTGCTGCTCTGGCTTTTTGGGCTAATCTTTGTACGGAATCTTCAACTTTTTTATCTGCAGCCATCAAATCGGCAAACTCGTCAATAACACAAACAATATACGGCAAAGCTCCGCAACGTTCGTGATATTCGTCAATATTTCTTACCAACTCTTTCTCAAACATTGCATAACGTTTTTCCATTTCATCAACCAAATAACGCAATGTTGCCGAAGCCAACGCATTATCGGTTACAACCGGTGCAAGAAGATAACGCTGATTGTTATAAATGGAAAATTCTATACGTTTAGGGTCTATCAAAATAAATTTTAAATCATTCGGTTTTTTGTTTGCAATCAATGAGAGCATAAAAGTATTTAATCCCACTGATTTTCCCGAACCTGTTGTGCCGGCAATTAATAAATGCGGCATTTTAGCTAAATCAGCATAAACAGGTTTTCCGGCAATATCAACACCTAAACAAATCGGTAATTTTCCTTTCACGTTTTTAAATTCTTCGCTTTCAATAATATTCGGAAAACTGACTGTTTGCATTTCATCAGCAGGAATTTCAAATCCTAATTTTGATGTTCCGGAAATAGCTTCAACACGTAAAGATGTTTCGCCCATTTCACGAGCTATATCTTCAAGCGATGCGGTTATAGTTTTTATTTTCGTTCCCGGCTCCGGTAAAAATTCTATTTGTTTCACCATCGGACCAATATTAATTCCGGTCACTTCGCCTTTTACTCCGTAATGAGTAAGTATTTCAGTCAAGTTTTGCATTTTATCCTCTATAGTTTAGAAAGTTTTTGAGCTATTTGTTTGGCCATTTCATTTATTAAATTGCTTTGTGCATTTACAATGCTGTCATAAGTATCTCCGGCCGGTGCATCTAATGTGCTTCTGCCTCGAGCAACATTTTTACCGTTACGATAAATTGTCCACCAAGCATCAAGTGTTACTTTATCGTTCAATTCTGCATCAAACTTGTTTATTTCAACATTAATCGTAAAATTGAATTGTTCCATTGTATAGCTTTGCGGTTTTATAACAGATTTAGGCATAAAAGTTGATATATCATCAGCCAAGATACGAGTAATAGAAGATGTAAGCGGTTCCGCCCAACGATGAAATTCGGACACACTTAATTCGCTACTATTTTTCTTAATCAAAACAATTTGAGGTCTGTCAATATATTGGGGAACATCAACTTCTTCAATCCCTACACTTATTGAACGATTGCTTATTGCAACATCATTTTTTTGTGCCTGTAATTGGTAAAAATGCGAATTTGGGCTCATTGCACAGGCACTCAACAACAAAGTAAATACAACTACATATTTTTTCATCTAATATCCTCCTTTTCCTCGCAATAATGCTTCGGGATGTCTTTCGATATAATCAGCAAAATTACCTAATGATTTTGCTGCATTTGATATATTTTGCATAGCCTTGTTAAAGTTATTGATAGTTTGCGGAACTCCTTTAGCTCCATCCGGTATTGTAGAAAACTCCTTCATTAATCCGTTCATCTGCGGAATAATTTCATCGTTTAAGCTATCAAAAAATTTGCCGATTTTCTTAAATGTTTCACGCAAAGGAAGTTCTTGTATTCCTCGAGATAATTCGGCTAATTGAGAAAGAACAGTCGGTATTTCCGGAATTTTACTTTCCGGTCGTGAATGATATACAGCTTCTGCACCTTTCACAAATTCAAGTTCAATCATTAATTGTCCGGTTAAATAATTTTGGGTTGCCAAACGAGCTCGCAAACCATTTTCAACCAATTCTTTCAAAATTTGGCGTGTTCCCTCTCTCGGTTGGTGTGAACTTAATTTATTCTCCCTGAAAGTAACATAAACCGGAATACTGAAATTTAAATTATTTAAATCAGCCACGATATCAATTTTTGATACTTTGCCAATGGCAACTCCTTTGAAAACAACGGGAGATCCTACATCAAGCCCTTTGATTGACTCTGAAAAATACATTACTACCATACGATTTGAACCTTGTAATATCTTATCGGAAATAAACATTCCGATAATAGCGAAAAACAGTGCTATTCCGCATATTATAAACAGTCCTATCATTTTATTATTAGGTTTTTTACGCATTTTTTCCCTCTCCTCGGGTTAAGAATTGCAATACTTTTTCATTAGGCGGATTTTTCAACAGTTCGTTAGGATTTCCCCTTGCTAAAATAGATTTTGTTTCCCCATCAAGAAAAATTGAATTATTACCGACCGCAAATATAGAACTCAATTCGTGTGTCACAATAACTATTGTTGTTCCAAGTGTTTGGTTTATATCAAGAATCAAGTCATCTAAAAGTTTAGAACTGACCGGATCAAGACCGGCAGAAGGCTCATCAAAATATACTATTTCCGGATCAAGTGCCAAGGCTCTGGCTAAACCGGCTCTTTTTTTCATACCTCCGCTTATCTCCGACGGATAATAATCTTCAAAACCGGCTAATCCGACCAAGGCAAGTTTTAATGAAGCAAGTTCTTTTATTTGTGAAGATGAATATTCCGTATATAATTGCATGGGAAGTGCAATATTTTCGGCTAAAGTCATAGAGCTGAACAAAGCTCCGCTTTGATATAAAATTCCGTTTCCCTGCATTATTTTGTTTTTTGTTTTCACTGATGCCGATGTAAAATCAACTCCATCTACAAAAACTTTACCGCTCAATGGTTTTACAAGTCCGGTCAGCACTCTTAACATACTGCTTTTACCACAACCGGAACCACCCATTATGATAAATATGTCGTGTTCATTAATTTGAAAATTCGCATCTTTTAATAAAACAAAATCACCATAACCGATGTTTAAATCTTTTGCTTCTATTTTCGCTTGTGATTCTGTCATATCCCTATTACCTCACAAGCTACGGTTATAATTCCGGTCATGACAATCATCCATACAATAGAAGCAACGACAGCTTTAGTTGTTGCCAATCCTACACTATCCGCATTTCTTCCGCAATGAACACCATAATAGCATCCGCAGATTGCAGTTACTATTCCAAATACAAGTCCGTGAAATATACCTACCAAAAAATTATCCATAGTGATTGCAGAAACAGACATATCCCAATATTTTTGCATCGGAATACCGAGCATGGTTACACCGACAAAACCGCCACCGAGCATTCCCATAAAATCTGCCCACATTGTTAGAATAGGCATAGTGACGGTTAAAGCTAACATTCTCGGTAATACCAAAAAATCAACCGGATTTATCCCCATGGTTTTGAGAGCATCTACTTCTTCATTCACTTGCATTGTTCCTATCGTTGCAGCATAAGAAGCACCGGTACGTCCGGCCATTATTATTCCGGTCATAATCGCTCCCATAATTCTGGTCATACCGATTGTAACCAAACTTGCTACATATATTTGAGCCCCAAAAGTTTTTAATTGAACAGCACCGACAAACGCCAAAATCAGCCCTACCATAAAACTGATTAAGGTCACTATCGGTATAGCCTTATATCCGCAATCCTCCAAAGCAAATGATAAATCTATACCTCGCATAACCGATTTGCCGGAAAGTAATCTTTTGAGTGCTTGCCATGATTGTTTTAAGAAATCTGTTCCTTTGTTAAAACCGTTATAAACGCTTACTCCCCAATCTCCGACATATTCAAGAAATGTTTTTTTATTTTCGAGAATTTGTGCAGGTTTTCTATCTACGGATAAAGCTAAATTTATCAATCTGTCCAGTCCGACAGGAAAATTAATCTTTTCCGGCTTTATATTTCGTTTTAGTGCAATTTTAGCCAATTCAAATATTATTGCAACTAATGAGGAATCCCATTGTTGTAATTGTGTGGCATCAATAACTATCTTCGTTATTTTATCATTTTGGGCCGCATTATATAACTTTTGCTTATTTTCATTGTCATCATAAAGCAATATATCGCCATTTATTGATAAAATTAAGTTATCTTTTTCTATGTCAAATTTTATTTTTTTCATAGCATAAATGTATTATCTCTACTTATAATCGTCAACCACAAAAAATCCCGAAAATTAAATTTTCGGGATTAAGAGATCGTTGAAAGAGAGATGATTAACAGTAGCCTTCCGTTAACAAGTTGTATTTACGCATGTAGTATAAAAAACAATCGCTCATCTTTAGGCAGATACTTGTATTGTTTTTTACTTCATCAGACAGTCCCGCTTTAGATTTTATTTCTATCAGCGAAACTTGAGAGTTATATGCTCGGAAAGATATTACACTCCAATTTGTTGAAGGATAATGTTCGAGCAACAGAACGAACCAACAAGCAACAGTTCCGTAGGTTTTGCCGGGACGAAGTTTATCCAGACTTTTTCGGATTTTGCTTTGGTCTTCATCGGATAGAGCTCGGTTGGCCACAATATCCGCAAACCATTTGCGTATCATGGGAACCTCTTCGGCTTTGATTACTTCGCTCAAACAACTGTCTTCAAGAGCAGTCTCTTTGTTGGCTTTAAACAAAAAACTTGAGCTGGCGCAAGCAATCATCAGTACCATAAACACCGTAAACAGTACTGCAATGAACACATTTACAAACATAACAGAATAGTATTTAGGGTAAATAATTTACAATTATCGCAATAATACATTCTGTTTATTTTGTTGTCAATTTTATATATTCATCGTTTGTAATTTTTTTACGATTGCAATATCTGCCGGCGGAAATTCAAAATTTGACATTTCTGAAGGTGTTACCCATTTAGCATCATCATGAACGTTTAATGTCAATTCTGCATTTTCGGAAATATGAACAAAGAAAACCTTCAGCCTAAAATCGCAATTAGGACTATTATAAACCGTTTCCATTATAAATTGCCCTACTTCAGACTCTATATCAAGTTCTTCTTTCAACTCTCTTTTTAAGCACTGCTCTATTGTTTCCCCTGCTTCTTGCTTTCCTCCCGGAAATTCCCATAAGCCTGCCAAAGGCTTGCCTTGGGGACGCTGAGCAATCAAAACTTTTCCGTCACGAACGATTATACCGGTTCCGACTTCTTTCATTTTTTATCCTAATTTTTGTAATGCTTGTTCTATACGATTAAGAGTTTCATCTTTACCCAAAATTGCGGCAATTTCCGTTGCTCCTCCGGAAGTTGTTTCTTTTCCGCTCAAAGCAATACGCAAAGGATATAAAACTTGTCCGTTTTTAAGCTCATTGGCAACTGCCAAGTTTTTCAACTGTTCAAATAATACTTCATTTTTCCAGTCATCAACTGTTTTTAATGTATCAAGTGACAAGGCTAATGTTTTTTTAGCAATTTCCGCATCTGTTTTCATTTTTTTGTTTACATAAAGATCTAAACTGTATTCAGGCAAATTTTCAAAGAAATCTGTTTGAGAAACAATATCTTTTAATGTTTCGATACGAGGTTGCAAAACACTGCTCAATAATTGTAAATTCAGCTTACGGGTCAAATGTTGTTCATAATAAGGCATCGCTAATTCATGAAATTTTTCCGCAGACAATTCTCTGATGTAACAACCATTCATCCAAGTAAGTTTTACAATATCGAATATTGCCGGAGATTTATTCAGACGTTCAACCGTAAAACATTGTTTCAACTCTTCCAAAGAGAAAATTTCTTTGTCGGTTCCCGGATTCCATCCGAGTAATGCAATATAATTCAAAATAGCTTCCGGCAAATATCCTTTGGCTACCAAGTCTTGGAAAGAAGCATCGCCGTTTCTTTTGCTCAATTTGTGTTGAGCATCTTTCATAACCTGCGGAACGTGAACATATACCGGCGGTGTCCAACCGAATGTTTCATATATAAGATTATATTTCGGAGTAGATGAAATATACTCATTTCCTCTGACAACGTGACTAATTTCCATCAAATGGTCATCAACCACATTAGCAAAATTATATGTAGGCAAACCGTCTGTTTTTAGCAAAACACCTTCATCCAGTTCATCATAATCAATTTCAATATCGCCATACACTTCATCATGAAAATGAGAGATGCCTTTTTTATTAATTGTTTGACGAATTGTATAAGGCTCTCCTGCCGCAACTCTGGCTTTTGCTTCTTCTAATGAAATATTTTTACATGGGTCCTTAAATTTTGTCGGTACTTTATCTTCTTCTTCGTTTTCTTCTTCTCTTGCACCGCAGAAACAATAATGTGCTCCGCCGAGTTCTACTAATTTTTCAGCATATTCTTTATATATTGATTTGCGTTCTGATTGAACATAAGGGCCATAGTTTCCGCCGATATCAGGACCTTCATCCCAATTCATATTAACGGTTTTGAGAGTATTGTATATAATGTCGGTAGAACCTTCTACATAACGTTTTTGATCCGTATCTTCAATACGAAGCAAAAAATCACCACCGCAAGACTTTGCTATAAGATATTCATATAATGCCGTACGCAAATTTCCAATGTGCATATATCCGGTAGGTGATGGTGCAAAACGAGTTCTTACTTTCATTTTTTTATCCTCTTTTTTATTATTTCATTAAAACTTTTGCCGCAGCCCTTGCCTCATCGGTTATTTGTTCTCCGGCAAGCATACGAGCAATTTCTTCTTCTTTCTCTTTTTGAGATAATTGATATACATTAGTTGTAGTTATATTATTTTGAGTTTTCTTTTCAACTTTAAAATGATTTTTACCGCAAGCTGCGACTTGTGGAGAGTGCGTAACTAACAGAATTTGAACATTTTTTGACAAGCAGGACAATCTTTCACCTACGGCTTGGGCTGTAGCTCCTCCCACTCCCGAATCGACTTCATCAAAAATCATCGTCATATTATTGTCCGAATTAACCAAATTCACTTTAAGAGCCAACATAAATCTGGCTAATTCACCTCCGGATGCAATTTTATTTAACGGACCTTGCGGAGAATTAGGGTTAGTAGATACGGTAAATCGAACATCGTCAATACCATTTATATTCCAATTATTTTCTTCTAATTCTTCAATTTGAGTAACAAATTTTGCTTTTTCCATTTTTAGCGGAGCAAGTTCATTCATTACTTTTTTATCCAACTGTACAGCCGTATCTCTTCGACATTTACTTAATTCTTTTGACTTTTCCAGATATATGCGGCGTAATTGCTCTTCTTTTTTTATTATGTCAAACAATCCTTCTTCACCCAATTCAATGGACGCAATCTGTTTTTTCATCTCCTCAAGTTTTTTAGGCAATTCATCAATTAAAACCTGATGTTTGCGAGCAGCTCCTCGCAATGCGTATAATCTTTGTTCTATACTATCGGCTTCATTTTGATTATAATTAAGTGACGAACTGACATCTTCTATTTGACGTATTGTTTCTTCGGCATTGATGAGAGTCTGCTCTAAAGAATCGACAATATTCTGATATTTCCCGTCTACAATAGAGTTTGCTCTGTCTATTGCTGATTGAGCGTGTCTTATTGCCGAAATTATATCTGCCCCTTGAGTAATGCTTCCATAGGCATAATTGAGGCTTTCGACCAATTTTTCAGAATTAATAATTTCTGCTCTTCTTTTACTTAATTCTTCTTCCTCTCCTTCATAAGGATTAAGCTTTTGCAGCTCATCAATCCAATGACGAAGATTATCTTCTTCCGTTTTACTGTTTTGAAGTTGATTTTCTGCAGATTTTCGTTCTTTTACCGCTTGTTTATATAAGGTAAAAGCTTCTGCAACATCTTTGAGTAAATTTGTATATTTCCCATAATTATCAAGTATGAATAAATGGTTTGATTGATTTAACAATCCGTGGTTGTCAAACTGCCCGTGAACTTCTACTAACTCATTTCCTATTTCTTTTAATAGTTTTAAGGAAACAGGTTGATCATTGATAAAAATTTTACTTTTTCCATCAATGGTTAAACTACGTTTAATAGCTATTGATTCGTCAATATCTATATCATTATCATCCATAATAGAATATAACTTACTACCTTGGCGAGGAAGTGAGAATATCGCAGAAACGGAAAGCTTTTCTTCTCCCTGTCTGATTAGGGAAGTATCAGCCCTTTGCCCTAAAATCAGCCCCAAGGAATCCAAAAGAATTGATTTTCCGGCTCCGGTTTCTCCGCTTAATATCGTCATACCATCGGCAAACTCTAAATCAAGTTTGTCAATCAATACAACATTGCGGATAGACAAGCTTTCAAGCATCTATTTAGCCTTTTATAATTTTTGAAGCTTTTCTTGTCCATTTACTTTTAGGATAATTGTATTTCAATACCTGATATGCTGTTGCAGCTTCTTGAGACAATCCTAAAATTGTATAAATTTCAATTTGGCGATAGAGAGCTTCTTCAATATAATTGGTTGTTTGATATTTTGTTACAACATTTGAAAAACGATTGAGTGCCGACAAATAATTGTGATGTTTCAGGTAGTACCGCCCAACTTCCATTTCTTGCCCTGCGAGGTTATCCGTTGCAAAAATAATTTTTTGCTTAACATCTTCGGCATATTTTGTCGTCGGAAAACGCATAATTAATTGATTCATCGCATCAAGAGCATTTGTTGTTTCTCCCTGATCTCTATTCACATCAGAAATTTGGTCAAAATAGCTGATTGCTTTCAAATAGTACGCATAGGCAATATTTTCATTCCCCGGGTGAAAACGTATAAAACGATCCAGAGCCATTATTGCTTCGTCATAATTTTCATTTTTATAATAAGCGTAGGCACTCATTAATTTTGACTCTGTAGCCCAACGAGAATAAGGATATTCAAGTTCTACCTGCTCAAAAGTTTCTGCCGCTTTCTTATATTTTGTTTTTGCCAACAAATCGTGTCCGCGATTATAAAGCTGTTCAACAGACAAATGTTCTTCTTCATTTGAGGATGAAGCACATCCGTTTAACAAAGCGACTGATAAAAAAGCCAATAAAAACAATTTAATTTTCAACATTTTTAGACCAACTCATAATTTGATTCATCACTAAACAATACTTTTAATACTTCGTTATTATGAAAATGTCCAGTTTTCGATGCGGTTAATTCGCCGATAATACTATATCCGGAAGTGTACATATCTCCTATTGCATCTAAAACCTTATGGTTTACGCATTCATTAGGATGTTTCATTCCTCCGCTGTTTAGCACCGTATCTCCATCTAATACCAAAGCATTTCCCAGATTTCCTCCTTTTATCAAACCTATTGATTTTAAGTAATCAACCTGACTTTTTTCACAAAAAGTACGGCAAGGAGCTATTTCTAAAGCATAAATATTTTCTTCAATTCTACCATGAAATTCTTGATGTCCGACAATGGGTGAAGGAAATTCTATTTCAAAATTTATTCTTAAACCGTGAGATGAAGGAGCTAAAGATATTTTGTTACCTTTATCATCAGTGTAACTAACCTCTTTTAAAACTTTAAGAAATTTCTTTTTAACACGTTGCTCCCTTAACGGAACTTCTTTTAATATGTTGTATATTTCTTCAGCACTGCCGTCCATAATCGGCAATTCGGGATTTGAAACTTCAATAATTGCATTATCGACACCCATGATGTAAAGTACGCTCATTAAATGTTCTATCGTACTAACTATATTTTTGTTTTTATCACCTAAACATGTGCAATTACGAGTATCGACTACATTTGAATATAATGCAGGAATTTTAGGTTTATCAGGCAGATCTGAACGAACAAAAACTATTCCACTATTGGGCTCTGCCGGATAAAATGTCATTTTAGATTCCAATCCCGAGTGCAGACCGACACCTTTAATTTCTGCTGAAATGGCAAATGTAGTTTGAAACATTATTAAACTCCCGTTTGTCAAAAGATAAATAAAATCAGGCAGCCTATAAGCCGGGTTCTGTATTTCTAACCATTCTTGCGAAAAGTTTGAAATGATAGCTATTCATCTTGGCATCACATCGCTGTAATGCTCAACGCGACCTACCTCTGGAGCGGATTGGAAACTATCCTTAACCGTAATGGCTCTCCTAATTTGGTCTTGCTTCAAACAGGGTTTACCTTGCCAAAAACATTGCTGTTTTTGCGGTGAGCTCTTACCTCGCCTTTTCAACCTTACCAAAACTTGTTTGGCGGTAACTTTCTGTGGCACTTTCCCTTGGATTTCTCCAGCCAGACATTATCTGGTGCTTTGTTTCCATGAAGCCCGGACTTTCCTCATCTGCAAATTTTACCTTCTGCGATGCAGCTATCCGGCTGCCTGTGTATAAAATTAATATATTCCCCATTAAAAGCAAGATATTTTTTATTTTTTTTAATTATATCCCAAAGCTTGTTTATACATTGTTTTTCAACGATTTTGACAAATAAAAAAAACGCACTCTCACGAACAAAACATGAACAGGCCGCAAAATACTAAAAATTCCCATTGATTCCCAAAAAATCCCATGATATACCATAAGAGAAGGGTAATATTTTAAAAGGGTAAAAAAGTGAGAAAAACTTTTCTCTTTATGGACACAATAATAAACAAAGTGGACACCAAAGGTCGTGTTTCGCTCCCTTCAGACTATCGAGCAATAGTTAAAGAATTATCAACAGAAATTGTATGTTATCGTAGTCTTACCTCTCCCTGCATTGAAGGATGTGCCGAAGAACTGCTGGAAAAAATCGCTTCGGATATGGAAACATCTCTTGATTTCTTTTCTCAAACACAAGATGAATTAACGAATCTCATTTTTGGAGATGCACGTCGTTTCAGCTTTGACAGTACCGGAAGAATCTTACTCACAGAAAAACTTTTAAAACATGCCCAAATTACCGATACTGCCGTTTTTGTCGGAAAAGGACGCAAATTTCAAATTTGGAACCCTGAAAATTGGGAAAAGGAAGAAGCTCGCATAAGAGCCGAAATTTTCAAAAATCGTCCCTCTCTTAGCAATAAAGGAGGAATGTAACCAATGGCAAAGCATATACCGGTTATGTTAAATGAAGTTTTACAAGCCTTAAATCCGACTGACGGAAAGGTATATGTAGATGCAACATTCGGTAATGGCGGATATACTGAAGCAATATTAAAAAGTGCCGATTGCAAAGTTATATCTGTTGACAGAGACCCTAATGTTATCAAAAGAGCAGAAGAGCTGAAAAGCATTTATGGTGACAGATTTAATTTCAAATCCGGTTGTTTTGGTAATGTTGCTGATTTGGTAGAAGAAAAAATTGACGGTATCGTATTTGATATCGGAGTTTCCTCTATGCAATTAGATGAGGCAGAAAGAGGTTTTTCTTATTCTAAAGATGCTGCTCTTGATATGAGAATGTCATGCGAAGGAATTAGTGCATATGATATTGTAAACAACACACCGGAAAAAGAACTGGCTGACATTATATATCAATACGGTGAAGAACGAAAATCTCGCCAGATTGCGGCTAAAATATGTACAGAACGCAAAAAAGCACCCATTAAAACAACAAAGGAATTAGCCGAAATAATCTATCAGGTAATTTATAAAAAGCCCGGACAGCCGGATCCGGCGACCAGAACATTTCAAGCATTAAGAATTGCAGTAAACGATGAACTAGGAGAATTAGAAAGAGGATTGTCTCAAGGGCTTTCCATTTTGAAATCCGGCGGCAAAATAGTCGTTGTTACTTTTCATTCGCTTGAAGACAGAATTGTAAAAAACTTTTTTAACCAAAAGGCAGGCAAACAAGCAAATGTTTCTCGTTATATGCCTGCTGTCAATGTATCAATTAAAGCAGAAGTTGAAAATTGCTCAAAAGCAATTTTGCCGACAAAAGATGAAATAGAAAATAATTCCAGAGCTCATTCTGCTAAAATGCGCTACGCAACCAAAACTACGGAGGCCTAAAATGAATAATATAAAATCAGCAGGTTTATGTGTAAATGTAATATTAGCCATATTTGTTGCATTTGCAATGTTTGGTAATTTCATTATCAAAAACAGCGTAGAGAGCTTGGAAAAAGAGTTAAAAAGCATCAATGAGAGCATTAATAATGATGTAAAGTCCATTCATATCCTTAAGGCAGAATGGAGTCATTTGAATAGTCCGGAAAGATTGCGTAAACTTGCTGCAAAACATATTGAATTAGAGCCGGCAAAAGCTGAGCAAATTATAAACTATGCGTCCTTACCTTTTGAATATGAAAACAATGCAGACCTTCGCAAAGCCGCCGCTCGTCGTAATATAAGCAATATCGCCAACGAAAACAGAGAATTAAGAAGACTGGCAAAAGCTCAGAGATAGAGGAAATAATGAGCAACCTGTTTCGTAAAAAAGAAAAGTTTTATCTGCCCGGAGAAGAAATCAAAGTAAACAAGTCTGTTTACTCTAAGGGATGTATTGAAGAAAACGATCCTATGTCGAAATGCAGATTTCGTATGTTGTTAGCAATAACTGCTATGGTTGCTTTGTTTTTAACAATCAGTGTACGAACTTTTATTTTATGTATAAGCGGATATGAACCAAAATCAGAAACAGAAGAAGCAAAACCGTTACCACAGGTAGAAATCAAAAGCAACACGAAAAGAGCTGATGTTACGGACAGAAACAATACCATAATTGCAACATCTATCCCTACATTCAGTTTATATGCTCATCCTAATCAAGTAAAAAACAAAGAAGAAGTAGCTATACGTCTCAGCAAATATTTTGATGATTTATCTTATGATAATATATTAGCAAATCTTTCTAAAAAAACTAATTTTGTATATCTGAAAAGAAATATATCTTTAGCCCAAAAATATGAAATATATGCTTTTGGAATCAATGGACTTGGATTTGAAGAAACCGAAAAAAGAATATATCCGCACGGAAACCTGTTTGCTCATATTTTAGGAAAAGCAGACATTGATAATAAAAAAGGTCTTGCCGGAATCGAAAGAGGATTAAATGAGCGGTTAACTACGTCGGAAATTCCATTACAATTAAGTGTAGACACAGGAATACAGGACACTATTCGTGAAAAACTTTATGCCGGTGTATCCAAATTTAAAGCAGACAGAGCCGCCGCAATTTTGATGAATGTAAATACCGGAGAAATAATTTCTATGGTATCGTTACCCGATTTTGATCCTAACAATGAGGCCCCAAACTTTAGTTTTGCTACACAAGGAGCTTATGAACCGGGTTCAGTTTTAAAAATTTTTAATGCGGCAATCGGTTTGGAAAGCGGAAAAGTAAATTTAAAAGAGAAATTTGATGCAACCAAACCTTTGGTTATTAATAAATATAATAAAATTAATGACTATAAAGGCGAAAATCGTTGGTTAGATTTACAAGAAATTTTAGTACACTCTTCAAACATCGGATCGGCTCATATAGCTCTGCGAGTAGGAAAAGATATTCAACAAGCACATTTAAGAAATTTTGGCTTTTTTGATAAAATAAAAGATTTTGAAGTTGCAGAAAAAGAAACACCTACTTATCCCAAAAATTGGAAAAAAGAAACTGTTGCAACGGTAGGATTCGGGTATGGAATTTCAGTTACTCCATTACACTTAATTTCAGCTTTTTCGGCTGTTGTAAACGGAGGAACTTATTACAAACCGACATTACTTAAACAGCAAGAACAACCTCAAGGAAGAAAAATATTAACCACAGATACTTCTGTAAAAATGAGAAAACTTTTACGAGAAGTTGTCGTAAAAGGATCAGGCAAAAAAGCCAATGTAATCGGATACGAAGTCGCCGGAAAAACAGGAACGGCAATGAAAGTTGTTAACGGAAAATATAAAGATAAAGTTGTTATAACTTCATTTTTGGCAACATTCCCTGCTTCTAGTCCCAAATATGCTCTGCTTGTTATGATGGATGAACCCAAACCAAGCGAAGAAACTTTTTGGTATGCAACATCCGGTTGGAATACAGTTCCTACCGCCGGAGAAATTATTGCTACAATAGCTCCGCAATTAAATCTTAAAGCAAATTATGATATAGATGATAAAAGAATGAAGATGATAGAGGCTTCTTATAATATGTAATTTATTTGCATAAATTACTTTCGAATTCATAATTTTCGCGTGTATCTAAATGTTTATGTTCAAGTTGTAACGTGATTTGAAAACGATTAACTATCGGCCGGACTGCAAAAACATAATCAGAATTCATTTCATCGGTTATGTCATCCGATGTTTTTTCGCCGTCTACAACTCGTGCCTTCAAAGAAGACAATTCATCTTCAAATGCTTTTTTTATTGTCGGAAGATAATGTTCCAAAACCGAGACATTTATTTGTTGATGTTGTTGTTCGTGACGTTTTATCAATTTATATTCGCAAGTACCTTCTTCGATATCGCTACTTATATATATAACCGGATTACGATAACCGACAAAAACATCTAAGTTGGCAGGAATTACGCAAGTATGTCCATCAACTTCTCTGATTATAGTATTTAACAATACGGACCAATCAACATCTAAAAGAGAAAGACCGGCAGTAAACATCCCCTCTTCTTTTGTTATTCCCTGTTCAGACAGAATATTCAAATTTTCTTGATCATAATCGTGATTATAAGTAAGTTCTCCGTATGAACTGCGAAAATTGAGTTGCGGTTTTATACCATAAAAGCGTTCGCAAGGGTCTTTAATTTCTTGTTTTAAAGAATCATTTTCTTCCGGCATTACAACATTATCAACGGTTTCTGATGCTTTTATACCGTTTATTATCGAAAAAATGCAAATTATTGATGTCAAAACTAAATTTTTCATGTATGCTAAAATACAGGATATTCGTTAATATTAAGTTTAAGAGAAAAAAATGAATAAATATGTTATTTTGTTGGCCGGAGTTTTGATATGTACCACTTTTGATGTAAATGCACAACAATATGTTCGCAAAAAAGTACAACCGGATTTTTTTATCCCGACCAAAGAGCTTGAACGCCAAGAAAAACTCCCTCAATTTCCAGCAATTGAAAGTGGAGCTATAAAAGTCAGCAAAGGACGTGTTATGGTAAAAACATATGATGAAATTGAAGAAGATAAACATATAGATGAAAATAAGCCCAAAAAGAACATTAGAGAAATTATAAGCCCAAGAATAATTCAAAAACCTGTTGTTGCCTTTGCTTTACCTGATGAAAGACCAATCCCGCCTGCAGAGACCCCCAAAAAAGAAACTGAATATTCTATACAGGACGGACTAGGAGATGAGTTATCTAAAAATGAAGAATACATAGCTAAAGAAAAAGCTTATGAAAAAGACTTACAAGTTCTGGCTCAAACCGGAAATTTACCAAAAAACTCTCAACTGGAAGCAGATTTAGAAAAAATGTCCGATAGCTTATCTTTCAGAGTTAAATAACAACAAAAGGCGGGGAATTATCCTCGCCTTTTTTGTAACTGCATCATCATTATGAGGAGCAGTGGCAATGTGGTAATTCATAGGGTGATGAGGCTTATATTTTCTGGATTGCTTCGCAAGACTTCGTCGCTCGCAATGACAATTTTTTCTGTCATTACGAGGAGCGGTAGCGACGTGGTAATTTCATTTCTACACTGTCATTGCGAGAAAATTTTTAATTTTCGTGGCAATCCAGTTAAAAGAATATGCTTTTTTGTTCTGGATTGCTTCGCAAGACTTCGTCGCTCGCAATGACAAAAGGAGGCAAGTTTTTACTTACCTCCTTTTGTTGTTAGATGACCATAGAACTGGGTTTTACTATAAACTTGGAGAACGTGGGAAATAATAAGAAAAAGAGAGATTTTTTGCGGAGTGTACAAATGCGTACATGAGCAGAAAAATCTCTCTTTTTATGTATTAGTTACCCGTTATACGAGTTTACCAAGCGTAGTTTACACCGGCACCGACTGATGTTGCCTCATAATCTGAACCAAAGGTGTAATTTGCCCAACCGTATGCGGACCAGTTGTCATTGAAACCATAGTTACCGCCGATTTCAATGCGACCCAAAGTTTCATCGTCTATGGTGTCAACTTTGCCGATTTCGGTTATTGTGACTTCATCGCCGTCTACAAGTGTTTGAACTACACTCGGTTTTACATAAATGCTGGCGGCTCCGTTGTCGGTATATACAGCTTTGCTAAACTTCAAGCCGGCTTCTATTTCAACTTGTTTCAAGTCGTTGTATTCTACCGTTTTGCCATAGTTATCGCTTGCATCATCATAGCTGACTTGGGTATAGAACACTCCTAAACTCGGGGTGACATATACTGTCTTATTCAAA
>JAFTWG010000019.1 GCA_017465405.1 Alphaproteobacteria bacterium
ATCGTTTGGCAAAATGCTCGTTTTATGGAGAAATCTATTGTCGGCGATATAAAGAAAAAATTTGAGCTATTTCAAATTTATGAAATAAATTGGAGCGAAAAAAACTTCGCCGCCAATATTGCACGCTTTTACGGAAAAAAACTTCCTAACGGATATAAAAAAGAAAAAGAAACCGGCTCAGGTTCATTTTTGGCACTACTGGTTTATGACCGCAGTCCGCAATTTTCCGAAGGCAGAAACATAGCCATAACCACTGCTAAATCAAATTATACACAAATGATTGGTAATAACTTGGTACATGCCAGCAATAATTTGGAAGAAACCAACGAAGATTTATTATTTTTATTCGGTAAAAATGTTAAGGAAATAGAACAAGAAGAAGCTTTTTTCATTCCAAGAAAATATAATAAAGATATTGTCGGATGCCCGATATGGCAAACAACCGATGAAGCACTTGATATTGTTCGTAAAATACCTTTTACAAAAGTTACCAAACATAAAGAATCCTTTTTAATTCATAGCCGTTACGCTGATACAGCTCGCCGTATTTTAAACGCTACCAGTCAATTCAAATTCCCCGGAAGACATAAATATTTTATTTCGGTAGGCAAAAGCAAACAGCCTATATATATCAGAAAAGTTAGCTAAATATCCTCGTTTTTATTGCCAAACAATATTTCCCATATTGAGTGTCTGAACACCCAAAGATTTATAATTCCTAAAGCAATCATAATCGAAGCAAACAGATATAAAATATAATACCAACTCAATTCTGCCGCATTCATCATAATATCTTGATTGGTAAAACGTAAAAAACTTAACGCAATCCCCGTGATAATAAAAGCAATTATAAATGCCGCCAACCATAAACGCTGTCGAGAGTGTTTTTTTATCAAAAATATGGTCAAAATATAAACCAAAACTAATGTTATCAATAAATATATTTCCATTATTGCCTCCCTTTTTATATTATATAAGAGCAATTTTATTTTTTTCATTATTTGATATAAGCCCCCCAAAAAAAAAACCGTTACCTCTCAGGTAACAGTCTTTTTCTCTCTGGTGTTTTTACACATTCAATATAAATTTAAGTAATTTATTCTCTTTTTTAAATATCCAGCAATATAAACAATATACCGGACCGAGAACAAACCCTAAATCCCACCCTATTACCGGGATAATCAAACCAACAACTCCGCAGATTACTACGAAGCCGATTGTGCTTAATATAAACGCAACAATCGTAGCAAAAAATCCTCCGTAATAGGAGAAAAATGAAGACAGAGGTCCGTCTAACATTTTCAAAATGAAACCGAACAAGAATACACCTAAGATGAGTGAAAAAATAAAGCTCATACCCCTCTAAATTTAGCGTCTGTATATATTGAATAATTACAAACCCTAAAAAGGGATATGCAAGCTATTACAAAATATATACAGACTAATTATTGAATGTCCCTATTATAACACCGTTATAATAAAATTTAAACAAAAAAGTTTAACTTTATAGACAAAAAAGGAAATTAATCCATTTCCGGCCATTGATTATGCTTTAATTGTTCTAAACTTTTGCTTTTAAGACCACGACGAGAGTTATAAATCCAATAGTTGGCAACAACTTTTTTAACATAAAGTCTTGTTTCTCTCCAAGGTATCATTTCAACAAAAAGTAACGGATCATTTTCATAATTGTTTTTATCCAACCATTTTTTCACATTATGTGGTCCGCCGTTATATGAGGCAGCTAATAAAAATAAATTGTTTCCGACATTTTCATCATTCAATAAAATATCGACATAGTTTTGACCGATAGTTAAATTATTCATTTTATCAAATAACAACCGGCAACCTTTTTTATATTCTTTATCTTTAGTTACATTCGCCGCAGTATTCGGCATAATCTGCATTAAACCGCAAGCTCCTGCATGGCTTTTTACCGTATGATTAAAAAGAGATTCTTGACGAGCTAGAGCCCATATCCACGATTGATTGATTTTCCACCCGTCAATAGGCTCCCATTTGGGATAGGGATACAAAAATCCGTCATAATTACGACGTTTTTTATAATCTTTAAGACCATTTGCCAACAAATAGCTCAAATTTGCCAAACTATATTGGCTACTGATGAACATCACCAATTCTTTTTGTTTTGTTGTAAACTTTTTATAGTTTTTTCTTAAATCAGCTTCTGCTAAATCAGTTTCTCCGGCTTTTATTAATAAAATTGCCCTTCTAATATTAGGAGAACTCAAAAGCTCTTTTTTATATTCATCAGTATTTAGTTTATTAAAATGCGGCAAAATTCTCCAATCATATTCTATCGGTCTACCTAATTGAGCCTTCGCCAATATGCCGTAAAAAGTTCTTTCATATGTAGCTGCTTTACGTAAATACGCCATTGCTGTTTTAGTTTTTCCGAGTTTCAAGTTAGAACGATAAGCCCAATATGCACCCGATGCTAAAAGCCATTTATCATCATTTTCATAACCGGCTAATTGTCCAAATAAAGAGGCTGCTTTTTTATAATTTTTCATTTTCCAAGCTGACATTCCGCCAAACCATGCTGCGGTCGGTTCTTTACTTCTTTTGATAGCTTTTGTTGTCCACTGCAGAGCTTGCTCATATTCTCCTTCATAAAAATATGAAGCAGCTAAAGTTGCGCTCATTCCATCGTAATTCTTATCCGGAATTGTCATACGGAACTTATAGTCTTTCATAATTTCTGTTGCTTTTTTATTATCTGTTTTTCTTATTGCAACCAAAAAATCATATATTTTATTTTTTACATACTTCCTATCAGATGTTTTCAATTTAGCATAATCATTTCTAAACCATTCATAAGAAGCATAAATTTTAGGTTTTGTTTTTTGTTTTTTAGGCTTTATTTTTTTATATTTCGGATTTTTTACAACAGACAAAGATTTTACAGCTTCATATTGCGGTAAATAGGGATATTTTTTCAACCAACTTTGCAACTCTTCATAACTTGTATCATAATCAGTAGTCAAATATTTTTGCGCAAGCACATGCCCCATAAGAGCATCATTATTAAGTTTTAGAATAAGTTTGTCTGCTTTTTTATAATTATTATTTTTGATTGCCTTAAAAATTCTACCATATCTCGCAACATCACTATCCGTAACTCCTGTTTTTTTTAAGACACTTGCATACAATGAATCATCAACAATCTCAACCATAGAAACGGTTGCAGCGGCCGAAGCCGCCCACACCAAACAAAATAAAAATACAAACAACTTTTTCATAGCATCTCCTTGCTATTAAGATGCACGAGTTATCCATCTGACTTTACTTGCACAAGTACGTTGTGATAAACCTTTAGCTCTGCATCTGTTTATTATGATATTAGGTGTCCTATCCATAGAATAGCATCCGTCACCAAGCAAAGTGTAATTAAAATTATTTTCAACATGCGGAGGGACATCGCTAAAACTCAATACTGTCTCCATTTTGGGCCATTTTAAACGATAGCTTATATTGGATATTTTATCTTTAAGAGTTGTAGCTATAGCAAAAATCATTGAACAACGAGTTTGTCCGGAAGGACTACGATAAACCTTAAAATCTTTCATATAAAGCATTATCAGCTCTGTATCTTTATCATTACTCTTATTGTCTGCAATTTTATACTCAACCAAACCTCCTCTGTTATAATTTACAGGAGTCGGCTGAGCCTTCGGTTGCTGTTGTCTCTGTTGAGCTGTATAAACCTGTTGTTGAGTTCCGTAAGCAGAATTATAACCTTGTTGTTGATATTGTTGTACAGGTTGTTGAGCCGGTGCAGGCTGTTGTTGATGTGTCGGCTTTGCATATTGTTGATTTGCGACAGGAGCTACCCTTTGTTGTGCCTGTTCTTCAGTACGTTGAGCGGACACATTATTATTAAAGAACTGTGCATATAGCGGAGATGCGGAAAGCATCCCCACCATAGCAACAGATAAAACAACTTTTTTATTTATCCGCATAACGCAACTCTTCCCTTTTAACTATTTAATACCAGAAACAACTGCATTGGTTGTATCAATTGCAGAAACAGCTTTTCTGTACATATCGTCAACTTGTGACTTATTTTTTCTATTAGCTTCTTCTCTTTCAGCATTTTCTGCATCTACGGAAACAGCTTTAAATTCAAGATAATATTGCGGATCTTCTGCCGATACATATTGGAATATGCGGTTACAACCGCCTTCAGCTCCACGACCTCTACCTCCGCCGACGTTAGCTTTTCCGCCTTTTGCAGTTTCTAAATTACAACTTTTAACAGAATGTTTTACTTTTTCAATCATCAAGAAACATCTGTCCGTATTAGCTCTACTCTTAACCGCAACTTGTGTAGCTGGTTTAATTGTCGGAACTTCGACCATAACTTCGACATCAGCATCAGTTACACGCTCGGTAGCACTACGACCTCTGGCGGTACCACGTCTGTTTTTAGCTGCATCTTCTTTCTTTTCTTTCTCAATCACATCACTGATTGCTTCATCTTTCCATGAAAAATTCATAGTTGCATTTCTGATAGTATATGATGAACGATTGTAAAATGTCGTAACAAAATCACATCCCACAACCTCTCCTTCAGCACTTTTAACCGGAGTAATATCGTGGATTTTGAACAAAACAGCATCATCATCAGCAGCATTTGCCGAACTGATACTTGTAGCCACTAAAAGAGTTGCGGCTAATCCTAAAACTTTTTTGCAGATACTCATTGTGTTTTCCTTAAAGTTGTTAATATTTTTTGTTATAATAATTCATATTATATAATTTGCCAACAAATTATGAACAAAATCCTAATTATTAAATATTTTTTTTGCTAAACGTAAAAAATCACTCCAAGTTTTTGCTTTTTGAGCAGGATTTCGCAATAAATATGCCGGATGAAAGGTCGGTAATAGCGGGATAGTCACTCCGGGACGCACATTATATTCCAACCATTTACCTCTTATTTTTGAAATAGCTTCTTCAGCATCCAACAAAACATTTGCTGCCGGAGCCCCCAGAGCAACAATTATATCAGGATTTATAAGTTCAATTTTTCTTTTCAAAAACGGAAGACAAACCGCAATTTCGGCATCAGTAGGTGTACGATTCCCGGGAGGACGCCACATCACCAAGTTGGTTATATAGCATTTTGAACGTTCTACACCGATTGATTGCAATATTTTATCTAGTAATTGTCCGCATTTTCCGACAAAAGGCTGTCCTGTTCTATCTTCATCGGCTCCCGGTGCTTCACCGATAAATAATATTTTTGCCTGTTCGTCACCTTCACCAAAAACCGTATTTTTAGCATTTAGTTTTAATGAACAACCGTCAAAATTATCCACAGCTTTTCTTAATTCTTCTAAAGTTTGAGCTTTTTGACAAAGCTCACGAGCATTTTTACAAGCAGTAGAACTCATTTGTGCTAAATCGGTTATAGCCGGTCGAGTATCCGCAGATTTTTTTTCTGCCTCTTTAATCGCTGACTGTTTGTTTTCTGCCACAAAAGGCACATCACCGCAGAAAACATCTACGCCGGCAGACAAATACCATTCTAAAAGTTCTTTTTCGTTCATCATATTGCTATGCTATGCTTTTACTTTATTTTTTGCAATAAATAATTACATCTATCTGCATATTTTATATTGTATTGCCCAACAGTTTCGTTTAGAATGACAAAGTATTTTTTGGGGAGCATAATAATAATGGAAAAATCAGCCTTTGCATTGGCAATAGCCGCCGGCATCATTTTTACAAACACTTGTTGTACTATTGAACGCAATAACAAACAGGTAGAGCACTACATATCTGCTCCGAATATCGGAGTTAACAACTATGGTGCATATTTGGCCGGACGTATTGCACATTTGCGACACGATTTGAATCAATCTGCAAATTATTATATGTTAGCCGAAAAAACAGCCCCAAAAGAACAAATGTTGTCCTCACAATTATATACAATTCTCGCATCTCAAGGCAGAATCGATGAAGCAATAAAATATGCCGATTCTGCTATTACAAACGGAGATGAAAGTCCATTTATACATACAATGAAATCCGTATATAACACCAAGCAACAAAATTATGAAGAAGCTCTTAAAGATATACAAAAGTGCGACAATGAACTGGCTAAAATATTAATAAATCCGCTTATGTCTGCTTGGAACTATGCCGGGTTAGGACAATACGAAAAAGCTATTGAACAAATCAAGCCTTTATTTAAAGAGGAAACTTTTAAAGCAATGGCGTTACTTCATGCCGGAGCAATCAGTGATTACATGGGAAAAACAGACGAAGCTGATAAGCATTACAGCTTATTAATGCAGATACCTAATATGAAAATCACCTTTTATCCGGCAAGAATTATAACTAATTTTTATTTACGACAAAACAACAAAGAGAGACTTGAAAAAGTTATCCAAAAGATAAGTAGCAATAACAACATAATAACTAAGAATTTTATTGAAGATATTCGTAAATCCGATTCTTCCGTTACCCCGATTCTATCTTCTCCCGCAATAGGAATGTCCGATGTCCTGTTTGCTGTTGCTCTACTTATACAACAAGCTCCTAACGGAGATGAAGTCGCCCTACTGTTTTCGTCTTTGTCTGCCTACATAAATCCCGAATATGATTTATCAAAAATTTTAATGGGCGATATTCTCGAAAAGAAAGAACTACATAAAGAAGCAAACGAAATCTATACTAAAATTACCGAAAAAGATTACAGTTATCACTCTGCTCAATATAAAATTGCATATAACTTGATTGAGATGGAACAATACCGTGCTGCCGAAGAAATATTGTTAGAATTAGTAAAGAACACCCCACCCTCACCGTCTACATATAAACTTTTGGGTGAAGTTACCAGACTGACAAAACGCAATAAAGATGCTGTTATATATTACCAAAAGGCTATTAATTTGTTCCCCAAAGAACATCGCACGGAACAAGCTTGGGATATTATTTTTGCTCAAGGAATGGCATATTCCGCTATGGGAGATAAAAACAAAGCTGAAAAATGTTTCAGAAAAGTATTATATGTGCAACCGCATCCGGCAATAAAAAATCACCTCGGTTATGAACTGTTGATGAATAATAAAAACATTGAAGAAGCTGCAGAACTGATTGTAAGCGCATATAACCAAGCTCAAGAAGAAGGCTCTATCGTCGATAGTCTGGGTTGGTTATTATATCATCTCGGAGATTATGAAAAATCTGCCGATTATCTTGAAAAGGCATCCGATTTATCTCCTTCCGAAGCTGTTATATATGACCACCTTGGAGATGTTTATTGGGAACTCGGACGTAAAGATGAAGCCATTTTTCAATGGAATCATGCTGTCAGCTTAAACGACGATTCGGGAGAATTGGATAAAGAAATCACTAAGAATAAAATAGAAAATGGCAAGACACCTTTTACCCCTCTATCTTATGACAAAGAAAAAATGGATAAAATATTATCAAAAATAAAATAATCTATCTTTCAAACCGCTCATAATCGAGCGGTTTTTTAATATGCTGTAGACAGCATAAAAAACAGTTACAGTAAAATTATTTTATTGAATCATCAAAAAGAAAGTGATACAAAATATTATTAATACTATAAATTAGGAGATAAATTAGGAGACAAATTATGAATAATAGATACCTAGTTACGATTTTATCTTGTGTAGCTATATCTGCACCGACAGTAGCAAAAAGTAATGTTATAAACGATTCTCCAGGTAGTCTTTCTGACTATAGTTATATTACAAAAGTAATCAATACGGATGATTCTTTAAGTTCCGTATATCATAAATTAAATATAAATAAAGATAAGCTGTCTTCTTCACAAAATCTAATATGGAGTTCAGGAACTTCTGCTGAAACAGACAAAAATTTTACTATAACATTACCGCAAAATGATAATAAAAATTACTTTTATACATTGAGTATTCCGCAAGATTATGCCACCCCAGCAGCTAAAAACACATCTAAAAGCAGTGATGGTTCCAGTTATAAAAACGAAGATGTAATTGGCGGACTTTATATGAATAATTCCACAGAGACCTCTGTAAATAAGGTATATTTGAAAAACAATTACGTTACTGCATCTCGTGTCCAAAAGGGGCATCCTTCTTAAGATTATGAGTTACGAGGGGGCACGATATATAATGTTGGCACATTAAATGGCATAAATGCAGATTTTGATAGCAACTATATGACATTGTCTAATTCATCCTCTGAAAATGGTAGCGATGCAAGTGTAGACGGAGGAAGCTTTTATAATGCTAATGTAGTAACGGGAACCGGAATAACAGGTAATTTCATTAATAATTATGTTAGCGGTACAGCTTATGCTCCTGAAACATCTTCATCCTCCGTAAGAACATTTGCCAGAGGCGGTGCTATCGTAAATAGCGGAACTATTAATAAAATCAATGCAAATTTCATTAATAACTATGCTATGTCAACAGCTACCGGAGCAGGATATAATTACGGTTATACGGAAGGTGGTGCTATCTGGAATGTTTCAGATAAGGAAACATCTCAGACATCAGGTGCAGTAATAGATTTAATTGAGGGCAAATTTATAGGCAATCGTGCAATTGCAAGTTATGGAGCCTATGGCGGAGCCATTGTTAACGGAACCCCTGGTATAACTTCTCAATATAAAGCTGTCATAACAAAAATAAATGCAGATTTTTTTAATAATCAGGCAAAAATTGAAAACAAAGCTGGGAAAGAAAATCACACATGGGGTGTATATGGAGGTGCTATTTATAATTTCCACACCATTGATACTATAGAAGGTAATTTTGTTAATAATTCGGCAATAGGGATAGACGGATATGCTATCGGTGGAGCTATTAACAATAGTGCAGGAACAATAAATAAAATAAAAGGTGGTTTTTATAACAACTATGTATCAGGAAATTATCGTTCTGAAGGAGGTGCCATTGCCATAGATAATTCCTCTGTAAATTCTATAGAAGCGGATTTTATCGGTAATTATGTAGTTACACAAAAAAATGGTGGTTTTGGAGGAGCTATTTACGGAAGAGCAAAAGAAATTAGAGGTCTATTTTCCGGTAACTATGTTTCTCAAAACGGAAGTGTAAGTTTGGCGGAAGGCGGTGCATTATATGGAGGCGGGGAATCTATATACTCAACATTTGTTAATAACTACGCCTCAAGCAATAGCGGTTATTCTCACGGAGGGGCTGTCTATGTAATATATGATACCGGTTTTAAATCTGGAAAGGATAGCTTGCTATTTGCTGATAATTATACTTATGATACTCACAGAGGAAAAATATATAACGCTCTGTTTGTAACAGAAGGGGAATCTGTCACTTTTGATACAAGCGGTGGCGGAAATTGGAATATATATGATAATATTGAGGGAGGAAAAGATAATTACGATGCAACACCTGATTATGCCAACCAATATAATTTATCATTTACAGGTGATGACACGTTAAATACAACAACAGGTACAACTACCCAATATATTAATATGAATAATGCTATTATCAATGCAGGAGAAGTAAAAGTAGAAAATACAACCTTACGTTTCAACTCTTATCAACACGAAGATACAGCAGCCAAAAATAGCAATGGTAAAGGTAAGTTTATTTCAGCTTTAGACTCTAAAGGTAACGAAGTAGATGGAAATTCAGTAACTTCATTGACATTGAATAATGCGGTATTTGATATTTCTAACGGATATTTAGAAACAGTAAAACTCAAAAAATATTCGGCAACAGACAGTTTTGTTCATTTAGATGTAAATCCTGATACTATGAAATCTGATATATTAAATATTAATGGTAACGTAGAAGGTGTTACAAAATTAATTGTTCATGCAATGTCTGACAAAGATATAACAGGTCAAGGCAGGATTTTATTTGCAGAATCAGTTAATGATACAACAGGTACAAATAATTCTTTTGTTTTATCTCGTATATATGGTAGCCCATATATGTATGACATAACATATACAAAAGTAGCAAAAAATTCTAATAAATGGGAATTTGAGATGACAGATGAAGAAAATCCTAATGAAGAGGAAGCTCCTGTTGATCCTAATCCGAGTCCAAATATTCCGACTCCGGAAATACCTGATGTTCCGACAACACCGGAAAAGCCTCTTAATCCCTTGGAACCGATAGCTCCTGAAATCATCGGATTTGAGACTTTGCCGAATGCCGGTTTAGCACAAACGAACGGAATGGTTTATAATATTATGCGTAAAGTAGGAATAAGTAAATTATATTGTAAAGGTTGTGGTTTCTATGACTATAACTGGGATGGCGAACCTTTCCATAATGCTTGGGTAGATACAACCTACAACGGCTTGACAATCGAAGATCCGGTAGAGATTGAAGCAAAAGTATGGGGTATTGAAGCCGGTTCAGATATTCAACACGATTTGAATAACAAACTCGGTATTTTCGCATCATATCGTCAAGGTAACTACGAAACGGACGGTAAAGGCAAAAAATATTACTCCACAATCGGAAGTGAAATTGATATCGACAGCTATTTAGCCGGTTTATACTATCGTTATGACCATAATAACTGGTATGCTTTTGCTACTGCTTATGCCGGAATGCAAAGTGCCGAAATCAAAACCGATGACGGTATATCTGCCGACACTGATGGTTTAGAGTTGGGAGG
>JAFTWG010000020.1 GCA_017465405.1 Alphaproteobacteria bacterium
GATATTCAAAGAGATTTGCATAACAAACTCGGAATTTTCGTATCATATCGTCAAGGTAATTACGAAATGGACGGTAAAGGCGATAAATATTTCGCTAAACTCGGTTCAGAACTCGACATCGACAGCTATTTAGCCGGTTTATATTATCGCTATGATAACAATAACTGGTACGCATTCGCCACCTTATACGGCGGTATGCAGGAAGCAGAAATCAATACCGATGACGGCGTATCGACTGATACCGACGGTATAGAATTTGGCGGAAGTGCCGAAGTAGGTTATAGCTATGCTTTGAATAAGACAGTATATGTTACCCCGAGTTTAGGAGTGTTCTATACCCAAGTCAGCTATGATGATGCAAGCGATAACTATGGCAAAACGGTCGAATATAACGACTTGAAACAAGTTGAATTAGAAGCCGGCTTGAAGTTGAGCAAAGCTGTATATACCGACAACGGTGCTGCAAGTGTTTATGTAAAACCGAGTGTGGTTCAAACACTTGTAGACGGCGATGAAGTCACAATTACCGAAATCGGCAAAGTTGATACCATAGACGATGAAACTTTGGGTAGAATTGAAATCGGTGGTAATTATGGTTTCAATGACAACTGGTCAGCATATGGTTGGGCAAATTACACCTTTGGTTCAGACTATGAAGCAACTTCACTAGGTGCAGGCCTAAACTACGCTTGGTAAAAGCCAGTTCTATGGTCATCTAATACAAAAAACTCTCTTCAGGCTAGGTCATGTACCACTCTGTACACTCCCGTCGCTTTTAGAGAGTTTTTTTATTATCTGTCGCATATAACTGGCTTTACACTCGTGTAACGGGTAACTAACAACAAAAGGAGGCAAGTAAAAACTTGCCTCCTTTTGTCATTGCGAGCGACGAAGTCTTGCGAAGCAATCCAGAATAAAAAAGCATATTCTTTTAACTGGATTGCCACGAAAATTAAAATCGATTGCAATAAAGTTTTATTTTTGGTATCTTACTTCCATCGATTTTAATGCGAGGAAAATATGCAAATACCAAAAATTATTCACTATTTTTATGATGATATTGATATTTGGGAAAAAGGTAAAAATCCGCAAATAAGAATGTGTATGTTGTCATGGAAAAAGTATTGTCCTGACTATAAAATAATGTTGTGGCATGATAAACATCCCGAGTTTAAACAAATATTAAAACAGTCGTTATTTGTCAGAAAAGCATATCAATTGAAATTATGGGCATTTGTTTCTGATTATGTACGATTATATGCTCTTTATAAATATGGCGGAATATATTTGGATACGGATGTTCAACTTCTAAAAAATTTTGATATGTTTCTAAATGACGGCCTCTTTATGAGTATTGAGGGCGATACCGTAGATAATGAAAATATTCCGGAATCTGCAATTATTGGAGCTATTCCTCAACATCCTCTTATTGAAAATACAATGAAATTTTATCAAGATGATTCAATATTTTTCGATTCCAATCCTATTGCTCCAGTAATTATGAAAAAATCACTGAATAATCTTACCGGTTTTACTAAAATACCATATATTTCTGATGATATTGCTCAAAGGGCAGAGTTTTTTTATAAGGCAAATCAAAGAATAAATGATATTGATATTTACAGAGGACAACAAATTTTTAGAGATAATAAAAATAATTTAAGCATATATCCTTGTGAATATTTTTGTCCGTCATGGTTTTGTTTTAAGGAAGAGGGGATAACGGATAATACGGTTTCTATTCATTGGAACCAAAGTTCATGGTGGCAAAAAGATGTTTTTGAAAAATTGAGAAACAGCATTCGTCCTAAAATAGTTAAAACTACGGAAAAATACAAAATTTTTTCGATACCGGTTTATAAGAAAACTATAAAAGGTAATAAAACAAAAATTTCAGTATTAGGAATTATGAGAATAAAAAAGACTGCAGAGAAATTTAAAATGTATTTTTTATTTATTCCGTTACTTAAAATAAAGAGGAAGAGTTAATGCCGAAAATATCAATAATAATTCCTGTGTATAATGCCTCTAAATATATAAAAGAGTGTTTAGATTCAATTCTCAAGCAAAGTTTTTCTGATTTTGAGATAATATGTGTAGATGATGATTCTCAAGATAATAGTTTAAGTGTATTGCTATCGTACGCCGTACAAGATAACAGAATAAAAGTTTATAAACAAAAACATTCTCGACAGGGTGCTGCCAGAAATTTGGGATTAAAGGAGGCCGCAGGTGAATATATATATTTTGTTGATGCCGATGATTGGCTTGATAGTGATGCCTTGAATATTTTATATCAAAAAGCTCGAATTTCTGGTGCAGATATTGTTTTAACCGGAACAAAATTGTATAGTGAACAAGGGGAATATTTACAACGTGATTGGTGTAATTATGAAGGATGGTCTGATTTGAAAAATGGGATTCCTTCAAAGGATTTTTTTAAAACTATGGCACCAGTTTGTTCTCGTTTGCATAAGGCGGAATTTATCAAAAAACATAATCTGAAATTTGTTGAAAACTGTTTTTATGAAGATAATTCTTGGGGAGTTTTGGTCAATATGTTAGCAGAAAAAATTTCATTCGTGCCCAATGTTTATTGTTATCGTCAACATAAAAATAGTACAACCGGAATAAAAGATTACAAAGTGTTTGACTGGATTAAAGATTTTAAATATTTTTGTAAATTTCTGAAAAAATATAAAATAAAATCTGATAAAATTCGTAATGCCAAACTTTGGTATCTTCGCAATTTTCAATATTATTTGGGTGAACTTAATGAAAAAAATAAAAAGATTTTTTATAAAAAGATATGTTCTGTGCTGAAAAATATGAAGCTTACTAAAATTGATTTTAGTGAAGAAATTGAAAATAAAGATGGTTTATATAAATTTTTTTGCTACTTAAAACAGAAAGATTTTTACAACAGAATGTGCACTTGTTTTTATTTTTTAGAGGTGCCTGTTTATTGTATATATAAAGATAAGCACAATAATAGGAGAGATGATTATCTCTTCGGATTTATTCCGGTTTACAGCCACTATAAAGAAACAAAATAAAAACTCCGTTTCTTTTTCAGAAAAGGAGTTCGGAGTGAATGTCTGTTAGAAACGATAAACCCAAGGTCTAAAGTTCCAAGACCATTTGGCATAGATACCGGCGGCAATAACAGCAGGTGCTACCAAAAACCAACGACCAGCTTCGGGGACGGTTGTTGCTACAGCATAAGCTACACCACCACAAAGGATACTCACCAAAGCACACACAATAAACAATACTGTTCTCATTTTATAAGTTTTTAAATATTAATAATTAAATTCGTATAATAAATGTACTATTAATTATTATTTTTGTCAAACTGTTTTTGTCTAAAATGTGAGGATTGTAATTTGTTTCAATCTTTGTTATAAGTTAAGATAATATAACTTTTAAGGATAAATGAAATGACACAGCAGGAGAATGACATCAAGTAAGTAAATAATACTTACAGGAGATGTCAAATGTCTAAAAACAAATATATTTGGAAAATCTGTGAAAAGCATTGGAGTTGGTTTTACAGTCATATTTCTGAAAAGCCGGATTATTACAATATACCGATTGTTCGAAGCAAATCGAGATATAGATGCTATTTGAGAATACAGGCTGTTGTTAAAGATTATAATGATTATAAATTAAAACAATACTCTAAAACAGAACTCAAATTGCGTGATGATTGGGAAGATACAAGAGTATGTGCTTGGAAAGAAAGAGAATCGTGGAAACGAAACTCTAAACGCAAACATCAATGGAAATAAACGACATTTTATTTGCAGATATAATAAGAACTGTCCTGTTTTGGGGCAGTTCTTTGTTGTTAAGCGTTTTATTTCATATTTATCATCGGATTTAAAACAAAAAAAGAGGAAGTATTACTTCCTCTCTTTTAATTGGTGAGCCTGGCGGGATTCGAACCCACGACCCTTTGATTAAAAGTCAAATGCTCTACCGACTGAGCTACAGGCCCTCACACAATGAGCCATTGTATAATGCATAAAAAAAAATTCGTCAACAAAAAAAATCAAAAAATGTAAAAAATAGTTTATTTGTTAATAATTGTGTGTTATTATCCGAACAAAATTAAGAGTTAAACCTGGAATTATGAGGTTATAGATATGTCAGATAATACAAATTCGCAACAAAGCGGACGTTATGATATGTTGCAAAACGCAGCAGGAGAAATCCTTATCATTATAGAGTATCGTGAGGGTGGTCCTGAAAATCCTCGCTTAGTTTATGATGGTGGCGATCAAGCTCTATTATATCGTAGCAGAGAAAGTGCTTTTATGCTTAATTCTATCGCTAATGAGGCTCGTATGCCATTAAAATCGGTTAATGAAGTTTTGATGGTGGAAATTGAAAACGATGATGTTGCTCGTGAATATAAAGTTCCGGTGCGAGTCGTTCGCAGCCTTAAAGCTTTAGGATAGTTGATTATCTGGTATGCTGTTATAAATTGAAGATAGGGGCTGTTTAATGCCCTTATTTTTCGTTAAAATAAGAATAAGGATAGGTTGATATTTTGCCACATTATCTGATTATTTTATTGTTCGTAGGTATTGGCTCGGTTTTTATTCCTAAAAATCGAATGGTGTATTGGTGGACATCTGTTACATTTTTTGCTCTTATATATAGCGCTCTTTCTCTTATGGGATATTTTGGCTCTAGTGCCCTAACGTTTGATTGGCAAGCGATACCTAACATTCCCATAGCCATCAGTTTTGTGCCCGAATATTTTGGTTGTTGTGCTTGTTTGGGTGTTTTGATATTATCATTTTTCGCTGTCTACTATAATATAATAGTGAAAAAAGAGGAGAGACCTAATACCATAAACGGATTGGTTTTGCTTAATTGTGTTTTTGTTATTTCTGCTCTTCTTTCTCCTAACTACATACAGCTATTGGCAGCTGTAGGTATGAGTGATGTTATTGTTTTTAGTTCAATCAACCAATTAGATGCGAAAAAACAATATATTTACGGAAACTTTTTTGCTGATTTTATTTTATTAAATACGTTTGCTTTGATATTTGTTCAGTCTGACAGTATTGTTATTTCCAGCTTTGGTAATGCCTCAAAACAATGGGGGCACAGGGATTTTATAGCAATAATGCTTTTATTGAGTATTTTTATCAAATCAGGGCTGGTAATGTTTCATACAGCCTATCAAAAAATGTCATCGCTTAATTATAATCGCTTAAATTTTATTTTATATCTCACAACTCCGCTTATGGGAGCAGTTGTTTTTGAAAATATTAAAGATATTTTTGTGATTTCTGACTATTCATATCCTTTGCTGAAGATTTTTTCGGTTTTAACCGTTTTATCAGCTTTTATAGGAACACTATGTGTTGATAATATAAAAAGAAAAGCCGTTTATTTGTCTATGATGTTCTGGGGATTGATTTTTATGGGCTATGCGTGGCAAATATCAACTTTCAGCCCGAAATTTTATATACTTCTACTCTCGGCGTTTTTATTTAATAACTCACTGATGTTAATCTATAAATCAGCATCTGATGAAGTTTTGATTTCTCGCATGGGTGGTTTTTTGCAATCATTAAAGTTTACTTTTTTCATCAATGTAATTTCTGTCATATTGTATGTGGTGACATGGTGGATATATGCACAAAAGTCGATTCCTTATGCTATGGTCGGTCTGTTTGTTATATCTATAACCTCTGCCCATGTGTTTTCAGAAGTTTATTTGTCACAAAGCAAGGCTGATGAGTGGGTTTTAGCAAGATTAAAAAATCCGTTGTTTTTGTTGTGGCTACCGATAGTGTTCATTTTCTCAGTAGTTTTATATATAAAATCAAATGATTGGCAATATATATACGGATTCGCTGTTTTCTGGATGTTGCTTTTTATTTTCCACCCGTTAAGGAAGCTTTCGGTTTTATACCAATACGATTCGTTACAGAAATTAGATAAGGTAACATGGATATATAATTTCTTTATTTTAGCTCCTCTGAGATTTTTCGGAAGAGTACTACGTTTGATTGTTGATTTTGTATTTATTGAACGAACTCTCATTGCTTCAATAAAAAATGCGATTCGTTTTGCTATTTTTATTTTTAGAAAACTGCATGGTAATAATATATGGGGACATTTGATATTCGTTTTATTAGGAGTGGTAATAGTTGCCATAGCATATTATAAAGGAGTAATGCAATGATAGAAAATACCGGCATATTACTCTCAATTATAATGGCAATACCGATGTTAGGTGTAATGTTTGCTTCTCTTGCTAAAGATGGATTGGGGCAAACGACTAAAGGCCGTAATGTATTATCTGTAGGCATTTTTACAATATTATCAAATTTAATTGTACTATGGATTACAGCTCGAAAAATAAATGTTAATGGAACAAATTTACAGCTTGTTGAAAAATTTAAATGGTTGGAAACACCAAATATTGAACTTGTTTTCGGAATAGATTTTTTCTCGTTGTTATTAATTGCGGCAATTCACTTTGCTGTATTGTTGGGGATGATTGGGGTAAGGAATAATCCGTATCGCCAAAAAACACTAATTATATCATCATTATTGTTCTTAAGTATGATTACCGGTTATCTGTTAGCTGCGGATATTTTTTCATTTTATATCTTCTTTGAAGCAACTTTATTGCCTTTATTTATGTTGGTTGGAATTTTTGGCGATATTCGGAAACAAGATATTTTATATCGTTTCTTCTTGTATAATTTACTTGGGGCAATGTTATTGTTTACCGCACTGTGTATCCTGTTTGATACTGAAAATGTTTCAATTAGTGAAATCAGTAGAGTATCCTTAAATCGTCATATTGAAATTTTTGTGTGGGGAGCAATTTTTGTAGCCTTTTTATCTCGTATTCCTATTTGGCCGTTCCATTACTGGATTTCATCGGTAAATGTGAATATTTCAAACCCTTTGGTCTTTATTATAGCTAACATAATGCCTCTTACCGGTGTTTACGGATTAATACGATTTTTCCCTCTGACAGCTCCGGACATATTAGATCCATATCTTTTAGCTTTGAAAATAATAAGTATTACGACAATGGTGGTAATTTCTTTGATAGGATTTAGCAATCGAGATATTCAATATAAGCTTTTCTCATATATGACAGTATATTATATTTTATACTTATTGGGAGCATTGCTTCCGACAGACGCTTTGTTGGGAAATATCGGTTTTTCATTGTTTGCATATTTGATTGTCATATCTGCAATAGAAATTATGATATCACATCTGGAAAAAGAAAAACAATGTACAAAGGTCGGAGATTGCGGAATATTGTGTAATATTAAACGTAGTTCCTTCGTGTTGTCCTTTTTTATTTTAGCTGCTGTCGGATTGCCGTTATCTTCATTATTTTTGAATAATATGCTTATTTTTGCTGGTCTTTTAAGTTATAACATAAAAATGGCCGCATTTATATTGGTAGCAATTATTTTAAGCTCAATAAGTTTATTGCATCATCTTTTTTATTTGAAATATCCGCAGGATGACACAATAGAAAGTAAAGATATTTGCGTAAGTGATATTTCAATGCCGGTTTTTTGTGTTTTTATCTTATTTATGCTGATTTTGATAGCATCTTTTATTAACCCATTGTGGTTTATGGAGTAGAAAATGTTAAATGACTATATTGCATTAATCCCCGAATTGATTTTGTTTTTAGGACTTATTTGTATGAGGTTGATAAAACTTGTACGTAAAAATAATACTCCTAAAACATTTTATACGATAAGTCGCTTATTCTTATTTTTCGGTGCGGTAATGACGGCAATATTTTATAATCAAAATGTCGGCGATTATCTATACAACAATTTATTTACGACATTGTTCAAAATGTTGATCTACATTTTTACTTTTATCTGGGGATATTTGTCTTTAAAAAGATTTACCAGTAAAAATATGCCCAGTTTTACGTTTTATAATGCAGTCTTGTTTAATACATTGTGTTTTTCCGTTGCGATATCAACACATAATTTATTAATTTTGTTTTTAGGGCTTTCTTTGGGCTTTTGGACGGGTATAAATTTGATAAAAATGGAAAAAGAGCCCCATGAACTGAATGGTAATGGTGTTTATTCCGCTTTTTCTTTTCTGTTTATTCTGGCTTTTGCTTGTGGTGTAGGTATTTTTTATTACTATACCAAAAGTTTTAATTATGGTGCAATAGAAAGAACATTAGCTATTAAGAATCTTTTAATATGGCAATATTATTTGGCCTTTTCTCTGATTATGTGCGGTATTTTATATATGATGAGTGTTGCTCCATTCCATTTTTGGTTTGCTAATGCGGTAGGAAATGCAATTTTACCGGTTGCCGGATATATAACCATAATACCGATATTTGCATATTTTGCATGTATGGTAAATGTGATTGTAAATGCTTTTTATCCGATTTTAGGTTGGTTTAATATTACATTTATGTGTTTTGGTATTTTTTCTATTTTTATCGGTGCAATCGGGGCAAATAGTGAAAGTAATTTAAGAAAAATATTTGCATATAGCGGCCTTTATTATATTGGTGTTACTATACTGGCACTTTTCCCGATTAATGATAACAATTTGGTTTCGGCATTTATATATTTACTTGTATATATAGTCGCCTTTTGTGGAATATATACCATATTTTACGGATATCGCAGTCGAGGAGATTATTTGATTGAATTAGACGACATAAAAGGAGTTGCTACTCAACGCCCTTTTTTGTCTGTTGCGTTACTAATATTTATGATTTCACTTATAGGGACTCCTCCGCTTTTAGGTTTTTTAGGCAAATTGTCGGTTATTAACAGTATGATTGTAGGAAAAGAATTTGTTCTTGTAGGAGCGATTCTTGTTGCAATGCTGATATTAGTATATGCGTATTTGAAAATTATTACTGTTGTATATTTTGAGGCCAGAAACAAAAGTTTTGATGAGGTAGATAAAGGTGTTTATATTTGTATGCTTATCAATATTATATTGATTTTAATTGCTATTATAAATCCCAAATATTTAATGCACGATGTTGAAATGATGTTAGTGGCGGTCTTTAAATGACAGAAGTTTCAGAGATATATTCATGGAAATGGATTGATTATAAAGAGCTTGGTAGTACAAATGATGAAGCTATCCTTTTAAGCAAAAGTGAAAACAAATTGATTGTTACAAGCCGAGTACAAACAAAAGGAAAAGGGCGCTTAGGGCGAAAGTGGGAAAGTTTTGAAGGCAACCTTTTTATGTCGATGTTAATGTCTTGGCCTTTTAGTGAAAATAATGCTTTGGTTTTTATAACTGGTCTTGCTTTACAACAAACCATAAAAAAAGTACTTCCTCAAGCCGACGTAAAAATAAAATGGCCAAATGATGTATTGGTAAATGATAAAAAAATATCAGGTATTTTGCTGGAAACCGGAGAACAAGAAAAAATAGTGGTAGGGATTGGGGTAAATATAAAAAAATCTCCTAAAATTGAAAATATTATTTATCCTACGACATCGTTATTTGAGGAAGGTATAAATATAGATAGAGTTGATTTTATGAAAAAGTTTATCAGTTCTTTTGAAGAAATTAAGAGTATTTATCTCAAAAAAGGAATGGATAAAATTGTAAAAATATGGCAAGCAGAAGCAAAAGGTATTGGTGAAAAAATAAAAATCAAGCTACTAAATAAAGAAGAAACAGGTATTTTTAGAGGTATTGATAATAACGGCAGATTAATTTTAAATGTTAATGGAAATATTCAGATATATAATGCCGGAGAAGTGTTTTTTATTGGAAAGAAAAATTAAATATGAATAATTTTAAAAAGGACGGAATTTATTTTGTTGCATTAGGGGGTGCCGATGAAATCGGTATGAATATGTATGTATATGCCTGCAACGGAAAATTTATAATGGTAGATACCGGTTATGGCTTTTTGAATGATAACTATCCCGGTATGGATTTGTGCTTTGCCGATGCCTCTTTTTTTGCTGATTATTGTAATGATTTTGAAGGGATTTTTATAACTCATGCTCATGAAGATCATTTTGGAGCAATTGCACATATTTGGCCTCTGCTGAAATGTCCTGTTTATGCCTCGGATTTTGCCATTGGATTAATGAAAAATCGCTTAAAAGAATATAATATTGAACAACAGGTTGAATTGGTTTCGATAAACGATAATCCGAAAGTAAAACTTTCTGAATTTGAAGTTGAGTTTATATCTGTTGTTCATTCGGTACCGGAAACTTCAGCTTTAGCCATTACCACCCAATCAGGAACAGTTATCCATGCAACAGACTGGCGTTTTGATAATGGCAAGACGGACATATTAATCACAAACTATGACCGATTAAAAGAATTTGGAGATAAAGGTGTTGATATGTTGGTTTGCGATTCTACCAATATATTAATAGATAATCCTCAACCGAGTGAATCAGAAGTTAGGGATTGTTTATTAGAGCTTATTCCCGGTTTGCCGAATACAATTGTTACAACTTGTTTTGCTTCTAATTTAACCAGATTGGAAAGTTTGGTATTAGCAGCTCATCAAGCAGGTCGCACCCCGATATTATTAGGAAGAAGTTTGTTGTATAATGTAAAAATTGCTAAAGAACTGGGATATTTCAATAATATGCCGCCTGTGTACGACATAAAAGATGCAGCGGCTATTCCCTATGATAAAGCATTGTATATATGTACCGGTTCACAAGCAAACTATCGAAGTGCATTGTCGTCGATTGTTAATGGTCAAAGCAAAGATATAAAATTAACCAAAGGTGATACAGTTATTTTTTCTTCCAAAATTATTCCCGGAAATGAAGAAAAAATAAATGATATGCAGGAAAAACTTATTGCACAAGGGATTAATGTCATTACGGATAAAGATGCTTTGGTTCATACTTCCGGTCATTGCAGTAAAGCAGAAATTAAGCAAATGTACGAAATTTTGCGCCCAAAAATTGTTTTGCCGGTTCATGGAGATAGAAAATATATCCGTGAACATAAATATTTTGCCGAAACTTGTGGAATTTCCGATGTGATTAGTGCTGAAAACGGAGATGTTTTACTTATAAATCAAAACGGGATAAAAAAACAATCGTCAGTGCCTACCGACATTTTGGCGGTTGACCGAAAAGAAATTGTTTCTTTAGGTTCTGAAGTTGTAAAACGTCGTAAACAAATTGCGTATAACGGTAGTGTATTTATAAGCGTTATATTTAGTGAAAATTGGGAATTGTTGGCTTTACGTGTATCCTCAAAAGACATCTGGGAGCCTGAAGCCTTTGCAGAGTTACGAGATAAGATCGTTTCCGAAGTTTCTGAATTATTACCGAAAGCAGTTATCGATTTGAAATATAAAGAAACTTCTATTTTAGATTTTGTCAGAACACAAATAAGACGCCGTATAGAAAAAGCTACCGATATGAAACCGGTAACTTTTATCCACTTTTATAAACTTCCGTTATGCGAAATTAATCAAAGTGACGATACTGAAACGGGGCAACCTGTTATTATATATCCGTCGCCGGAGATATAGGATTAAAGTTGTTCTACCGGAATAAAGATGGTAAAGGTTGTTCCTTCTTCTTTATTTGAGGTTACTCGCATATTTCCTTTGTGCCTGATAAGTATATGTTTAGCGATTGCTAATCCTAAACCGGTTCCTCTGATGTTTTTATCTTTGTGTGCTTGAACACGATAAAATCTTTCGGTGAGCCGACCTAATTCTTCGTTTCCGATAGGCATTCCTTGATTGTTAATACTTATTGCAACAGCATTACCTTCACCGACTTGATAGGTTTTTGAATGAGGAACTTTATTGCTCAAGTTAACATTTATTTTTATAGCGGTATCTTCGTCGCCATATTTAATGGCATTATCACAAAGATTTTGCAACAACTGACGTATTTGAGATTGATCAGCCGTAATTTCCGGTACACTCTCATCAATATTAATCTCAAAAGTCATTTTTTTATCTTTTGCTTTTAATGTTAAAGCGTCAACGGCATCTTCAATTATCGGATTAATTACAATTTTTTCTTCCGGAGGATTGTCCTGATTTAGCTCAATTCGAGATAGAGAAAGAAGATTCTCGATTAAAATAGACATGTAGTTAGCTTGCTCTGCCATGATTTTTAGGAAATGTTTTTGAGCTTCCGGGTCGTCTTTCGCAGATGTTTGCAATGTTTCGATAAAACCGGATATAATGGATAGTGGAGTTCTTAACTCATGACTTGCATTGGCCACAAAATCAGATTGCATTTTTTCAACTTTCATTGCTTTGGTCATATCATAAATAGATATAACCGCCACGGCTCGTCCTTTTGAAATCCATGGTAAACGTTTTATATGTGCATATAATTTTTTTTGCTTATCTTGTTTTTTGCTTTCATTGCCGACGTAAAAAATTAAATTTTCCGCATCACTGTCTTGATGCAAAACTTTGGCAACTGCATTGATAAAGTTGTTTGAATTGAAAATTTCTTCAACATTTTTTTCGGTAATATTTTCTCCCAACAACTTATGAGCCGAACCGTTTGCTCCTAAAATATTTCCTTCTTTATCAATCATTAAAATTGGGTCGGGAAGAGTGTCTAATACGGCTGTGTCCGAGATGGTTTGGGCTTCTAAAGTTTCTGCTTTGTTAGACCAAAAACGGTGCATTTCATTAATTGCATTGGCAATGTCTAAAGTTTCGCTTTCGGTAATATCTAAATCTTCTAATTTTTCTTGATTTTCTTGCGACAGATTAATGATGTATTTTTTTAATTGTTGTAGTTCAAATGTTAGTGGAAATAGCCAAACGATATTAAAAAGCACAATTGACGAATAAGCCATAACCGCAATGTTCGCCGGTAACAATCGTAGAGCAACCAACATAATAAACACCAGAGAAGACGGAAGAGATAAAATCAGAATACGACTGGCAAAATTAGAGTCTTTTTCTATTTTAAAAAGTTTGCTTTCTCGCTTAATCATTGTATAAAACCTCTAAAATCGTGGACTAGATGGAATTGTACTATATAATAAGTTTAAATTTTATAAATTATAACAAGATAAAAAAATGGCAGAAGATAAAGCAACCGGTTTAACGCCAATGTTGGCGCAATATTTTGAAACAAAAAAGAACTATGCGGAATATTTGTTATTCTATCGCATGGGTGATTTTTATGAAATGTTTTTTGACGATGCGGTTATTGCATCTAAAGCGCTTGATATAACACTGACCAAAAGAGGGCAGTATAACGGCGAAGATATTCCAATGTGCGGAGTGCCCTTTCATGCCTATGAAAATTATTTGGCACGTCTGATAAAACAAGGCTATAAAGTTGCAATTTGTGAACAACTTGAAGATCCTAAAGAAGCAAAAAAACGTGGTTATAAAGCGGTGGTAAAAAGAGATGTTATCAGATTGGTAACGGCCGGCACTTTAACCGAAGACAATTTACTCGATTCCAGAAAAAACAACTTTCTGCTTTGTTTAGTAAAAATGAACGATTCGTTAGGGGCTTCGTGGCTCGATTTATCTACCGGAGATTTTTATACGGAAAATATTGTGATTGTAGGAAAAAGTGAAAGAGTTCAAATAAGTGCGTTGCTTTCTCGTCTTAATCCGGTGGAGATACTGATTTCTGATGCTTACCAACAGAATCCGCAAATGTTTGAGGTGTTTAATGATTATCGTCGTCAACTTTCTGTTTTGCCTCAAGCACGTTTCAATAGTGAAAATGCCAAAAGAAACCTGTTAAATTTGTTTAAGGTTGAGAGTTTGGAAGTATATGGCAACTTCTCTCGTGCTGAAATTACTGCTGCCGGAATTCTTATTGATTACATTGAAACCACCCAAAAAGGGCAAATTCCCAGAATTGAAAGACCAATAAAAGTATACGAACATCAGGTTATGGAGATAGATGGAGCAACACGTCGCAGTTTAGAGTTGGTAGAATCTACGTCGACAGTTCGTAACAGTTCTTTGTTAAGTGTTGTTGACAGAACGGTGACGGGAACAGGGGCTCGTATGTTATCATCAAGAATATCAAGCCCACTCGTTGATGTTGATGAAATTAATAAACGTCTGGATGTGGTTGAATTTTTTATAAATGAAGAATTTATCCGCCAAGATATAAGGACATTGTTAAAAGGTTGTCCTGATGTGGAAAGGGCTATTTCTCGTCTAAGTTTGGGAAGAGGCGGACCGAGAGATTTAGCCGCAATTAAAACTACATTATCAGCATTACCAAAATTAAAAAATCTTTTAGCCGGAGTCCGTCATAATATTGTAAAAGAACTACCTGCATCATTATCCGAAATCGTTAATAAATTCGGAAATCATGAAAATTTGGTAGATGAAATAGAACGGGCACTTGCGGAAGAATTACCATTGTTAGCTCGTGACGGCGGATTTATAAAAGAGGAATATTATCCTCCTTTAGATGAAATTCGTAACTTAAAACACAATAGTCAGCAAATTATTTTGCAAATGCAAGATAAATATATAAATGAAACGGGAATATCAAATCTTAAAATAAAATATAATAATGTAATAGGGTATTTTGTTGAAGTTCCTGCTAAATTTGCAACAGAGATGCTTGAAAACAAAAATTTCATCCATCGCCAATCGGTGTTAAATGCCGTACGTTTTACAACGGTTGAACTAACCGAAATCGAAAATGAAATTCGAGGGGCAACGGACAAAGCCTTGGCAATGGAATTGCAACTTTTTGATAATATGGTTACTTTGGTGAAAGCTTCTGCCAATGACATATCTCGCACTGCAAAAGCAATAGCAGAACTGGATGTCGGCGCTGCAATAGCGGATTTATCAGCTGAGAAGAAATATTGTCGTCCACTGGTTGATGATTCTCTTGCATTTGAAATTGAAGAAGGACGTCATCCTGTCGTTGAATCATCAATAGAAGCAGACCATAGCGGATGTTTTGTCGGCAATAATTGTAAATTGGGAGAAGAAAATAGCAATATTTGGTTGATTACCGGACCGAATATGGCAGGTAAATCTACTTTCTTGCGCCAAAATGCCCTAATTGCGGTTATGGCTCAAGCCGGATTTTATGTTCCGGCGGTTTCTGCTCATATCGGGGTTGTAAATAAACTTTTTTCTCGTGTCGGAGCCTCAGATGATTTGGCAAGAGGACGTTCAACATTTATGGTTGAAATGGTTGAAACAGCCGGTATTTTAAACCAAGCAGATGAACGTTCTCTGGTGGTTTTAGATGAAATCGGCAGGGGAACGGCAACATTTGATGGTTTGTCAATAGCATGGGCGGTAGTAGAGCATTTGCATGAGGTTAATAAAAGTAGGGCATTATTCGCTACTCACTATCATGAACTTACATCACTGGTTAGCAAACTCAAAAAAATGTCATTGCACTGTATGAAAATTAAAGAATTTAACGATGAAGTAATCTTTTTGCACGAAGTTATAGATGGAGCTGCTGATCGTTCTTATGGTATTCATGTCGCAAAATTGGCCGGCTTACCGAACGTTGCCATAAAAAGAGCGGAACAAGTATTAGATTCGTTAGAGCATGATAAGAAAAATGCCAATATTAAAGAGCTTGCCAATGATTTACCGCTATTTGCAAGTTTGAAAGAAAAAGAAGAGGAGAAAACTGTTCAATCACCTGTTATACAGGCTCTTGAAGATGTTAATCCCGACAATTTAAGCCCCAGAGAGGCTTTGGAAGAATTATATAAACTAAAGGAGATGTTAAAATGTTAAAATTTATCGGAAGTTTTTTGTTGATGTTAGGTTTGTCAATCAGTTCTGCATCGGCTTATGATGTAAAAGATCCGGAAAATACATTGCTTTTGAAGTTAAAAGACGGCGATGTTTTGATACAAATGTATCCTGATGTAGCACCGAACCATGTTGCTCGTATTAAAGAATTAGTAAGAGAAGGATTTTATGACGGACTAAAATTTCACCGTGTTATAGATGGATTTATGGCTCAAACCGGCGACCCGTTTGGTAATGGTACCGGAGGAAGCGGTAAAAATTTAGCGGCAGAATTTAATAATAAGCCACATTTAAGAGGTACTGTTTCAATGGCAAGAGCTTCTAATCCGAACTCCGCAGACAGCCAATTTTTTATTTGTTTTGAAAGATCAAGCTTTTTAGACGGTCAATATACCGTATGGGGACAAGTAATTTCAGGAATGGAATATGTTGATAATATTAAACGCGGATATGGTCCAAACGGTATGGTATCCAATCCTGATAAAATAATTTCAATGAAAGTTTTATCGGATATTCAAAAATAATTGCCATAATTAAGCAAAAACAATGAGATAAAAAGCGGTATTTGTATACCGCTTTTTATGTGGTTGAAAATACGTTGTTTTTTTATGTTGACAAAGATAATCTTTAATGTATATTGAGCGAGAATTTAACAATATTTTATAAAGAGAGAAAATATGAATACTTATGCTACAAAACCATCTGACATTGAAAGAAAATGGTACGTAGTTGACGCAGAAGGTGTTGTATTAGGGCGTCTTGCAGCTGAAGTTGCAAAGATTTTGCGCGGTAAACACAAACCTAGCTTTGTTCCAAACTTGGACTGCGGTGACTATGTGATTGTTATCAATGCAGACAAAGTTAAATTAACCGGTAAGAAATTAACCGATAAAGTTTATTACAGACATACAGGTTGGATTGGTGGTATCAAAGAAACCACTCCTGCAAAAATTTTGGCAGGCAAATTCCCTGGTCGTGTTGTAGAAAAAGCTGTTGAAAGAATGATTTCACGTAACCCTCTTGGTCGTCAACAAATGACAAAGCTCAAGGTTTATGCAGGTGAAAATCATCCTCATGCTGCTCAAAACCCTGTTGTTTTGGATATCGCAGGCAAAAACCCGAAGAATAAGAGGAGTGCTCTCTAATGACTAAAGTTGAATCATTAAAAGATATTAAAGTAAGTGCTGAAAAAACTGAAGTTCGCAAACCAAATCGCGATAAATTCGGTCGCTCTTATGCTACAGGTAAAAGAAAAGATGCTGTTGCTCGTGTTTGGATTAAACCGGGTAAAGGTAACATTACCGTAAACTCTAAAGATATCGATGTTTATTTTGCACGTCCGGTATTGAAAATGGTTATCAATCAACCATTTGAAATTACAAACCGCATTAATGAATTTGATGTAATTTGTACTGTTAGCGGTGGTGGTTTATCAGGTCAAGCCGGTGCCATCAAACATGGTATTTCAAAAGCTTTGAATGAATATGAACCGGAATTGAGAACAGTTTTGAAAAAGGCTGGTTTCTTAACTCGTGATGACCGTGTTGTTGAACGTAAAAAATATGGTCTTAAAAAGGCTCGTCGTTCATATCAGTTCTCAAAACGTTAATTGGTATCAAGAAAATATTGTGTATTTTCAATGGGTTGCAAGAAATTGCAACCCATTTTTCATATTCACATAATATTCACATAACCCTTGACTTTTCTAAATTATCAATTTACCATTTTCACAAAATCTTCACATTATTGAGGCATAAATGGATAGTAATTTTTATTCAGACACATATAGTTATAGAGAAGGAAGAATCCTTATTTATAAGAGACCTAATTCTAACAATTTTCAATGTAGATTGAGAATAGAAGGAATCAGAGGATATATTATTCAATCTTGTAAAACATCAAATTTGGGTAATGCTGTAAAATTTGCAGAAGATACATATGACAATTTGAGATTTAAAAAATTAAACAATTTACCATTAAAAAGCAAAACATTTACACAAATATATAATGATTGGTTTGCCAAAGCAGATAAATCTGAATATAGACAAGATTTCTATCAAAGCAGAGCAAAATTGTATCTAAAACCATATTTCGGTGATTATGACATTAAAGATATCACAGAAGAAGTTATTGATGGGTATTGGAGATGGAGAAAAAACTACTACAAAGACAATCCTGAAAAATTAAAAGGAAATGCTACAGATACACCATCGCAACAATCATTAAAAATGGAAAAAACAGCAATTAAAGAGGTTTTAGAATATGCCTTCAGAAAAGGATATATAAGAAGTATTCCTAAAATTAACTTTAAAGCAAAAGCAAAAACAGAAAATAGAGACACATTTACGAAAGAAGAGTTTACAAGTTTATTATCATATTTAATATATTGGTCTGATTTTTCTTCAAAAGCAAGTGATAAATATCAAAGAAAAATGATATACAATTTGGTTAAATTTTTAGCATTTACAGGTATCAGACCAAGTGAATACTATAAAATAAAATGGAAAGATATTACAATACAGACAAAAAACGATATCAAACTACTTTACATATACATACCTGACAATACCAAAACAGGACAAAGAACTGTTGTGAGTTTGCCAGAAGCATATTCCTGCTACAATGATATTAAATCATTTTCCAAATATACAGAAGATAATGATTTGTTTTTTACAAATTATGATGGTAGTTCAATGAAAAACTTTAGTAAAACATATATTAAAGTGTTGAAAGATTTAAATCTATATATTAGTAGAAATGGGAAAAAAAGACCTCCATACTCATTAAGACATTACTATGCTACACAAAGATTACTTGATGGAGTGCAAGTATATGATTTAGCAAAAAATATGGGGACATCAGTTGATAAAATAGAAAAACATTATGGACATATTTTATCAGTGCAAAAAACTGCTGAACTGATACAAGGAGCACCCAAATCATCATCACAAAGTATGGAAGAATTAGAAAAAAGATTCAATGATACAATGCTATCACAGGGGAAAGACCCAATATCAGAAAAAAATAAAATAAAACACGAAGTTGAAGATATCATAAAACAAATTACAAATAGAAAAAAGTAACAAGAATAAAAATCACCTTAACAACTTCTGATTAATCAATTGTTGTCCTTCAGCAATTAAGTCATCAATTTTTTCAATAATTGATGTATCAATATTGGGTAAATCTTTTAGAATAGCAAGATTCTGAATAAGTGTTGAAATACAAGATAAAGAAGGTGCTTTATTTTCACATACAAGTTTGCCTAAATAAAACTTATTAGAATTTAAAAATTGTTCTGAAAACTGATACCTATTATCAATTAATCCCATATCTTTTTTTACAAAATCATAACATTCTTTGAGAAATGTTATAACTTTTTCTGGCAGTGTAAGTTGATTAACATATTGTCTCATTTTTCTTAATTGATTTTCCTTTTCAATATTTTCCATAACATTCATTTTTCAATTCCTTCTTGTAATAAATATATTTATCAGAAATTATTGATTTTCAATATGTTCAGCAAAAGTCAAATTTAAAATTTTCATTTTTTAAAATAATATTTTTGAAAAATTCCCTGATGAAATGATATTTTAATAAATAAAATTAGGAGGCAATTTAGTTCCATATTCCCTCCTGATGTGGAATTGAATTGAAAAGTTGCAACTTCCTTGCCTGTGTAATCACAGCGAAGGTTTTTGAAAACCCTTAAAGAAGTAAGGGTATAAAAAATTATCATCTAAAAACAATGATTAAATAATTAAATAAAACATATAACAACAATAATTAAATAAGGATAAAAACAATGATTAAACAATATTTTATTACAATAAATCCTCATCATCTTGAATTAAATGAATATGTATTGAAGAAAGATTTGAAAACATCATTATTAAAATATTATAGGAAAACATTAGGCAGATATTTTAACAAGAAGAAAGATGAACAATATGAGTTATATGTATTTATGGAACAAGGTAGAAGTAATCAATCACATATTCATATGATAGCAATGGTTGATGATATTAAAATAAATGATTTTTATGAATCTTTAATAATGAATATGAAGAAAAAATATTTAACATTAACTTCTGATATAAAAGAAATATATGAAATCAATAACTTGTTAGGTTATCTAACAAAAGAACAATGCCCAATCTTTTCCAACAAAGATTTATACTAATTCCTTTTAGAAATTGAATAAATACATATATAACAAAAGGAATTAACATGAATGAAAAATTTGAAAAATTTGAAAAATTAGAAGAAATTGAAAAGCAATTTGATGTAAATATGGACTATTTAGAGGATGAGTTAAAAAAAATTGATAAAAATGATTTAACACAATTTTCAGCACCATTACAGAACAATGAATTTAAAGCATTTCTGATAGAGAAAAACTTCAAAACATTGTATAACATTTTAACTCCAAAAACTTGTGAACACTACTATCCTGCTAATTATACCTTAATGATGGCAGTTGTTAGCAATCCTTATTTGGAAGTTTGTGAAAAGAAGGTTCTTATAAAAAGAATGTTGGAGTTAGGGTTTTCAATCAATGATAGGAATATATATGGGGAAACAGCACTTTATATTGCTACCAAAAGAGGAGTGGAAGATATTGTTTTATATTTGCTTGAAAATGGTGCTGACCCTAATATTTCCAATCAATTATGTATCACACCTTTAATGATCGCATCATATAATGATTGGATTTATTTATCATCAATTTTAATATATTATGGAGCAGATGTTGGTAAAAAATGTAAAATCAATAATATGGGATTAAAAGATATATCCCAACTTAACCTATCTTTAGGCGTTGAGAACCTTTTAACAGAGTTTAAGGATAGATTTTAAGCATTTTAGCAATTATGAGCAAATATATCCTTTTTATTATTATGTTATAAAAAATCACTTAATTTCATAAAGAGAATCATAGAGAAATCTATGGTTCTTTTACTTTTATATATTCATTGATGTATCTATGAAGTGTGGTCCAAGTGCATCCCATTAATCTGGCAATTTCTGCTTTAGATACATTTTTATTCAATAATTCTTTTATTTTATTATGCTTCTTTTTTAATTTTTTATATGTGAATCCATATGGTCTTCCTAAATGTTTGCCTTCATTTTTTAATCTTTTTAGACATTCTTTAGTCCTTTGAGATATGAGTTGTCTTTCAATTTCAGCAGCAAGGGAGAAAGCAAAAGCAAGCACTTTACTCTGTATATCAGCACCAAGATGGTAATTCTCTTTAATTGTGATTATTTCACATTCTTTTTCTAAACATTGTTGAAGAATACCCATTACTTCAAGCATATTTCTACCTAATCTTGATATTTCAGTAGTGATGATTAGGTCTTGATTACCTATTTTATCCAGTAATTTACCTAATTTCCTATCTTTTAGGTGCTTTCTTGAAGATATGGTTTCTTCTATATATTCATTGATTTTTATTTTATTTTTAGCAGCATAATTGTCCAATTCAAATCTTTGGTTAGCACAATTTTGTTGGTCACTACTGACCCTGATGTAAGCATAAATCATTATATAATCCTTTGATAAATAGCATATTTATTTATCAATGATATATAAAATAGATGCCCATTTAGATTATATAGCAAAATCATAAAGACCAAATATTAAAATTTAAATAAAAATAGACTCTAAACCCACAGAATTGTTGGAATTTGTGGGTTTTATATAAAATTGTATGAAGGTAATGAATTTAATTCTCCATAA
>JAFTWG010000006.1 GCA_017465405.1 Alphaproteobacteria bacterium
CTTACCTTAAAATCGGAATTGATAATCTGATTGAGCGTTAAATTTTCCATAATATCACCACCAAAATAAATCATAACATAAAAATATAATAACCGCAACCCCGAAAGATTGCGGTTATTCTTTGGCGGAAGCGGTGGGATTCGAACCCACGGTACCGTGAGGTACAACTGATTTCGAGTCAAGTGTCAAAAAACGAACTTGGCGGAATTTAACGGAAGATAACGGCAATAGCAAGAACCCCGAAAACCCCGATGTTTTCAGGGGTTTTACGATTTTTATATCAAAAAACACAGTGAAAATCAGAGTCTAAAAGTCGTCTCCGATTTTGCCGAATTCTAATGGATTTTTGAGAAAGTCTATTAGAACTTTTCGTAGAACTGCGGATATTTTCACACAAAAATCACCCCTTTGGCAGTGCAATAAAAAGCACCGGTTGAGGCATACAGCACATAAAATCGTGTTGGCTAATCAATGGACAGAATAAAAATTCCGTTATCGGCAAAAATACAAATAAACGTCATTTTTAACTAATTGACATTTTGCCGATATTGTGATATACTATTAACAGCAAATTTGGAGGTCTGCATATGAAATATTTATCCGTTAAAGAGGTTGCTTTAATTTGGAATACATCTGAGCGTAGTGTCCGCAATTATTGTGCTGCCGGTCGTGTCCCCGGTGCTTTCCTTACAGGTAAGACATGGAACATCCCCGAAAACGCTGAGAAGCCCGAAAGAAGCAATAAGAGCAAACCTGCTCCGCAGTCATTGCTCGATATTCTGAAAGAGGAAAAGCGCAGTCAGACCCACGGCGGAATTTATCATAAAATACAGATTGAACTAACCTATAACTCCAATCACATTGAAGGCAGTCGCCTCACACACGATCAGACTCGTTATATCTTCGAAACCAATACTATCGGTATAACTGATGAGGGTGTGCGTGTCGACGATATTATTGAAACCGCAACCCACTTCCGATGTATCGATGAAATCATTGAAAGTGCAAAATCGCAGCTCAGCGAAAAGTTTATTAAACATCTGCATTTCATCCTCAAGACCGGTACAAGCGATGCTAAAAAAGATTGGTTCGCCGTTGGAGATTACAAAAAGTTGCCTAACGAAGTTGGCGGCATGGAAACAACTCTCCCCGAAGATGTTTCGGCTGAAATGAAAAAACTCCTTGCCGATTATAACAGCAAAGAAAATATAAAACTTGAAGACATAATCGAGTTCCATGTGCAGTTTGAGCGCATCCATCCGTTCCAAGATGGTAACGGTCGTGTCGGCAGATTGATTATGTTCAAGGAATGCTTAAAGCACGGTATAGTCCCCTTCATTATAGAGGATAAAATAAAAATGTTCTACTATCGCGGACTAAAAGAATGGAATCATGAAAAGGGTTTCCTTACCGATACCTGCCTCTCGGCACAGGATACATTCAAAAAGTATTTGGATTATTTTAGGATATCTTATAATAATTGATCGAAGCGTTGTTTAAAAAAGAAAGGCATATATATGGGATTGTTTTCTAAACTCTTTAAAAAGAAAGAAACGATAACAAATAGCGTCACTGATAATATGTCATTTGAGAGTCCCGAATGTCAAAGTTTGTGGGACTTAAAGGTTTATATGGATACCACATTATCACAGAACCGCTATGTTTCAAAAAGTGAATATCGTGCAAAACTACTTAACGGAAAGAAAACCGTTGAGTATTTTGGCGTGCTTCAAAATAGCCGATTGTTAGATGCTTTCTGCAAAAACAATGGTCTTTCACTTTCTGTTGTCGAAGGCACATTATCAAAATACATAAATTTTGAAGCTCTTGTGGACGAGCATAATGAGTCTTTTATTCGCCGTGCAATGACAGAAGAACAACACTATTTGGATAATATTCTTCGCAAGGTCGATCCTCAAATCAAACTGGACGAAGATCAGCGCCGTGTTATACTGACAGACGAAGATTATTGTCTCGTTATTGCCGGTGCAGGTGCAGGCAAAACTACTACTGTTGCGGCAAAGGTTAAATATTTGGTTGAGAAAAAAGGTATAGAACCTTCTCAAATTCTTGTTGTTTCTTTCACTAATAAGGCGGTTCAAGAACTTCGGGATAAACTGAATCGAGATTTGGCGATAGATTGTCCTATTGCTACGTTCCATTCAACTGGTAATGCTATACTAAGAAAACAATCATCGGATAAACTTAATATTGTTGATTCTTCAAAGTTATACTTTGTTTTACAGGATTATTTCAAAAGTTCTATATTGAAGAATGAAAGTCTTGTAAATAACTTGATTATGTTTTTTGCTTCGTACTTTGATGCTCCGTATGAAGGTGAAGATCTCAATAGTTTCTTCAATAAAATTGCAAAGTCGAATTTTTCTACAATGCGAAGCGATCTCAACGAGTTTAAGCAACAAGTTATTGATATTCGTACAAAAAAATCTGTAACAATTCAAAGTGAAGTAATGCGTTCTCATCAAGAGGTGGAGATTGCAAACTTCTTGTATTTGAATAACATCGACTATGAATATGAGCCGATGTATAAGTATGATATTCTTTTTTCAAAAAAGCCCTATACTCCCGACTTTATTATTCGGCAGGGCGATAAAGTTGCCTACATTGAACATTTCGGCATTACACAAGATGGTAAAAATGATCGCTTTAGCGACGATCAGCTTGAAGCCTATAAAAAAGCTATAAATGACAAAATCAATCTACATAGGCAGCACGGCACAAAACTCATATATACCTTTTCGCAGTATTCTGACCGTAGATCACTCTTAGAACATTTGCAAGAGGAACTGGAAAATAACGGTTTTGAGTTGCATCCTCGTTCCAACAAAGAGGTAATGGAAAAGCTCGTATCCACCGAAGAAAACCGTTACATAAGAAAACTTGTCAATTTGATTTGTCGCTTTATTACAAACTTCAAAACAAACGGATTTACTGCGGATGAATTTAACCGTATGTACCATTCTACTCAAAATGTACGTACAAGACTTTTCTTGGATATTTGCAACGACTGCTATTTGGAATATGAGCGTTATTTAAAAGAAAATAATGCCGTTGACTTTGAGGATATGATAAATGAATCCGCACGGGTTCTCCGAGAAGTCAAAGAAATGAAAAAGAAACTTGATTTCAAATATATTATCGTAGATGAGTATCAAGATATTTCTCGACAGAGATTTGATTTGGTAACAGCTTTATCGGAAGTTACTGATGCTAAAATAATTGCTGTTGGTGACGATTGGCAATCAATTTATGCGTTTAGCGGTTCTGACATAACACTCTTTACGAAGTTTGAAGAGAAAATGGGCTATGCCAAACTTTTGAAGATCGTAAAGACCTACCGCAACTCGCAGGAAGTAATTGATATTGCGGGTAACTTCATTCAGAAAAATGAAGCACAAATTACAAAAGAACTGAAGTCTCCTAAAAATATTGTTGATCCTGTTATTATCTATACTTATGATGGAAGCCCTAAAAATCTGAATGCCGATAATAAAAGCGGTGCAAATTACGCAATCGCACACGCTGTTGAAGTTGCGCTCGAACAGATTATTGAATTTAACAAGAAGGAAGGAAAATCTGAAGATTCTTCTATCCTATTGCTCGGTAGATTTGGGTTTGACGGCGATAAATTAGAAAAATCGGGCTTGTTTGAATACATTGACCGTGGAAGCAAACTCAAAAGTGTAAAATATCCGAAACTTAACATCACGTTTATGACTGCTCACGCCTCTAAAGGCTTGGGATACGATAACGTTATAGTTGTAAATGGTCGCAATGAAACATATGGCTTCCCTTCAAAAATTGAGGATGATCCCGTTCTCGCATTTGTAATTAAGGGTGATCGCTCTATTGATTACGCTGAAGAACGCCGTTTGTTCTACGTTGCAATGACAAGAACTAAAAACCGTGTTTATTTTATAGCACCAGAGCAGAACCCTTCCGAGTTCTTGCTTGAAATAAAGCGAGATTACAAGAATGTTGTTCTTCGTGGTAATTGGAGCGAGGAGCCGCCGCAAAATAACATCACAAAGAAAACCTGCCCTATCTGCGGTTATCCTATGCAGTTCCGATATAAGAATGCATATGGTTTGCGTTTACACATTTGCACGAACGAACCGGAAGTGTGCGGATTTATGACCAATGAGTATAAGGCGGGAAAACTCTCTATTTTAAAATGTGACCAGTGCAGAGACGGCTATCTTATTGTTAAACCGGGAAAAGAAAATAATTATTTCCTTGGTTGCACCAATTATAAAAAAGATGGTACGGGGTGCGGAAAATTCATCGTACCAAAGTTGTATTATGAAATGTTCAAACTCGCTCCCGATCCCGCACCTGCAAAAGAATTTCCTGCTGCAACTCCTAAAACATCGGCACAAACTCAAGTTGTAAAAGCTCACCCTCAGCACGAAGAAAGCAAGGCAATAAAAAGAGCCAATGTTAAAGCGGTTATGTTTGAAGAAAACGATTTGAATGATATTGTTCATATCGTTTTGCAATGCCTCTCTCATATTAGTGAAAAGCGGTATTATGGCATAAATGTTTTAGCTGATGTACTTCGTGGGGCAAACAGCAAGTGTATTACAGATGCCGAATTGGACAAGTTGCCGGAGTATGGAAAGCTAAAAAGAGTTCGTCGTGATGATTTAATCACCACTATAGAATGGCTGATTGAAAACCATTTCATATTGAAAACAAAACATCCTACATATCCTGTGCTTCACCCAACTTATGAGGGTATGCATTATGATGAAACCATCACGGCTAATAAACTTAAAAAGCTTTTTGAAAGATTAAATACTTAATAGTTTAGGAGATGCTATATGGCTAATTCTAAAGGCTTAATACCTGCTGATATAATCAACGAAATTAAGTCTAAAAACGATATCGTTAATTATATTTCATCAAGACAAGAGTTGTTTAAACGTGGTAAGAATTATCACGGGAAATGTCCTGTATGCGGCAAGTCGGAATCCTTTGTTGTATATCCGGAAACAGCCTCGTTTTATTGCTTTGCCTGTAGTTTAGGCGGAGATATAATTACATATGTAATGAAAATCAAAAATGTTGATTACAAAGCAGCCGTTTCAGAACTTGCGAGCATAGCAGGAATTACGCTCCCTGAAATCAATCCTTCGTCAAACAACCTAATGCGTGATGCGGCAATGTTCTATCATTCACAGTTAAAAACGAACAGCAAGGCAAAAAGTGCAATCGATCAGCTCCACGCTTGGGGTATAAAAGGAAAAACCATAGTTCAACTTGGCATTGGTTTTCACGACAATTCATTTAATTGCTTTATTGAATATATGACTAAGCAAAAGTCATATACAATCGCTCAACTGGAAGAAGCAAACTTGATTGCAAAATCTTCAAAGGGAAATTATTGTGATAAAATGAGGAACAGCATCATCATTCCTACGATAGATGCAGAGGGAAACGTAGTTTGTTTTGATTATTATATAATAGACAAAGCTCAACTGTATAAGTATCCTAA
>JAFTWG010000007.1 GCA_017465405.1 Alphaproteobacteria bacterium
CAGTTAAATTTTGTAAATGGTTTTGGAAGTAAATTTTTATTTATCTTTTCCAAACAGAAAATAAATATGCAAATTTCACCAAAAAGTAAGGTGCGGCGATTTTCGACGCACCTAATTAGCCTTCTCCTTGAGGAGAAGGGGGACCGCTTGCGGTGGATGAGGTGTTTTGTTGTTTTGGATTTACACCTCATCAGTCACTTCGTGACAGCTTCTCCTCAAGGAGAAGCCTGAAAAAAAGTAAGGGCGGGTCTCCGTTGCCCGCCCGAAAAGTTATGTAATTCCACGATGCCTCATATAGCTTCTTACGCCTTTTAATCGCTTATTTGCTTCTTCATGTCCGTGTGCTGCAGCTTTTTCTAACCATTCACAGGATTCTTTGAATTGAAAGAATGTAATACAAATTCTTCCTACATCGTACATTGCGTTTACATCGCCCAACTCTGCAGCTTTTTTATAAAAACTAAAGGCTTTGCCTTCTCGTTCTTTGTAATCTGATTTTGATTTAAATTCAGACTTTGGAAAGCCTTTCTCTAATAGTATTCCAAGATTATACCAAGCTTCAACAAAATTGCCGTATTCGGCTGCATCAACGAAATAAGAAAATGCATCTTCATATTTTTCGTTTCTCAACAAAATGCTACCTGCGAAATAACAAGCAGTTGGATAATATAATTGCGTGTTTCCTAAAGCGAGTTTTATTGCACAGTCAAAAAAGTCGAAAGCTAAGCTGTAATCTTTTTTTGTTCCCAATCCAAACAGGTACACCCTACCTAATTCAAAAGCGGCTAAACCATTTTTACTGTTTGTTTGGATGGCTTTATAAAACCAATCTATGGCAAGCTGATAATTCTGTTCGGTTCCCTCACCATTTTGATAAAGAACACCCAAGTAGTGCATAGCCTCATCATGTCCCGCTTTAGCAGCTGCAGAAATATGTTGAAATGCTTTATCATAGTCTAAAGGGTATCCACCTGTTCCGTGATAGTAGTGAACCCCAGCATTATACATTGAAGTTGTAGTCTTATCCATAATAGTTCCTCAATTGATATCTCCAAAGCTGTCTCTGATTGATTTTGCTCCTTTGACGATCTCTTTAGCTACAGGTGCGTATTTTTTTGCAGTATTTATGCCGTTTTGAATAGTTTCTTCTTGCTTGATTAAATTCTGAGCGATCGAAGGGTCTGAGAGCGATTTCATTAAATTTTTGCAGTTATAAGTTCTGCAACGACTTTGTGCGGTGAAAATATCAACAACCCACCAAATCATAAAACCGTTTAATGTCATTGATTTAATCAGTCCTTTTACAATATCCCCGAGATAATATCTGTCAAGACCAAATAAAGCTAAAACTTGTGCGATTTTGGGATTTCTCATAGGAAACTTGTTTAATACCGATGTGGTTTCATCGGGCATAGTAGAAAGGGTTGCAACGATTTCGGTTTTTGTATATTCCTTGTTTGGGAATAAGTTTTTATCGTTTTGCTCAATAAATTTTGTCGTTGTAATATAATCCATTTTTATTATACTCCTTTTTTCTAAAAACCTCGTGCCCATGCTCTCCAGGTAAACCATTGAGCCGCAGCAGCCGTTTGTTTGTTTGCTTCAGCGGAAATGGCGGTATTATGGGCAATCTGAGCATTTGTTTTTGAAATATCATCAAGAGATGAGTTTATAGTTCTTAAAGTTGAATTGGCTTGTTTCAATTCTTTGAATAACATTTGCTGATTGGATTCAATTCTGGACAAGCTAGCGTTGATGTTTTCAAGATTTCTGATAACAATACCCATTTGTAAATCCTTTTCGTATGTATCAAAAATACCGCCGTGGCCTTTAATTGTTGTGCATCTTCCTGTTTCAAGGTATTCATACATTGTTGCAACGGCATTAAAGGAACGATATTTAGCGGGCAAAATGTTTTCAGCATAAAGATTATTCAGGTTGTTTTTAGCTTTAATCAATGCATTGCTGATTTCACCTTGTCTTTGAGTAATATACTTTTCTTCAACAGAGTTTTGTTGAATTTGGTTTTGATATCGCTCTTTTTCCACTTCTAAAACCATAGAATGATTAAATTTTGTTTGTGCTTTGGCTTCTTTTTGGCTTTGTTTTGCTTTATTTTTGTTTTTTCGGTAAATGTATATGCAAATCGGTCCTATTATTGAACCGAAAGCACCGACAAAGATACCTAAAAATACAAAGACAAGTAAATACATAAAACTATAGATGTCTTTGAAAAAGAACGAAGTGAATTCAGCAGGGGAAACACCGGATTCACCGCAAGCGACCAGAACTGTTGTCGCAACACAAAAAAGTGTAACAACAACAAGAACTATAAGGGCTATTCTTGAAATTTTTTGATATTCACTTGCTTCCTTTTCAAAATGTTTAATATTATCTGCAACATTGTATGACGAAAGCTTGCTTTGAGTATGGTTAAGATTGTTTTGTAAATGTTTTTTTCTCTCATAAATGTTTTTCTTATGGTTGTTAGCTTGTGTCATCGCATTAGACCAAATATAAACATTTTTTTCAAACATAGTAGCGTATAAAAGATATTTTTTATAATACTCTATTTCAGATACTTTGTATCCCATATGATTTCACCTTATTTTCTTTTATGATGAAAGCATCCGTTTCTGTCTTCAGGTTTGTTATATCCGCCGTAACCACCGTTACATTTAACTCTGCCGTAGCTGTCAACATCATAAAAGTTTGCATACAGGCAGTCTGAGCAGTTTCCGCTGCAAAAACAGCCATTAGGAATACGGATAATCTTTTTGTTTTCTTTCATAGAGAACACTTCCTTGTAATTTTATAATATTTTTATTGCAGTTTGAAATATTTTAATTTCATCTGCAACATTTACCGCACAGAAACCAATAAGTTTGGTTTGAGGAATGACGAGAGGGAAATATAATTTTTGCTTGAAATCTTTGATGTCATTCATAATATTGTTTATATACTTAATATCAGCGGAAGAAAGTTCATCGTTTCTCAATGGGTGTGAGTGATAAATTCCCATAAAATCAATGTTGTTTTTCTCCCAAAATGAAATAATGTTATTAAGATTGTTCGTATTTGGATAATAACGATAAAAATCACAGGATGATTCACCCTTATCTGCGAAATAGCAGGTGATAATACCGTCTTTTCCGCCGATTATTCCTCCTGTTTCTGGTGGGGGAAGCGGTGTGTTATTAAGAAGCGAATGATATACATTTTGATTGATTTTTAATTCTTTTTGTCTCATATGCGCATTTTAACACGACTTTTGACTTGTGTCAATAGTCAAACTACTTGTATAACAAGGTTTATTCTATGTTTCACACAGTATAAAATTTTACAATGAGGTGAGAATTGTGAACAAAGAATATCAAAGTGAATATAAGAACCTTGGATTGAATATAGCTTATTACAGAAAAAGAAAAGGATTAACGCAAATGCAACTTGCGGAATTACTTGAAATTGACAGAAGTCACATGAGTGCTATAGAGTTGGCAACAGTAGGTGTATCACTGGATGTGGTTTTTAAGTTTTGCAGAATTATAGATATAACCCCTAAAGAGTTATTTGATTTCAGATAAAACGGAGCGATGGCACTATCGTTCCGTTTTTGTTATATAGAAATAAGTTTGTTTTATAAAATTATTGCAATAATCACTTCACTGTGATAAAATCATTTTATCAAACAAAAAGGAGTGCCTTATGAAAAAACTTGCATTAAAAGCCTACAAGGTTTCAAATATCGAGCTTAAAAACAAGCTCCCCGGTGCTACTAAGCTCCAGCTTAAAAATCAGTATTCTCACAATGTTAAATACGGCAAGGAAAACACCTGCGAGGGCATTTTTACCGTTAAAATCTCCGATAAAGACGGCAATGAGAATTTTGGAATCACCGCCACAATTCAGGGCATTTTTCAGTGGGAGGGCGAGCTTGTAAAAGAGCAGGCACACATTGAAACATTTAACGCCCTTTTCCCTTATGCCAGAGCGCTTGTTTCAAACCTCACTGCCAATGCAGGCATGATGCCCATTATCATTCCGCCCATTGACATTGAAAATCAGGAAATTTACCGTATTGAAATGAACCCGCCAAAAGGAGAATAATTATGA